>DATCRM010000177.1:0-4404 GCA_036568985.1 Lacunisphaera sp. | reverse complement strand
CCAGAAATGGAGGCAGGACTATCAGTCCTGCGAGGCGCAGGCCGCGCTCTTTCCCAAACGCGGGGCTGATAGCCCCGCCTCCATCCAAGCCGGAGCACCTGTCAGCCGTAGGCCAGGCGAAGGCTGAAGCTCCGGGGTATTCGACCCAAAGGGAATAAACCGATCCTGTTTTTACCACGAATGCATCGCCTAACGGCTCTGCTACATGGAGAGCTCCGCCTAATCGGCCCTGCGGTGGATTCCGGGGGGTCGGCTTCCTGTTGCTGCCTGCTGGCAGCCCGGGATCAGTCGCGCAGCCTGCGCTGCGGCTGAAATCGCCGACGGACAACTGAATTTTTCCGCTTCCCAGCGGCGATTAGCCGCTCCCAGAAACCTAAACCGGAGCCGATTAGGCGCAGGGGATTTCGCAGCGCAGCCGTTAGGCGAAGCATTCGTGGTTAATCCTCTCCGGTGGTTTGAAAACACTCCCCAGACCTCGGGCCTCGTTCATCCCAAGGTGGCGAAAAGCCGGAAACGGGCTACACCATCCGCATGACCTCTTCCGTCACGCCCATCGCCGCCGGTGTCCGCATCGGCCACGTCCATCTCAAGGTCGCCAACCTGCAACGAGCCCTCGACTTCTATTGCGGCGTCCTCGGCTTCGAGCTGATGCAGCAATACGGAACCCAAGCGGCCTTCATTTCCGCCGGCGGATACCATCACCATATCGGACTCAACACGTGGGAAAGTCTCGGTGGCCGGCCGCCTCCGCGCGGCAGCACGGGCTTGTTCCACACCGCCATCCTCTATCCTACCCGGCGCGACCTGGCCGACGCCCTGCGCCGGCTCGTCGCCGCTGGCATCCCGCTCGATGGCGCCAGCGACCACGGCGTGAGCGAAGCCCTCTACTTGCGCGATCCCGATCAGAACGGCGTCGAACTTTACCGGGACCGCCCGGAAAAAGAATGGCCCCGCACGCCTGACGGCGGACTGGCCATGGTGACAGCGCCCCTGGACTTGGAGACGTTGCTGGCGAAAAAGTAATCGCTCAACGCCCGCCGAGCCACCGCGCGTTGTTGCTCTCCAAATACGACGACAACACCTCGTCGCCCAGCAGTGCCCGGGCTTGCGCTTGGGTGTTCGCCACCACGTCCTGCCATTCCCGGGAGGACACGGCTCCCCCTCCTCTGGCATACTGGCTGGCCAGCTTCTGCCGCAACCACCAGAAATCCACGGCCACGTCGGGCCGGGTTTCCGCCAGCCGGCCCAGCGCCGCGTCCATCGCGTCAAACTCGGCGTTGGCCCGGCGCAGATAGACCGCGAATCGCTCGTTGCCGAGCTCCTGCCGCATCGCCGACAGATGATCCAGCCAGGCTTCCCGCTCAGCCGGACCCTGCGCACGGGGTACGCCCGCCGGGCTCCGCTCATAGGTGCTCCGAAAATCCCGCTCCAGTTGAAACAAGCGGCGTTCCTCCCCCGTGGTGAGCGTGATCCCTTCCAGCAAATGGGCCAGATCGCGCGCCGCCACGAAGTTCGTCAAACGGAACTCCGCCAGCTCGTCGTAGTCCAGCAATCGCAGCAGCGCCCGACGCCATTGCTGGTCCACGGCCGCCAACGTCGCGACGGTTTCCGTTCCGGTCCGGATCCCGACCGCCGCATACAGACGCGCCGCCCGCACGCGGGGAATGAATTCACGGTCGAGCGCCTGGATCTTCTCCACCGTCTCGGCACGCAGCCACCCGAAGTTGCGGTCAACCCTCACGGTCCAGAGTTCCGTCAAACGCAGCCTGAGATCCTCCACTTCCTTCGCGGAAAAGCCCGCCGTTCGCCAGGCTTCCAAGTTCGCCTCCACCGTATTTTCCGGACGGATCAGCCGCCACATGCGGTTCTGTCGATCCAGCGCGGTCAGATCCGTTGGCGCCAACAGCTTTTCCGCGCTCCGCGCCGGCGGAGTCGACCACAGCAATAACGGCAGCAGCCCTATCCGGAAAAACCGCGCTGAAAGTCGATCGGCCGCCCGCATGCGAAGAGCATCGCTATACGCACCGCGTCGCTTCGTCACGCCTCAATCCGCAGCAAACCGGCCTGCGGGGCGATGACCGCAGCTCCGGGCCCGCACCGAGGTCGTGCACGCGCCACTAACGAGCGGTCGTTTCGACCGGCACGCCGGACGCCTTCGGCGCGGTCTGAATGTCTTCGAAAAAATGCTCCGAAGCGGACGACCGCGGGTGCACCGCGGCCGCGTGCCCGGGCGCGTCGGCAAACGGCTCCGCGGCGTGAGCTCCATTCACCAGCTGCAGCAACTGGCTGACGCAACCCTTCAGGGTCACCGCCTGGGCATTGAGCTCCTCGGCGGCGGCGGCGCTTTCCTCCGCACTGGCCGCGTTGCCTTGAGTGACCTTGTCCATCTGGCTCACCGCGGAATTGATCTGGACGATGCCCTCGTTCTGCTCGTGGCAGGCCGTGGCGATCTCGGACACCAAACCGTCGAGGCGGCGGGTGCGTTCCACGATTCCGATGAAACCGGTGGCCACCTTGCCGCTGATACCGGCGCCGACTTCGCTCATGCGCACGGCCTCGTTGATGGTGTTGGCCGTTTCCTTGGCCGCGCTGGCGCTGCGCTGCGCCAGGTTGCGGACTTCCTCGGCCACGACGGCGAAACCGGCGCCGGCCTCGCCCGCCCGGGCGGCCTCGACCGCGGCGTTGAGCGCGAGGATGTTCGTCTGGAATGCGATTTCGTCGATCGTCTTGATGATCGCCGCCACGCTGGCGCTCGCTTTCTGCAGATCGGCCATGGCGGCGGACATCTGTTGCATGTCGGTCGTGCCGGCATCGGCGGCGGCACGGGTATCGGCCGCCAGGGCTTTGGCGTTGGAGGCGTGATCCGCATTCCGCTTGGTCATGCTGGACAACTCCACAAGCGAGGAGCTCGTCTGCTCCAACGAAGCCGCCTGTTCGCTGGATCCCGACGCCAGGGTCTGGCCCGCCGCCGAGACCTGGCTGGCGGCCGAGCTGACTTCGGCGGCGCCGGCGGCCAGCGTCGATGCCACGCCCCGAAGCCGGCGGTTGGTCCCGCGAATGACCAACACGGAAACGCCGATCCCGACCAGCAGGGCGCCGGTGAGACCAACCCAGATACCATGCCGCGCCGCGACCACCGCCTGCGCGATGCCGCTCCCGGCGCGCTCGCCGTCGCCCCGGTTCAGATCGACCACGGCACGGATGGTGGCGTAGTAATTCAGGTAAAGCGGCTCGAGTTTTTCGAGCAGCCGGGCGGCCGCCTCGGCCGGGGTCATCTTGTCCAACTCGGCAATGAAGCGGCTGCGTTCCTCCGTGTAGGGCCCGCGCGCGACTCGCATCGCTTCAAACAATCGGCGTTCCTCGGGCAGGGAGATCGTGTCCTCGTAGGATTTGGTAAATGCGCTGATTTCCTCGGAGTTGGCCTTCATCGCCTTTTCGATCGCCGCACGGCCGGCCGGGTCGGTCACAAAAATCATGCGCTGCGTCAGCGAGTAATTGGTGAGATTGAGCGTCTCGATGCGTCCGATCTGGTAGACACCCGGCAGGCAATCGCTCGCGATTCGCGTCGCTAGGTGATCGATCGCGATCAACCCGCGGTAAGCGTACAAACCAAAGGCCGCAGCGATGAGTATTAACGTGACGAACCCAGCGATGATGCGTTGGCCAATGGTCCAGTTTTTCATAAGTGGCAGAGAGAAAACGAAGTCGTGGTGAATGAGGGGACGGCCGGACAGAGACCTCGAGCACGCCGCACCTTCCGCAATGAAAGATACGACGATGCTTTGGACTGACCGGCCTATGTCCTGCGTGGAGAGTTGCCTGCAATCGGGTTGCAAGACTGTCGCCGGGTATAACGGTCCGGCTCGTCGGGAACTTTAGCCGAGATATGTGCGAAGTTCGCCACCGCCTCATAAAAGAACAGGGACGCCGGCCCGCTAAGCGGACCGGCGTCCTGGCACCGACACACCGGCGGCGGCAGGCTTACCTGTTCCCGCCGTCAAAATCGAAGGTCTGGGCCGCGGCCACGAGCACCGGCCGGCCATGGCTCGTGGGCGGTTCGAACTTCCAGCTCTTCATCGCATCCACGGCGATCTCCATCAGATAGGGGTGCGGACCACTCTGCACGGCCGGCATCCGCACCTCGCCTTTTTCGTCGATATAGAAGTACACCGCCACGCTGCCACGCACCCCTTGCTTCGCCGCTTCCACCGCATAACGGGGAGCGTCGCCGGCGATCCGGGTCGGCGCGCGGTCGAGTTCATTGCGGGGACAGGGCTGGCGGACGAAACGTGTGTCCAAGGGGCGGCCAGCTACCTCGGCGAGATACCGCTCGGTAATATTGCTGGTGATAACCGCGCCCTGGACCGTGAAGTCAACGCGCAGCTCGGTCCGCGCGCCCACGGC
>DATCRM010000176.1:0-3703 GCA_036568985.1 Lacunisphaera sp. | reverse complement strand
CTTTTCTCAAGCACTGCAAAACGCAGCATGTCCCGGCCACCGTTCTGCTGGCCAAACAGTATGTGGAAAAACAGGAACGGCTGCGCTCGGGTCCTGTGCGCGTGGCACTGCGGTGGTTTTTTCGCGCGGCGAAAGCCGCAGCCAGCGAAGGGAGATCGGGATTTGTTGATCACTCCTCGACTTCGCTCGGGGTGATTGCGGAGGCCAACCGGAGTCAGAGGCGAGGCGTGCGCACGAATGTCGAATCGCAAGGGGCTGAATATGCGGGCGGGGTCGCCCGCACTCCAGCAGCGCACGGAGACCGAGACAGGGACCTCCCCCCAGCTCCACGAGGATTGAGGCCGATGGAGCCGAGGCCGGCTCGCGACGACTTGGGAGGGTCGGAGTGGGAGCGGGCACTCATCAAAACGATGCGCCTGCGCGGTCTCCTCTGGCGGGCTGACGCACGAGGGCGGGAGGAGCTTCTCAAGAGCGGCTTGGGCCGTAGATTTCTTCGTAAGCAATGCCGGCATCATTTCGACACGCATCCGCCACAACGGTCCAACGAGCGTCATTGAGCCGCGTCAGGCGCAGCCTGTTTACGCGGCAGGACTTGATGGGACACAGCGACGTGCGCACCACCCAGATCTACCTTCATGTGATGAAAAAGCCCGGCCTCGGGGTGCGCAGCCCGCTGGATCAGGCCGGCTCCGGAAATCTGTAACGTATTATATTACACATTCCCCATGCCCTCCCTGAGACAAGCCGTGTATGGACCGCCGCTGTTGCCGTTGGCCCTGGTCGAGGATCTGATCGTCGCCGCCTTCCGGGCGGCCCGTGAGGCGAGGCGGGCGCAGACGCGCGCCAAGCCGCGCCCGCGGCGTCCCAGCCTCACGTTGCGGCCCGGGCCGGAGACGCCGTGTTGGAACGAGTTGGTGCGGCAGGTGCGGCCGCATCTGCGGAAATACGGCGCCAAGGCGCAGCTCGCGCGCCTGCTCGGATTGCCGCGGCAGCGGCTGCAGGACTGTCTGAAGGCCGGCTCGGCCAGCCTCGACGCGGAGCGCACGCTGTTGCTGCTCGGGTGGCTGGGTTTTTTCCAGCGTGGCGGTGAGTTCGCGCCCGCGGTCCGCCCCGGCCGGCCGCCACGCAAACCCGGCCCGCCGGTCCCCGGAAATGTGTAACGTATTATATTACACATTTCGATCCCCGAGACGAACCAGGGTCGGCCGTTGCTCGTTGTTTTCCGTTCGGTTTCTGCCTGGGGAAGCAGCTCCTAGGGTGCCGTCACCATCGCCGCTACGACCAAACCGCAGCGTCGTCTCATCGGTCGCACGGCGCAGGGTCACTGGGCCAAAAATCGAACGGTGCGCTCGGTCATGATTTGCACGCTGCGGCCTTGGTGTTGCGGCGGGGCAAAGCGCCAGGCCCGGACGCTGGCGAGCGCGGCCGCGCCAAAGGCGGGATGAGACGCGCTGGTGACGGCAGGCACGCGCACGCGGCCTTCAGCATCCACCACGAACTCGACCGTGGCCATACCTTCGCGAATCCGGCCGGAGAGTTCCTTCGGAAACTCAGGTTGACCCCCGGCCGGGTTTTTCAACGGGGCCGACAGCACGCTTTCCTTGAGCGTCACGATGGGATCTGCCGCCAGGTCGCCGAATGGATCGAGGGCGCTCTTCAGGGCATCGCGCTGCGACATGCCCACAATGCTGCCGTTGCGCAGGAAGTCGAAGCGGCGCGTGTCACGGCGTTCCGTCGCCGGCAGGGTCCGGGTGTCGAGTTGCCATTGCGCCACGGCCGATCGCACGGCCTCCGCGAATAACGGGTGGCTGGCAGCGAGCACGACCTGGTCGGTGATGCGCCCGTCATCATCAAAGGTGAACGCAACGGTGGCGAAACCATCGCGCACCGTCGTCTGGCTGATCTCGATCGGGAACACCGGGGCGGCGTAGCGGTGCCAGCGGAGGTTGTCCTCCGCGTCAGGCCCAGCCGCCAAGGCGGTGCCCAGCAGGGGCCAGACAAACCAGAGACTGCGCGTTAAGGAGGACATCATTTTCAGCCGGAACAATTCATTCGGATTTAACCACGAAAAACACGAAACACACGAAATGCCGAACCTCCGATGGCATTCCTTTTCGTGTGTTTCGTGTGTTTAGTGTGTTTCGTGGTGACCCTGATTGCATGATCGGTTCAGGGCAGCGGGCCGAAGTCCGGCGGGGGGACGCGGTGCTTGGTCGCGTTTTGGTAGGCGGCGGCGACGGTGAACATGAGCGGTTCGTCGAAGGGCCGGCCGAGGAAATCGATGCCGACGGGCAGCTTGGCGGGAACGGGGCCGACCAGCTTCGAGCCGGGCTCGGTTTTGCCGGGCTCACTCTCCCCGCCTCCGCTGTTTGCCGGTACGCGCGGGGCCGTGGGATCGACGACGCGGTCGTAAACCTCCGTCGTGAACCCGGCCGGCACCGTCATGTTGGGAAAGCCTTGGGCGCCGAGGAAACTCCAGACCAGCGGGCGGCCGTTTTTGCGCGGTACGTTGGGCGAACCGAGCTTGGGCGCGGGAATGTTGTTCGTCGGCGAGACGATGAGGTCGAGGTTCAGGTCGGCCATCGCGTTGAGCACGATGTATTGCACCGCATAGCGCAGATGCACCCGCGCGGCGTTGTCGATCTCGGTGTCCTTGTCCTTCCGGACAAGGCCCGACCGGCGGTCGCCGAAACGCTCGTCGTTGAAGAAGGTTCCTTTCTCGTAGAGGTCGGTGATCGTCTTGATCGTGGCATCGCCGCGCATCCGCAGGTAGTAGCCGAGCATGTGCTTGCTCTGGCCGGTGGCCTGGACGGAGGGGAAATCGCGGATCGTGAGCGAAGCGGGCACCTTGGACGGATCCATGGTCATGTCCAACACGGTGTCCGTGCGATCGGTGGTGGGTTTGCCCGCATCGTCGGCGGGAAAGAGCTCGGGGAATTTCTTGGCCATCGCCGGGCTGTAGAGGATGTAGAAATTCTTCCGGATGTAAGGCGTGAGCAGATCGCCCGCGCCGGGATCGACCAGCGTGGCGCCGAGAGCCTGCAGGTCCTTGAGCGCCTGTTCGAAGATCGCGATGGCCTGCGTGTCCTCCTCCGTGAACAGCTCGGGGTGCACGTACTCGCGCATGACGCCGATGCGGATGCCGTCGAGCCGCTTGGCGCCGGTGTAGGTGTGATAGGGCTTGGGCGGCAGGCGCCGGACGCTGGCGGAAGTCATCGGGTCCTTCGGATCGTAGCCCGCGATGACCTCGAGGATGCGCGCGGCATCGTCGACGGTGCGCGCGATGGGGCCGACGCGGGTGTTGATGCCGCCTTCCACCATGCCGTGACGGCTGACCAGCTCCTGCGTGGCGGCGATGCCGACGAGACTGTTGTAAACGGCCGGGCCACGGATGGAAGTCCCGCTCTCTTCCGCGATGGCGGCCGTGACGAGATTGGCGGCGACCGAGGTGCCCGAACCGGACGAGGAGCCCATCGGACTGCGCTCGGTGTCGTAGGGATTGTTGAGGGTGCCGCCCCAGGAACTGCGTGGCACGCCGGAGGCGTATTCGCCCATCTGGGATTTCGCCAGAATGATGGCACCGGCGGCGCGCAGACGGGCCACGAAGGTGGCGTCCACTGGCGGACGGTCGTTGGCGTAAGGCACATCCGCGCCGGCCGTGGTCCGCAGATCCGCCGTGTCGTATTGGTCCTTGATGGCCATC
>DATCRM010000175.1:0-4530 GCA_036568985.1 Lacunisphaera sp. | reverse complement strand
CAGCAGCAGGAACGCCCCGCTGCCCGTCACCAGCGCCATCACCCGTCCATGCTTCAGCCAGGCGGCGCAGCCCGCATGGTCGCCCGCGCCATGATCGCGCGCCGTGAACACGCCCACGGGCAGCAGCAATCCGATGCCCACGATGTAGAACAGTCCGAACACGCCGTGCGTAAACGCCGCCGCCGCCAACTCCACCGTGCCCACGCGCCCGATGAGCGCCGCATCGGTGATGCCGATCAGCATCTGGCTCACCGAGCCCACGATCATGGGCAGGGCCAGGGCGAGCGTCAGACGCAGTTCTTTGAGCACGGATTGCACAAGGCAGGTCACCACGAAATGCACGAAAGACACGAAAAATTCCGGCCGCCGCCGCTCCTCGACCAGTTCAGTGCACCGTCACCTTGGGAGCAACAGATGGCGGGGACATTTTCTTCTGTGGGCGGGGTGCCCTCATTGGATCCCCGGTCTTTCCTTTCGGGTGTTTCGTGTCTTTCGTGGTTACGCTTCTGCATGACTCTGCGCTCTTCGGGGCGAAGCTGCTGAAGGAGGCCGACGCCCGACGCCGGTTGCTCGCCGCGACCGGCATGGTGGCTGGCATCATCGCGCTGGCCTTGGGTTGAAAAAACCGCAGGCTACCCCGTCATGCGCCGCTCCAAGGAAATCATCGTTCTGCTTGCGCTGCTGGTCGGCGCGATGGGCTTCGTGCTCTGGTATGTGATCGACCGCCGCGCGAAAAATCGGGCCGCACCTGCACCCGCACTGGCCACACAGCCGCCCGGTCCCACCCCGGCGGGACCGCCAGTCGGAACCAAATCCGCCGCATCAGTTCTCCCTGTTGCCACCACGACCAAGGTCCTGCCCGCCAACGAGCCCGTCGCGCTCGGGACCGCGACGACCGAGCGCAAGACCGTCGATTTCAGCAGCGGCAAACCCGTGGTGAAGGATTCCGCCGAGGACAAGGCGGCGATCGACGCCGCCATGAAGGATATCGCCGAAGCCTCGCAAAGCGTGACGTTCGATTCGCCACCGAAGCAGCCGGCGCAGCCCGCCCCGACCAAATGATCGCAGCCACGCCCAACGACAGTTTCGCACTGCCGGCGTTGTTCGACTTGGGCGCCACCTTTGCCTTCGCATTGTCCGGCGCCCTCGCCGCCATCAAGCGCCATTACGACATCGTGGGCGTCCTCGCTTTGGCGCTCGTTACCGGTCTCGGCGGCGGTCTGATCCGCGACGGACTCTTTCTCTCCCAAGGACCGACGCCCTTGCTCACCAATGCGCACTATCTCGAGGCCGTCGCGCTCGCAGCCGTGTGCGGCGTGTTTTTCGGCGCCCGCATCCATCGTTTCGGTCGTTTGATCGCGGTGGTGGACGCGCTCGGGCTTGGCGCCTACGCGGTGTTCGGCGTGCAAAAGTCACTGCTTGAGGGCCTCGCCCCGCCCGCCGCCATTCTGGTTGGCATAGTCAACGCCGTGGGCGGCGGCGTCCTGCGCGACCTGCTGTGCCGCGAAGAACCGCTGGTCTTCAAGCCCGGCCAGTTCTACCTGCTCATCGCGCTGGGCGGCGCCGTGGTTTTCCTGTTCTGCACCGCGACGCTGAACTGGCCCGCCAATCGCTCGGCCGCCGTTACCATCGCGCTCACGTTCGTGTTCCGATCACTCACCATCCTTTTCAACTGGCGCACCGCGCCGGTTTCTTCCGGCAGCATTTTCGAAAACGACGCTCCGACCCCGCCACGCGATCCCTGAAGCACTGGAGCGCGAAAACGCTCCGGGCGAACATCGGTCCGCATTTTTGTTCCGTGGGTTTACTTTCCGTTTACCGGAAAAAGTTTCCGGCGTTTTGTTGTCGCAAGCGAACCTACTTTAACCGGTCCGGTCGCATGGAGCGAACCCTCAACAAGGAGATTCATCCCCATGAACACCACGATTCGTTCCACTATTATTATCTCGGCCGCGCTGGCGGGCCTGGCCTCCGTTGCCTCCGCCCAAGGAGTTACGGGCGCGGTCAACTCGGCGACGCATGGTGCTGCGACCATCATGACGCCACCGCCGGCTCCGCCGCCGCCCGCCACGCCCCCACCGCCCGCGGTGAGTCTTCCCCCGCCGGCCACGGTTAGCGCGGGTGCCGCCTCCCAAGGCGCCGCGAATGCCGTCGTACGCACGCCGATCGCGCCCCCGGCCACCGCAAGTTCCGCGGCGGCGGCCAACTCAGCCGTCGGTGGCTCCGTGACAACGGGCCTCAACGCGAATGCGAACACCCATGCGTCCGCCGCCGGTCAGGCCCATGGTCTCTCCGTGGCAAGCGAAGCCTCCCGTCAGGCCTCGGTCACGGTGAACACGGCCGACACCGTCGCGCTCATCAAGCAATCCGCGTTCGCGGCGCGCGATAACGTGACCGCCGAGGTGCAGGCCCGGGCCGATGCATCCGCGAAGATCGTGGCGGACCTCGAGGTGAAGGCCGAACAGGGCGGCGAAAAGTCCCGTGCGGCGCTGGCCAAATCCCTCGTCGAGGTGCGGGCGCGCGAGAAGGCCCTGCGCGCCAGCCTGCGTGAGGCGGCCAAGACCACCAAGGAGTCCACCTGGGGCGAGGTGCAGTCCGAGCTCGCCAAGAACTACGGTGACTATGCGAAGGCAGTCGCCGAGGCGGAAGTTGCAGCCGACGCCACCGCCAGCGCGCGGTAAGAAACCGCGTTGCATTCCGGTCACTGCTCCGCGCACCGGGGATTTTCCCCGGTGCGCGTACCGCGAGCCCTCCCCACACACCATCGCTTCTCCATGAAAACTTTCCGCCTCCTCCCCTGCCTGGGCCTCGGCCTGCTGATGGCCGGTCCGGCTTTCCCCGATGATTCCGCTCCTGCTCCCGCCGCCGCTCCGTCCGCTTGGACCGTCGGCACGGCGTTCAACTACAGCAAGGGCGACTACGGCTTTCCCACCGACACGGAGGTTTTCTCCGTGCCTTTGAACCTCGGTTACCAAAGCGGCTCCTGGCTGCTGGGAGCCTCGATCCCGTGGATTCGCATCACGGGTCCCGCCGCCAACACCGGCGCCGGCGGCGCCCCTCGCCCCAATGCCAGCGCTGAATCAGGCCTCGGTGACATTTACGCCAGCGCCACCTACCGTTTCAGCGACACCCTGGGTCCGATCAACCTCGCCTTCACCGGCCGCATCAAGTTTCCAACCGCGGACGAAGCCAAAGGCCTCGGCACCGGCGAAACCGACTACTACGGACAATTCGATTTCTATCACACGTTCGGCAGCTCCACGCCTTTCGTGTCCGTCGGTTATCGTATTCTCGGCGACAACGCCCTCTATCAGTTATCCGACGGCATGTTCGCGTCCGCCGGCTCGCACTTCCGCGTTTCGCCGGAGACGGTCTGGACTGTGGCGGCCAACTGGGGCCAGCGGATCATTGCGGGCGGCGACGCCTCCACGGATGTCATGCTCGCCTTCACGCACGATCTCGACACCCGCTGGCAGGTCAGCGGTTATGCTCTGAAAGGCTTCACCGATGCCAGTCCTGATCACGGTGCGGGCCTGCAGTTGAACTACCGGTTCTGACCGGCAGGAACTTTGCAACGGGGCGTCCGGCCAAGTCGGGCGCCCCTGTTTTTTTGCCGCCGTGCGCCGGGTCTCAAGTCACTCCTATGAAGAGGGGTGGGCGCAGCCCGTTCGACAAGCTCAGGGCCTTGAGCCGGTCGAAAGGCGCCGGGAGGTGTTGGCGAGCATCGAGGAGTACGAAACAAGCGGGCTACGATCCAAGCCCGGCGACGCGAACCTCACTTCTTGCGGGCGGGAAATTCCTTCCGCAGCCAGTCGTTCAGCATTTCCTTTTCGTATCGGAGGGGATCCGTGTTGGAGACGCCGGTGATGCGCATCTGGAATGCCGCATCGAGAAGCTTTTCCTCGCCCTCTTTCACTACCTGACCGGCTTCGTCGGTCACCTTAAAGGTGAAGTTCATCCGCGGCACATAAAGATCCTTCACGATCCGCACATCGTGGAAGTTCATCCCCCGCCAAGGCTCGAAATCTCCCGCGAGGTCGATGTCGGTAAAGGTGATGGCGAGCTTCTGGCCCGCGGGCAGGAGCTTGCCGGCCCTGCGCTCGAGATGTTCCTTGAGGATCGGCAGGAAATGATCGCGGCCGCGTTCGTTCTCGAAATCGGTGGAGTCGTCCCGCACATCGATGAATTTTTCCGGATGATCGAAGGTCACTGCGACCCGATCAGCGCCGGGTTTTTCCGCAGGAGCGGCCCACCCGGCGATCGGACGGAGAAGGAGAACACTGAGGGCGAAGCGTGTGCTGGTTTTCATGACGGCATCGGATTTTTGAGGTTGGAGAAAGTTGCGTGGGCTAAACCCCCTCGATTGGAAAATACCCATGCATTCCCCAATTACAACCCCAGCGCCGGCTCGCGGGACCACTGTAGCAGCGGTCTATGACCGCCGTGGTTCGGAGCCGGCGGCCCCAGACCGCTGCCACAACCAATCGCCTGCCGGCATTTGCGATTGGCGGACCAGTCTCGCGACATTAC
>DATCRM010000174.1:0-7723 GCA_036568985.1 Lacunisphaera sp. | reverse complement strand
AGATAGCTCTGCGCCGCTGGCGGCGGCCCGATCAACACCGCCTCATCGGCCTGGCTGACGTGCAACGAACCGACATCCGCCTCGGAATAGACCGCAACGGACTTGATGCCCATGCGACGCAAGGTGCGGATGACGCGGCAGGCAATCGCGCCGCGATTGGCGATGAGGATTTTGGTAAACAAAGTAGTTGGTAATTGGTAATTAGTAATTAGGAGGAACGTGCGATTCGGGCTGTCGCGATTCATCGTCATGCCCAAATTCGCCCTCGATAGCCTGAAGGTCTATTCCATGTCCGAAGATCTCGCAGATCTTGTATGGGATGCGGTTTCCCATTGGGACCCGTTCGCCAAGTCCGCCCTTGGCCAGCAGATCGTGCGTGCGGCCGACAGCGTCGGCACCAACATTGCTGAAGGTTACGGCCGGGCTTCGCCCGCTGATCACAAGCGATTCATCCGGATTGCACGCGGTTCGCTCTACGAAACGAGACACTTTCTCCGTCGTGCCGACAAACGCTGTCTTCTTACGCGGGAGCAAAAAGCGCCCCTCCGGCACTTGCTCAAAAACTTGCTGCCCGCCCTCAACGGCTACTTGCGTTCCCTTGGTGATGAGTCTCATGGCGCGTCCTAAATACCAATTACCAACTACCAACTACTCCGCCGGCCTTGCCGGTGGATCCCAAACCAACACCTCAATCGGCGTCGGATCATACCCGTTGCAGGGATTGTTCAACTGCGGGCAGTTGGAGATCAACGCGAGCACATCGCGTTCGGCGCGCATTTCCACGTAGCGGCCGGGACCGGAGACGCCGTCCTCAAAGGTCAGCCGGCCGTCGGGAGTCACCGGCACGTTCATGAAAAAGTTGATGTTGCAGGTGATGTCGCGCTTGCCGAGGTGGCAGCCGCACTCCTGCGCGCCGCGGATGAAGCTGTCGCGGCAGGCATGCATCGACTCCTTTTCCAAGGCGTAACGCATGGTGTTGCTCTCGCGCGAACAGGCCCCGCCCAGAGTGTCGTGGCGGCCACAGGTGTCGGCAACGATCGTCAGCAGAACATCGCCGCGCGTGGAGACGAGCGGAGTGCCGGTCGTGAGATAGAGCGCAGACTGGCACCGGATCGTGTCGGAGGCGCTGTAGCGGTTGGCCGGATCGCGGGCGTCGTAGAACAGCGTGTCCGCAGCCTGGTTGCCCTCGAGGTCGACGATGCGAAAAATCTGGCCGCGCTTGATTTCGCGCGACCAGTGGTCACCCGCGAGAACGGTGTGGCGATAGACCGCGGTGGCGGGATCGAGCCGGCTTTCGGTCAGGGCTTTCATTCTGAGATTCGAATTCTTGTTACTTGCTCCTTGGCAACTTGTGACTTGCGCGGCTCAGCCGCGCAGCCGGTGATAATTCTCGGTGTTGATGAATGCCCGGGCATTCTCCGGTCGGGAGTTGCGACAAGGGTCGCCGGCGCCTGCCGGCGGAGTGGCAAAAACCTCCAGCTTGACGGAGCGCGGATGATAGACCGGATCAGGATCAAGCGGGTGCTGGCAGGTGTTGAGGACCACCAGCGTGTTCATCTCAAGCCTCAGATCCACGTGGTCACTGGCCTTGCTGTGCCCGGAAACAAAGGTCAGCCGACCGGATTCGTCGGCCACGATCTTGCTGAACAAATTGAGATTGGGCACGAGGTCGCGTTCACCCAGCCCCCACTTGGCCAGTTCAATCAGGAAGCATTCGCGACCATTCCGATAAAAGTCGTTGCGCGCGGCCTGGTAGGTTTTCTCGCCATACTTCTCCGCGACCAGCTTGGGGTCCGAGCAGCCGCCCACGGTATCATGCCAGCCCACGGTGTCGGCCGTGATCGAGGCGAGTACCCGGCCCATGTCGGAGTGCAGGCAAAAAGGATGCCGGACATGGAAGATGTGCTGCCCCTTCAGCGTGTCGGGCATGTTGTAGCGCTCGACGGTCAGGTCGGCGTTGTAGAGCAACAACCCGACGTTGGCCCCACCTTCGAGGTCGGTCAGGCGCAGGGTTCGGTCACGACCGACCACACCGGACCACATGCCGGCGCGGGTCAGGGTGGAACTGTAGAGGGGCGATGTCATGGGAGCATCAGTGTTACCTTTTTATCACTTGGTAATACCATTCCGCCAAGCCAAATCCATGCCAGAAAGCAGGCTGGTTACAGCAGCGGCGGCAAGGCCTCGGCGGCGAGCTGCAACTTGCAGTATTTGACGCCCTTGCAGGTCGCCAGCTCGTCGGCGAGCTCGCGGAGCTTCGCCGGCGGTCCCTGCACCAGCAGCACCTCCAGGTAATGGTGATGCTCCAGGTGCACGTGCTGGCTGGTCACGACCATCAGATAATACTTGTGCTGGATGTCCATCAGCCGCGCCTGCAGGTTCCGCTTCCGGTAGTCGTAAACGAGGTTGATGGTGCCGGCCATGCTCTTCGTGCCGAGCTCGCTCTGGAGCTCCACCAAACCGTCGCGTGCGAGGGCGGCGATCGCCTGGGAGCGACTCTGGAAGCCGCGACGCCGGACCATCTCGTCGAGTTCGTCGAGCAGATCGGCCGGCAGGGAGACACTGAAACGTGCGACAGTTTGCTTGCGGGGCATGGGAGGGCGTTTTGGGGATTGGCGTCAGTGAAGTCACGGCTAAAGGCGGCGCGACCGCCTACTCCACCTCGTCTCCCACCTGTGTGAGCCGCACGATGGGCAGGCGCTCGGTGGGCGCGGTGACGCGCGGGTGGATCAGCTCCTCGATGCGCCGGCGGGTGGCAAGGAACTCGGGCGAGTTGACCTGGGCGAGACTGCGCGGCCGCGGCACCGGCACCTCGATGATTTCCTGCACCTCGCCGGGGTTGGCCTTGAGGACAACGATGCGATCCGCGAGGAACACCGCCTCGTCGAGATCGTGGGTGATGAAAAGAATCGTGACGTCCACGTTGCGCCAGATCTCCAGCAAATGCGCCTGCATCGTAGCCCGGGTCTGGGCGTCAAGGGCACCAAAGGGCTCGTCCATGAGCAAGACGCGGGGATTGGGCGCAAGGGCGCGGGCGATGGCCACGCGCTGCTTCATGCCGCCGGACAACTCGTGCGGATAGTTGTCGGCGAATTTGGTCAGACCGACGAGGTCGATCCACTGCCTGGCCTCGGCGTCGGCCTGGTCCGCCCCCACCCCCTCCATTTCCAGACCGAACATCACGTTGCGTTTCACGGTGAGCCACGGAAAGAGCGTGTAACCCTGGAACACCATGCCGCGCTCCGGACAGGGACCGCTCGTCTCCTTGCCATCCACGAGCATCCGGCCGGAGGTTTGTTCATCGAGCCCGGCGATGATGCGGATCAGCGTGGACTTGCCGCAGCCGGACGGCCCGATGACGCAGACCAGCTCGCGCCGATGGATCTTGAGGGAGATATCGCGCAACGCCATCACCGGTCCCTTCTGACCGGCGAACTGGCGCCCGAGCCGGTCGATCTCCAGGACGACAGGCCGCTCCTTCAGCTTGCGGAAGCGCTCCGCGACGGCGGGCGACTGGGTGCGATAGTCAGGCAGCTCTCCGGCCGGGTTCATGAGCGGGCGCCTCCTTCGGGTTGATCCGGGAAAAGCAGCACGTCGCGTCCGGCGAAGAGTCGCGTTATGAAAGTGCGCAGCCGGCTGGGCCGGCCATTGCGCCAGGCGAACATCCGCTCGCCGAAAAACGCGAGGGCCTGGTCGGTCAGCAAGCCGATGCTGCCGATGATGAGAATGGCCGCGTAGACGTTGTCGAAGTTCCGGTATTTGGCCTGCTGGTTGATGAAAAATGTGATGCCGGAGCTGATACCAACCACCTCGGCGACGATCAGATAGGTCCACGCCCAGCCGAGCAGGATGCGCAGATCGTTGTACAGATCGGGCAGGCTGGCCGGCACGATCACGCGCCAGATGAGGTTGCGGCGCTTGGCCCCGAGGGTCTGGGCCGCCTCGATCAGGGCGGGGTCCACCTTGCGCACGGTGTTGGCGATGACGAGCACCTGCTGGAAAAACGTCCCGATGAAAACGATCGCGATCTTCGGCTGCTGGTAGATGCCGAAAATCGCCACCATGAGCGCGCCGAAAGCCGGGGCCGGCATGTAGCGGATGAAGTCCACCAGCGGTTCGGTCAACCGCGCCAAGGCTGCATAGGAGCCGCATAGAATACCAAGAGGCACGCCAATCGCGGACGACACCACAAACCCCCAGAAGATCGTCCGGATGCTCAACCAAAGACTTTCATGCAACCACACGTCGCCGCGCAGGACGGGCTTGGTGGTGAAGGCAGTGTAGAGCGCCCGCGCGACCTGGTGGGGCGCCGGCAGGAAAATCGGATTGGCCCGGACCCCTTCGGGCCTCCGTCCGCCGGCCGCCGCGATCTTCTCCGCCTCCTGCGCAAACTCGTGGCGGTCGATCAACATGCCGGTCGTGAACCAGGCAACATCCCCGGGCGAGGTTACCCGCATCACGGGATGCCACAGGAACGGCACGTAGCTGACCGCGCTCCATATCACGACCGGCAGGGCAAAGGACAGCAGCCAAAGCCAGAATTGTCGCCGGCTGGAAAGCGGGCGCAGGACAGCAAACCAAGGTTCCCGCGACATCAGGGTTAAAAAGCCAAACAGGTGGAACCGGCACTCCGTGCAGGTTAGGCCGCACAGCATGCGGGCTCCACCCGACAGACGGCGAATTACTTGGCTGCCTCAACCATGAGCGAAGCGTCGATGTAGGCGGGGACATCCTGCGCTTCCTTGTAGACCTCGTTCTTCACGTTGAACCCGTCCGCAATCTTGGCGGAACCGGCCACGCTGTCGAAACCGGCGGTCTTGGCGGAGATCGCCTTGGCGCCCTCGGCGAGCGTGAGCAACTTTGTGCCGCCCATGAAGGCGGCGTATTCCTCGGCCGAGACGCCCGCGCGCGCCGCCATGATCTTGATGCCATCGGCCCGGGTTTTCGGATCGGCGAGATAGGTGACAATCTTGTCCCAGACTTTCACAAACTTGAGCCAGTCGGCCCGGTGCTGGGCCAGGCTTTGGGGCGTCACCGTGACCATGTCGTAGATCAGACCCGGCTCGTCCGCACTGGTGTAAACCGCCTTGGAACCGGGCAGCGCCTTGAGGGCGGCGCCGGAATTGGGCTGCCAGGCTGCGACGGCATCCACCTGACCGGAGGCCAGGACTTGAGGAGCCTGATTGGTCGGCGTGGGCACGATGGTGACGTCGCTCTCGGCGAGGCCGGCCTTCTTCAGGCCGTTGAGCAGCAGGAGGTGGTCAACGAAACCAACCTCGACGCCAATTTTCTTACCCTTGAGATCCTTCAAGGACTTAATGCCCGGCTTGGCCACGACCATGTCGTTGCCGTTGGAATAGTCGGTCACGAGAATCATGACGTTCTTGCCGCCGGTCGCCCCGGTCACGAGCGCATCGCCATTGGTGACCATGACCGCGTCCACCTTGCCGGCCGTGAAGGCCTCCATGGAAGGACCGTATTCGAACCAGAGCAGTTCGACATCCACGCCGGCTTCCTTGAACCAGCCTTTTTCGGCGGCGATCGCAAAGGCCGTCCAGCCCGGCCAGTCGCTGTAGGCAATCTTGAGCGGGGCGGCGGAGAGGGATCCGAGGGACAGGCTGAGGACGGCAAGCCACGCCAAGGCGCGACGGGTTAACAGGGAATGGAGGTGATTCATGGTGCGGGGTTACAGTGTTATGATTTTACACTTTCGTGCTACCTAAAGACAGCACGAGCCATGCCACGGAAGCCTTGGGCTGGGTTCTTACCACAATGCGCTTTGTTCAAGGTGGGACCTGACCTCCGGGCAGGTTTGTCCTTAGCTCGAGTACAGCCCGCCCGCTCCACCTTTCAATACGGGCGCTTAGAACAGGAAGTAACGCTGCGCCATCGGCAGCACTTTGGCCGGTTCGCACGTCAGGTGTTCGCCATCGGCCTTGACCGTGTAGGTCTCGGGATCGACCTCGATTTTCGGCATGGCGTCGTTGAGGACCATGTCGCGTTTGCCGACCTTACGGCAGGACTTCACAGGCTCGAGCCGGCGCGCGAGGTCCAGTTGCTTGGGGCCGGTCTTGCTGCGCAGCGAGGCGGCGCTGACAAAGGTCAGGCTGGTCGACGTGAGGGCCTTGCCGGCGGCGCCGAACTGCGGGCGGTAGAACGTCGGCTGCGGCGTGGGGATCGAGGCGTTTGGATCGCCCATGTTGGCCCAGGCGATGAATCCGCCCTTGAGCACGACCTCGGGCTTCACGCCAAAAAGCGCCGGTTTGAAGATGACCAGGTCGGCCAGCTTGCCGACCTCGATCGAACCGACGATGTGCGAAATGCCGTGAGCGATCGCGGGATTGATCGTGTATTTCGCGAGGTAGCGCAGAGCGCGGAAGTTGTCGGCGGCGGGGTGCGACTTGCCGGAGAGGCCGCCGAATTGCTGCTTCATCTTGTGGGCAGTCTGCCAAGTGCGGATAATGACCTCGCCGATGCGGCCCATGGCCTGTGAGTCGGACGACATCATCGAAATGGCGCCCAGATCGTGCAGTCGGTCCTCGGCGGCAATGGTCTCGGGCCGGATGCGCGACTCGGCGAAGGCCACATCCTCGGGGATCTTCGAGTCGAGGTGATGGCAGACCATGAGCATGTCAAGATGCTCGTCGATGGTGTTGACTGTATAGGGGCGCGTCGGGTTGGTGGAGGACGGCAGGACGTTGGCCTCGCTGCAGACGCGGATGATGTCGGGGGCGTGGCCGCCACCGGCGCCCTCGGAATGAAACGTGTGGATCGTGCGGCCCTTGAAGGCGCGAATGGTGTCGTCCACGTAGCCGGACTCGTTGAGCGTGTCTGTGTGGATGGCGACCTGAACGTCGAGTTCTTCCGCGACGCCAAGGCAGGTGTCGATGGCACCGGGCGTCGTGCCCCAGTCTTCGTGCAGCTTGAGGCCGATGGCGCCGGCGAGAATCTGTTCCTTGAGCGGAGCGGCGGTGCCGCAGTTGCCCTTGCCGAGGAAACCAAGATTCATCGGGTAAGCCTCGGCGGCCTCAAGCATGCGGTGTATGTTCCAGACGCCAGGTGTGCAGGTCGTCGCAAACGTGCCGTGCGCCGGACCGGTGCCGCCGCCGAGCATCGTGGTGATGCCGGAGCTGATGGCCTCGTCGACCTGCTGCGGGCAAATAAAATGGATGTGCGTGTCGATGCCACCCGCGGTGATGATGCTCCCCTCGCCCGCGATCACCTCGGTGGCCGCGCCGACGATCATCGGGTTTTTCTTCTTCGTGCGTGGGTCGAGAAAGATGGAGCCCAAGCCGCTCTGGATACCGGGATTGCCGCCATGGCCGATGCCAACGATCAGGCCGTGTTTGATACCGATGTCGGCTTTGATGACGCCGAGAACGGGATCGAGGATGGTCGCGTTGGTGATGATCAGGTCGAGCGACTCGGCGTCGAGCGCGGTGGGCGACTGGCCCATGCCGTCGCGGATGACCTTGCCGCCACCGAACTTGATCTCGTTGCCATAGCCGCCGCCCTCGGCGATGAGGTCGCGCTCGACCTGCACGAAAAGGTCGGTGTCGGCGAGGCGCACACGATCACCGACGGTGGGACCAAACATCTCAGCGTATTGGCGGCGGGAAAGTTTCAGTGGCATGGTAAGAATGGGTTACACAGAGAGCGCTGAGGCCTCACAGAGAGCAGAGAGGAGTTGCTCAGCGAGCTCTGTGCCTCCTCGGTGCACTCC
>DATCRM010000173.1:0-4542 GCA_036568985.1 Lacunisphaera sp. | reverse complement strand
TGGCCGCGAGCGGGCCGAACGCGGCGGCGAGGTCGGCGTCGTCGCTCTGGCGCGCGAGCTCCTGCGCCCAATACAGGGCGAGGTAGAAATGCGAGCCGCGGTTGTCGATCGTGCCGAGTTTGCGACCGGGCGACTTGTCGTTCTCGAGGAACTTGCCGTTGGCTTCGTCGAGGGTGTCGGCGAGCACCTTCGCCTTGGCGTGTTTCTGCGTGATGGCGAGGTGCTCGAAGCTGGCGGCCAAGGCGAAAAAC
The DNA here is from genome assembly GCA_036568985.1 of Lacunisphaera sp. Lineage (GTDB taxonomy): Bacteria > Verrucomicrobiota > Verrucomicrobiia > Opitutales > Opitutaceae > Lacunisphaera. Next base: position 4,291 of record DATCRM010000173.1, on the reverse strand, counting down.
TCGCCGAGACTGTCCCAGCGGAGGAAATTCTCGGTCACGAATTGCTCGACATGCTTGGGCGCCGAGCCGCCGGCGCCGGTTTCGAACAAGCCGCCGCCATTCATCAGCGGGACGATTGAAAGCATCTTGGCGCTCGTGCCGACCTCGAGGATCGGGAAGAGGTCGGTGAGGTAATCGCGAAGGACGTTGCCGGTGACGGAAATCGTGTCCTCGCCAGCCTTGAGGCGGAGCAAGGTGGCTTCGCAGGCGGCGGCGGGCGGGAGGATGCGAAGATCGAGTCCCTTTGTGTCGTGAAGGAAGAGGAATTTCTTCACCTTCTCGATGATCTGGGCGTCGTGCGCGCGCTTGGCGTCGAGCCAGAAAATGGCGGGCGTGTTGCTGAGGCGCGCGCGATTGACGGCCAGCTTCACCCAATCCTGCACGGGAGCGTCCTTGGTCTGGCAGGCGCGCCAGATATCACCCTCCTCCACGGCGTGCTCAATGATCGCGGTGCCAGCAGCGAAGAGACTGAAGCCTGGCGCAGACATTCCTGGCGGCAGCTCCCCGCTGGAGACCACCATCACCCGGATCGTGCCCTTGGCGGGCGCCACAAAGGTTTTGTTGTGCGAACCGTATTCCTCGGCGGCCTGGGCCATGAGGCCGACATTGGGCACGGTGCCCATGGTCTTCGGATCGAAAGCACCATGCTTTTTGCAGAAATCGATGACGGTCTGATAGACGCCGGCGTAACAACTGTCGGGGATCACACAGAGCGTGTCCTGGCCCTTGCCCTGGGCGTTCCACATCTGCCCGGAGGTGCGGATCATGGCGGGCATGGAGGCGTCGACAATGACGTCGCTCGGGACATGGAGGTTGGTGATGCCCTTGTCGGAATTCACCATGGCGAGGGCGGGCCCGGACGCATAAGCGGCAGCGATGTCGGCTTCAATCGCGGCCTTCTGATCGGCAGGCAGGGTCTGGATCTTGGCCAGCAGATCGCCGAAGCCGTTGTTTAAGTCGACACCGAGCGCGGCGAACGTGGCGGCATGCTTGGCGAGCAGATCCTTGAAGAACACGCGCACCACGTGGCCGAAGATGATCGGGTCGGAGACCTTCATCATGGTGGCCTTCAGGTGAACCGAGAAGAGAATGTCCTCGGCCTTGGCGCGGGCGACCTGCTTTTCGAGGAAGGCGAGCAGGGCGGCCTTGCGCAGCACGGTGCCGTCCAGGATCTCGCCCGCCTTGAGATTGAGCTTGGGAAGGAGAACTTTCACCTCGGGGCCGTTGGACGCATCGGATCCAGTCTGGTCGGGCACGAATTCGATCCGAACGGTCGCGGCGATCGGGACGGTGACCGACTTCTCGTTGGAGAAGAAGTCGTCGGCGCCCATGGTGGCGACGGCGGTTTTGGAGTACGGCGACCAGGCACCCATGGAGTGGGGGTGTTTGCGCGCGTAGTCTTTCACGGCCTTGGGGGCGCGCCGGTCAGAGTTGCCTTCGCGCAGCACCGGATTGACGGCGGACCCCATGACTTTTGCGTAGCGAGCCTTGATGTCCTTCTCGGCGTCGGTTTGCGGATTCTCCGGAAAGGCGGGGAGAGCATAGCCCTTCTTCTGCAACTCGGCGATGGCGGCCTTCAGCTGGGGAACGGAGGCGCTGATGTTGGGGAGCTTGATGATGTTGGCCTCGGGCTTGAGGGTGAGCGCACCGAGTTCGGCGAGGGCGTCGGGTACGCGCTGATGGGCCGGGAGCAGGTCTGAAAACGCGGCGAGAATACGGCCGGCGACGGAGATATCGCGGGTCTCGACGGCGATGTCGGCGCGCTTGGTGAAAGCCTGGATGATCGGCAGAAGGGAATAGGTGGCGAGCGCGGGGGCTTCGTCGGTCTTCGTGTAGATGATGGTAGGAACGGACATCGGAGTTCGGGAATCGGAGTTCGCTGATCGAGATTTCTGAACGGTCAGTAGAGAGGCCGGGACGGGGCCGGTCAAAAGCAATTCTTTGGGCGGACGCGCTTACAGTCGGACTAATCTGCGTTTGAAGTCAGATGGGGATCTGGGTGGAGGCGCGGAGAACACAAAGGAGCGAAGCAGCCAAGGTGGTCTGCCGCGGGATAGCACGGATGAGGAACGAACGGTTTCACCACAAAGGCACAGAGGCACAAAGGGGCTCGAACGGACGGGCATTAAACGCGGAGAGCACAGAGGACGCGGTGGGGTGAGTTGATGGGGATATGCCCGCGCTCTCCGTGCCCTTCGCGTTCAACCAGATTGGGATTTGCGAGGGACCTCCGCTGCTTTGCTCCTTTGTGTTTTCCCCGCATTCCTCCCGGATCAGTCGATCAGGGCGTGATGACAATCGGGATGCGTTTGAGGACTTTGGCGCCCTGGCCGGACATGTAGCGGATCTCGGCGAGGCCGGGGGCTTTTAGGGCGACGATCGTCACGGTCGAATCCGCTGTCGTGTTGGCGTAGCTGGCGTACTGGCCGTCGGGAAGGGATTGCGGAACGAGCGTGATATAGTCGCCGGCATTGTTCGGGCCGGTCCAGGTAACCGTGACCTTGGAGCCGGCGCGGGCCGTGGCTGGGGCCGATAGGGTGACCTCGGCGGCGACCACGCGGATGGGAAAACGCTGCAGGACTTTGGCGCCCTGGCCGCTCATGTAGCGCAGTTCGGCGTCGCCGGGCGTGATCGGGGCCGTGATCGTCAACGGCGACCCTTTGCTCGTATTCGTGTAATTGCCGTATTGGCCGTCGGGTAGATCCTTCGGGACAATCGTGAGGTAATCGCCGGCGTTGTCGGGGCCAGTCCAGGTGACGGCCGCACCCGTCCCCGCGACGACCTCTGCCGGGGCCTCGAGGGTTATGGTGTCGGCGGCCACGTTGAGTGGAGCGCGGGCGAGCACGGTGTGCGAACGGGCGGTTACGTAACGCACCTCCCATTCGCCCGGCTCGATGGGCGCGAGCAATTCCACAGGATTGCCCTCGCGGGTATCCCGATAATTGCCGTAGACCGCGTCGGCGCTGTCTTTCCGAATGACCGTGATGTAATCGTCGCGATTGTCCGGCCCGGTCCATTTCACGGAGAAGGGCTTGCCGGCTTTCACCTCGGGCGGAAATTGCAGCGTTGCGGGCGTGAGGATCTCATCGGGCAGTTTGGCACCCGGCGCAGGCGGCGCCGTTTGCGCGGACGGAGTGACTGCGGTAGTTGTCGGAGCAGGCTCGGGCACGGCCGGTTTTTTGCGCTGGCAACGGACCAGCAGCAAAAGGACCAGCAGGATGATCACCACCACTATGATGGTGAGGGAGCGGCGGCGGGACGGTTGGGACATAAGCTGAAGAAAGGTCGGACGGCGGAACCTGGCAACTATGAGGAGACCGATACCCTGGCCCGCGGTTTCGTTCCTGGCGGTTTCTTAATCCGTCAGCACGCGCTGACGGAGTACGTCGGCATCGAGCGTTTCGAACAATCGTATAATATTGGGGAAGGATCGCTCGTGATAACCGAAGCCGCCATGGCGCAGCTCGTCGAGCGCGGCGGCGGGCGTCCAGTTCTGGAAAACAATACGATAAGCGGCGACAATCGAGCCCGTGCGATCGCTGCCATGCCAGCAGTGCACGATGGCCGGTTTGGGTGCGTTGCGGAACAACCTCAGGGCGGCAACGAGGTCGTCCGCAGTGAGATCGTCGGCTTCCATGCGTTGCAGCAGAGGAACGAAGCCCGCTTGTTCGAACGCCTTGGGATCGGAGTTCCAGCGGCGCAGGTTGAGGATGGACCGGATGCCGAGCGCTTTCAGATCGGGAATATCCTTTTTGTCGGGTTGCTCGCAGCGATAGAGGTCGGCGCTGACGCGGTAGCAGTTTCCGAGGGTGGTGTTAATGACCGGCGCCGCCCAGTTGGCGGGACGTTCGCGGGGCGCCGCCTCCGCGGCAAATGAATGGATGAAAGCAATCAACAGGAACAAAGCAGGGAGGAAACGCATGCTAGGATGTTCCACGGATCGCAGGTTGGAACAAGTCTGATACCAATTGCCCGAACCAATCAGACTTTACACCGAGACCGCAAAGCAAGCGAGGGGACTGAAATACCATTCTTTGCTGTCTTTGCTTCCTTCGTGTGAAATCCAAAAACTACAGGATGTTGGTCTGAGTTCGAGTCGGGGCATAAAGCCCCCCGGAGCAAGCTCCGGGGCATTCCAGAAATGGAGGCAGGACTATCAGTCCTGCGAGGCGCAGGCCGCGCTCTTTCCCAAACGCGGGGCTGATAGCCCCGCCTCCATCCAAGCCGGAGCACCTGTCAGCCGTAGGCCAGG
>DATCRM010000172.1:0-14507 GCA_036568985.1 Lacunisphaera sp. | reverse complement strand
ATGATACACATGTCGATGATCACCGAGAAGACGCTCATCGGGCTGTTCGTGATGAGGTCGTTCTTCAGCTTGGGAAACTCGGCCTGCACCTGCTCCAGCGGCCAGTTCAGCACCTCCGAGGCCCGGTCCAGCTGGTAGGCGATAATGGTGACGAAAATACCGAAAACCACCACGCACTTGATCAGGGTCCAGCGCAGTTCCTCCAAGTGGCCGAGGAACCCCATGGGCTTGCCTCCGGCTACCACCGGGTTGGCGTCGTCAGATTCGTTCACTGCAGGGAGTTCGCTCAAGTCCCGACCTGAAAACAACTTTGCCCCCGCCCGGCAATACCCGTATTTGAAGATCTTTCGACCTCCCCACGCGCCCCAGCGCGATCGTCCGGCTCGATATTCGCCCGTTGCAATCGATTCATTCCAAAGGTCGCACCCTGTGACTGCCGAAGGGATTGACACTCCCCGTCCCGCCCGCTCGGATGACCGCTCCTTTTTTCAACAACCATGGCCAAAAAAACCTCCGCCAAGAAGCCCGCCAAAAAAGCGGCACCGTCCAAAACGAAAACCGCCGCCAAGGCGCTCAAATACGTCTACACGTGGGGCGCCGGCAAAGCTGATGGCAACGGCTCCATGAAAGCCCTCCTCGGTGGCAAGGGCGCCAACCTCGCCGAGATGACCCGCATCGGCCTTCCGGTGCCCCCGGGCTTCACGATCACCACGGAGGTCTGCACCTATTACTACGCCAACAAGCGCACCTACCCGGCCGCGCTCCAGGCCCAGATGGAGGCCGGCATCGCCAACATGGAGAAGATCATGGGCACGAAGTTCGGTGCCACCGACGGCATGCCGCTCCTCGTCGCCGTCCGTTCCGGCGCCCGCGATTCGATGCCGGGCATGATGGATACCATTCTCAATCTCGGTCTCAACGATCAGACGGTCGTTTCCCTCGAGAACTCCACCAACAACCCCCGCTTCGCCTGGGATTGCTACCGCCGCTTCATCCAGATGTACGGCGACGTCGTGCTCGGCGTGCAGAAGCGCGAGGGCGAGGACCACGAGCCGTTCGAGACCGTCATCCACACTTTCAAGCACGAGCGTTACCACGCCGACATCGAGGACTCCAAGCTCACCGCCGAGGACCAGAAGGAACTCGTAAAGCGCTTCAAGGCCCTCGTGCTCGAGCGCACGGGCAAGCAGTTCCCGAACAGCCCTTGGGACCAGCTCCGTGGCGCCGCTGGTGCCGTGTTCGGCTCCTGGATGAACGACCGTGCCAAGGTCTACCGCGCCAAGTACAACATCCCCTCCGAGTGGGGCACCGCCGTCAACGTGCAGGCCATGGTGTTCGGCAACACCGGCGATACGTCCGGCTCCGGTGTCGCGTTTACCCGCAACCCCGCCAACGGCGTCAACGAATTCTACGGTGAGTTCCTGATCAACGCCCAGGGCGAGGACGTCGTCGCCGGCGTCCGCACCCCCGAGCCCGTTCTCGAGCTCAAGAAGCAGATGCCCAAATCCTACGCCGAGCTCCTCAAGGTCCGCGCGACCCTCGAGAAGCACTTCAAGGACGTTCAGGACATCGAGTTCACGATTCAGGACGGCAAGCTGTTCATGCTGCAGACCCGCAACGGCAAGCGCACCGCCGCCGCCGCGCTGAAATTCTCCATCGATATGGTGAAGGAAGGTCTCATCGACTGGAAGACCGCCGTCACGCGCAACCCGGCCGACCAGCTCGAGCAGCTCCTCGCCCCGATCTTCGACCTCACCGAGGTCAAGAAGGCCTCGGTCATCGCCACCGGCCTCCCCGCCGGACCCGGCGCCGCCACCGGCAAGATCTACTTCAACGCCGAGCGTTCCGTCGCCGCCGCCGAGAAGGGCGAAAAGGTCCTCCTCGTCCGCGTCGAGACCTCGCCGGAAGATCTCCGCGGCATGATCGCCGCCGAGGGCATCCTCACCGCCCGTGGCGGTGTGTCCTCCCACGCCGCCCTCGTCGCCCGCCAGATGGGCAAGGTTTGCGTGTGCGGCGCCGCCGCCCTCCAGATCGATTACGACAAGAAGACCGTCACCGTGGGAGGCCAGACCTTCAACGAAGGCGACTTCCTCTCGATCGATGGCACGTCCGGTACCGTTTACGCCGGCCAGATCAAGACCGCTCCGTCCGAGATCATCGCCGGCCTCGTCAATGACGACCCGGTCGCCAAGGCCTCCGAGAAATTCAAGCAGTACAACCAACTGATGAAGTGGTGCGCCCAAGCCACCAAGCTCAGCGTCCGCACCAACGCCGACACCCCGGAGCAGACCCGCATCGCGGTCGCCTTCGGCGCCGTCGGCATCGGTCTTACCCGCACGGAACACATGTTCTTCGAGGGCGATCGCATCGACGCCATGCGCGAGATGATTCTGGCCGATTCGCTCAGCGGCCGCGAGGCCGCCCTGGCGAAGCTCCTCCCCTACCAGCGCGACGACTTCTACGGAATCTTCAAGGCCCTTAAGGGCTTCCCGGCGACGATCCGCTTCCTCGATCCCCCGCTGCACGAGTTCCTGCCCCACTCCAAGGAGCAGCAGATGGACCTCGCCCGCAAGCTGGGCATTTCCGTCGAGAAGATCATGCACCGCGTCCACGAGCTGCATGAGTTCAACCCGATGCTCGGTTTCCGCGGCTGCCGCCTCGGCATCAAGTATCCGGAGATCACCGCCATGCAGGCCCGCGCCGTCATCGAGGCGGCCGTGCAGGCCAAGAAGGACGGCATCAAGTCCAAGCCCGAGATCATGATCCCGCTGGTCGGCTTCAAGAAGGAGCTCGATCTGCAGGTCGCCATTGTGCACGAGGTCGCCGCCAAGGTGTTCGCCGAGCAGAAGACGAAGGTCGAATACTCGGTCGGCACCATGATCGAGGTCCCGCGCGGCGCGCTCACCGCCGACGAGATCGCGCAGACCGCCGAGTTCTTCAGCTTCGGCACGAACGATCTCACGCAGACCTGCCTCGGCATGTCGCGCGACGACTCCGGCTCCTTCCTCGCTCCCTACCAGGAGGCCGAGGTCTTCAAGAAGAACCCGTTCGCCTCGGTCGACCAGACCGGCGTCGGCCAGCTCATGAAGATCGCGATCGAGAAGGGTTCCGCCACCCGCCCCGGCATCAAGCTCGGCATCTGCGGCGAACACGGCGGCGATCCGGACTCGGTCAAGTTCTGCCACAAGATCGGCCTGACCTATGTGTCGTGCAGCCCGTACCGCGTCCCCGTGGCACGCCTGGCCGCCGCGCAGGCCGCGATCGCCGACGAGAAGAAATAAGCGGTCTTAAAACCCACTCCCTACGAACCCGCCTTAACCGGCGGGTTCTTTTTTTGCCCGTCCGGCGAGACGGATGAACCTCCAATACACGAGCGCCAACACGATCGTGAATGGAAAGAACTGCCCCGGAATGGAGTCCGCTCCGTGCATCCGAACCGTGAGAAAAAATCCGAGCCAGCCGTAGGCCGCTAGGCCGCCCAGCATCAACGCATCCACGTGGGCGTTGGTCCATGCACCCGATCTCACGATCCGTCGCACCACCACGATCACGCCGGCAACCAGGCCCAGGGCAATCACCACCGCCTGCCACGGAAGCAGGTAATTGCTGCCCAGTTGGGTCACCAGGTGGAACACCGAACCCGTAACAAAAGCCAGCAGGCCAAGCGCGAAAGGCCGAAGCCCAAAGCGAACGGTTGCGACGACCGTGGGCTCCGCCGGGCGGCGGCGAAAAGCGAACGCCGCCGTCACCAACACGACCGCGAGAACGGCAGTCACCGCAAGCTGCGTGGCCGAAGCCCAGAATTTTTCCTTCTGGTGCGAACCAAAGGTGATCAGCGCCACGCCCGCAATGTAGACCAGGCCGCTAACCGTGAAGCCAATCCTCCCGAGCCACGGTGCCGTGCGGCGGTCGGCAAAGATCGCTTCCACGAGCGCGATCGGCACCGCAACGCTCCAGGCGACATGCAACGTAACGACGTAGACTGTCCACGGCGCCCCGATCCCCAGCGCCGGGATGAAGCCGTAGTCGAGCAGGCGCAACCCGAGATAATGCGGATTGAACAACGATTGGGTCGCCAAGCCCTCTTCAATCACCCCGTAGGCGAGGCCCAGGAGCAGGATGGTCGGCCAGCCGCGTCCGGCCCGTCGCGCAGTCTCCCGCACAATCAGCGCTCCGGCACCGTACATCAGCGCCATGATTGGAAACAGGACGAGTTGCTTGAAACTCAGGCTCCCCAGCAAATACTCCGCAATCAGCGGCGAGAGCAGGACGAGCGCAAGGGCGGGTTTGACACGGTGCCACATGGGAGGACGGTAACGGCGGCTCAGTTGCGGACGACGGACTCGCGCGTCCGCCAGAGCTTCCAGCTCGCAAGCACCACCGGCATCACCCAGCCAAGGAGGCCGGCCCACATCAGCACCCATGCCGAGGCCGACGTGAACCGGTAGAACCAGTGTGCGTGAAAGAACGCCCTGGCCGCTTCGTCGCCCGCATGCACGGCCCAAGCCGACGCCCCGGAGGTGAACTGTGGAGCCGCCGCCCACAACGCCTGCGCCGCGAATCCGCCGACCGCGACCAGCCCCGCGCTCCACCAGCCCGCCGCCACAATGCCCAAGGCTGCCAGTCCGCCCAAAGATACAATGCTGACGCTGCCAATGCCTACACCCACAAGGCCCATGCTGAAAGGCGCCACCGCGATCGGTCCGAAAGCAAACAACCCGCCCAGAGCCCGCCCATCGCTGATCGCGATCCAACCTTTGACGGTCGGGGCGTGGCGCGGCGGTCGTGTGCCGAGCCGGACATGATACAACGGTAGGCCGAGCAGACTTGCAGCACTGCGTTGCTCAATGCCGTGACGAACCACCCCTGCCGACGGCAGCTGACCCTGCATCCGCTTCATCCGGCATTTTGCCCGGACCGAAACCCAGATGCCAACCACGCCGCAAAGGGCCGATATTGGTATGAGGAAAGGGCTGAAGGACGGGCTTGCCAGATTCGGTACCGTCAGGAATCCGATCACGAAAAGTCCGATGCCGGCATGCATCATCAGATAAGCCTTCGCCGCCTCGCGTCTCGCCACCGCGTCCTTCTGTCCTGCATTGCGATCATTGAACCGGATGTAATCCTCCACGCCCTGCAGCAAGGCCGGCAGAAATGCCACAACCGAGAGGAACTTGAACACCAATCCGCCCTTCGCCGCGACGCTGCCGGCAGCACCGGCCGCCGCCAGGGTTTTCGAACCCGCTTCCCCGCCCAACGCCTCAATCACCGCCGGGGCCAGCGGTCCGGGCAGGGCCAGCATCACCGCGCCAGCGAACGCCGGCGTAGGTGCGCTGCGCTCGAGCGTCCGCTCGACCAGCTTGGCCACCCGCTCCGTCAGCATCGCGCGTCCACGCGCGAGCCGCTGCCGGACGGTCTCTTCGGAAACATCCAGCGCGGTCGCGACCATCGCGACCGACTGGCCCTCGCGATAAAACAACACCATCGGCTCCCGGTAGCTCTCGGGCAACCCGCCGAGCGCTCCCCAAATGAGGCCAGCCTCGTCTGCTCCCATGGCGTGTTCGCGTGGATCCGGCGCCTCCGCCGAAAGATCGGCCGGTAATTCGGCCGCTCGGGCGGTGGGCGTCCGTTCCGCCCGGCGCAGGGCATTGTGTCCGAGGTTGCGTGTGATGCCGCAGAGCCATCCGCGCAGTTTTGCCGGCTCGCGCAATTGCGGCAGCTGTTTCCACGCCGCAATGAAAACCTCCTGCGCGATATCCTCGCTGCGCGCCACGTCGCCGCACGCGCTGTACGCGAGGGCGCAGACCAAACCCTGGTGCCGCTCCACGATCTGCCGGAACGCCGCGGCGTCACCGGCCAGGTGGAGTCGAATCAACCGTTCATCGTCGGTGGAGGAAGAAGGCAGAAATGCATTCATGTTACCCAAGGAGTGGCCCGCAAGCCCGCAGACGTGACAGAAAATCTTTCCGGCCATCGCTGCGAGCAAGGGAAACGCTTGGGAGCGGCCGATTGGCCTCCGCAAACCGGCTGGACGCAGCCTCTAGGCAGGGTAAGTTGGCCCGACATGAAACTCCGCCTCTTCCTCGCCGCGCTCGTCGCCGGTCTCGCTCTTTTCACCCGCGTTGCCGCCAAGGACCGCGCACCCGCCGAACCTACGGATCCCGTCACGGTCGAGCTCAAGGCGCTCGTCGATCAGATCGTGCTCAAACTGAAAACCGTGAAGCCGACGCCCGAAAATCTGGCGCCGGATCTGGCCCAGTTCGATGCCCTTCTCGCCAAACATGCCGGCGAGAAAACCGAACCCGTCGCCAATATCGCGATGATGAAATGCGCGCTCCTGCTGCAGGTGCTGCACGACGACGCTGGCGGCCGCGCCCAATTGCTCGCCCTCAAGAAAGATTTTCCCGGCACCAAGGCCGCCAACAGTGTGGACCAGATCCTCGCGCAGCTGGACCGCGCGGCCGCAGCCCAAGCCGCCAAAGCCGCCCTGGTCGGCCAGCCGGCCCCCGAATTGCATTTCAAATGGTCCTCGCGCGAAGGTCTCAAGACCCTCTCCACGCTCAAGGGCCAGGTCGTCGTCCTCGACTTCTGGGCCACGTGGTGCGGCCCCTGCATCGCGTCCTTCCCCCAAATCCGCGAACACGTCGCTCACTTCAAGGGCGCACCCGTCGCGTTCATCGGCGTGACGAGCATCCAGGGTTTCGTTGCGAACATGGGCCCTCGGGTCGACACCAAGGGCGATCCCGCCAAGGAAATGGGCCTGATGCCCGAATTCATGAAAGCGAAGGAAATGACGTGGGACGTCGCCTTCAGTGAAGAGGAAGTTTTCAACCCGGCTTACGGCATCGAAGGCATCCCCTTCGTCGCGATTATCGCCCCTGATGGCACGGTTCGCCACGTCGGCCTGCATCCGGGCGATCCGGCCGGCGACATCGCCGGCAAGATCGAGGCCCTGCTCAAGGAATTCAAACTCCCCCTGCCCGCCAAGTCCTGACTCTGCGGCAGGGACAGACTGCTGGGCTGTCCGTATTCCGAGCCGGGCAGATCCTCGCAGTCGCACCTTAAACTAATCAGACTGCGATTTGGTGTAGGTCGGGTCCTTCTTTCACGACCTACATCCAGAGGCTGTTGGTGGGACACCACATTGGCGGAGCGTTGAAGACCTGAAACAAACCTAAGCTCCGAAACCGCCGAGGTCCTGAATCTCGTCCGAAGGGAATATCAGCAGCCCCTGGCCGCCACGGCCAAAGGAGCAACGTACCATCGCCCGGGCCACCACGTCGGCCCGGATGGCCCGATATTTCCGCAGCCGCCCGAGCAGCAAGGGCTCAGCCAGCCAGAACACCGGAATCATCAGGCGTTCGCCCGGACGCATCTCCTGGCGCTTGCCCAGCAAGAGACTCGGCCGGAAAACCGCCAGCGTCTCAAAGCCCAACACTTCCAACGCAACCTCCGTCTCGCCTTTCACACGGTTGTAGAAAATGCGCGACTCCGGATCGGCCCCGAGCGCCGAAACCACAAAGAAACGCCCAGCACCCTGTCGACGCGCCGCCCACGCGAAGGCCAGTACCGCCCCATGATCCACGGCGCGGAACGCTTCGCGTGATCCCGCCTGCCGGATCGTGGTGCCGAGACAGCAAAAGGCATCATCGCAAGACTGCTCCGTCACCGCCCCGTCCAAGGCCGCGAAGTCCACCACCACCTGCCGGAGCTTGGGGTGCGAGACGTCTTGCAACTTTCTCCGGCCCAGCGAAACCACCCGGTCATATTCGGGCGCAGCAAGCAGTTGGTCCAGCAGGCTGCGGCCAATCAGGCCACTGGCGCCGGCGATGAAAGCGGTAGGCATGGCCGCAACATGGCCAGATGCCAGCGTACGGCAACGCCGCTCTCGCGCGTCCCGGAAACGGGAAAATCGGTCAGGGGTTATAAAGTTTTTCGGCGGCCGGTGATTGCCCGAAAAAGAAGAAGGGTGCACCGTGAGGACATGAAAAAGGTGGAACTGAGTGACGAAACTCATGCCGCCCTGCAGCGGCTCGCGGCAGCCAAGAACCTCTCCCCGGCCGAGCTCATCGCCGCGCTTGTGGGCCCGGAGCGCCCGCCTCTCGCGGGTGACCATCTGCTGTTTCATCTCGCGGGGGCCGATTTCAGCAATCTGCACGATCCCACCGAGCGTTACCTCAACCTGCTCGCGTGGTGCGCAAAAAACTACGCGACCGATTTCGCCGACTTCATATCGCACCAGGAAAGCGGACGGCGCTACCTCGCCTGTAGCCGCGACGAAATCAACGAAGTCCGCGCCCACAACCAGGCCCGGCAGATCGATGGCACGCAGTTCTGGGCGGTGATGACCATCGACGACGAGACCCGCCGCCGCTTCGTCTGCCGGCTGCTCGAATTCATCGGCTGCCACGACGAGACCGTGGCTGAAGCCTGTCGCGCCCTCGGCTTTCCTGCGACCGCGCCCCGCCGCTTCCGGTTGTTGAGCGCGTAGAAGGGCTTCCCGTTGGAGGGCCAATCTCCAGATTGGCCGAGGCCCAGCGGGAGCTGGGCCCTCCACGATGGATCGGCCCGCAGGGACGCGGGCCCTCCAGTTTGGATTTGTCGCTCCCCCTCCCCTTCGTTCAACTCCCCCCGTGAGCGAACCCATCCCTCCACCCGAATCCAAGCGCCGTGATTTCCGGAATTTCTTCCAATCCGTCGGCTACGCGATCGAAGGTTTCTGGGCCGCCCTGAAGCATGAACCGTCGTTTCGCGAGGATCTGATCTTCGTGGTGATCCTGACTCCGCTCGCGGTGATCCTGCCGGTGAACGCCGTCTCGACCGCGGTCATGATCTTCTCCCTCTTCCTTATCGTTGTCGTCGAGTTGGTGAACTCCGCGATCGAGTGGACCATCGACGACATTTCGCTGGAAAAGCGCCTGTTTGCCAAACGCGCCAAGGACATGGGCAGCGCAGCCGTATTCATCGCCTACATCAACTGCATCGTGGTGTGGGCGCTGATTCTGTATTCCAACTGGGGCCGCATCGCGAAGTTGGAATTCCTCCAGTGGCCGCCGCCGTTTCTGCCGTAGAATGTGGCCGTGTGTTCTGTAGGTCGGGCTTTACGCCCGACAATTCGATGAACCCACCGCTCAAAGGTTATCCAGCATTGCGCCGTGGACGATTCTCAGCGGGCCGAGCGGATTACTTCCTGACCCTGTGCGCAAAGCGACCAGCCGACGGTCTATGTCATGAGCCGTTTCTAACCGCGGCCTTGAACGAGCTACACTACCTTGATACCCACGGAACATGGACGACACGCTGTGCAGTCTTCATGCCTGACCACATTCACTTGCTCGTAACCTTGGGTGTTGTCGTCGGACTTTCTGAGGCTGTTCGCACGTTCAAAGGCCGTCCGACACCGTCCTTAGAATGACCCGAGACCGATGGCAGCCAAGTTTCTACGACCATCACCTGCGTTCCTCCGAGGATCTTCTGCCAATTTTTCTCTACATTTGATTTCGTCAGACAAACCGTGGCCCGGATATTCCTGCTGTCCGAAGGATTGGATATGGTTTGGTGCAATGACGTGCAAATCGTGCCCTGAACCTGAATGGTTGCACTAATGCGGGCATAAAGCCCGACCTACAAGAAACTGCGCTCTACGGCTTCGCCCGCCTACCGCATCCGGCCGAAGAAATACGCCGCCAGGCCGATCATCGCGAGGTTGGGCATGGCCGCCGCCCAGAGCGGCTCGATGTAGCCCTTGCCGCCCAGCAGCGTGGCCAGGCTGGTCAGGATGTAGTACATGAAAAACAACCCGATGGACTTCGACACGCCCACGGCGGGGCTCACCCGCACCCCCGACGTCGCAAAGGGAATCGCGATCGCCAGGATAATGAGCGGCCCGAGGGTGTCGGCCAGCAAACCGTAGTACCGCACCTCGTAACGCACGAGCTTGGGATTATTCTCCGAGGAGAAATAGTCGGTGATGCGCTGCAGCTCGTTGAACGAAAGATCCTGCGGACGACGGTCGATCAGCAGCATGAGGGCAGGATCCTCGGTGAAGTGCGGTACGGTCTTGGTGTCGAACGCCACGGTGCGCGTGAGTTCGCCCTGCTCGGGATCAAACCACATCTCGCGTCCGTCCCGGAAGGTCCAGGCCCGCCGGATCGGATCGTAGACGCCCTCGCGGGCCATGATGCGGGTCTTTTCCCTCCTGAGCCCGTCCAACTCCGACACGGTGACGCCGAAAGCTTTTTTGGCCACGCGGCTGTAGCGGTTCATGAACCACATGCGGTTCTGCGGCTGATTGTCGAAAGTCACGCTGGAGACCAACCCGAGCGTCTCCCCGCCGGTTTGTTTCGCCTCGGCGCGCAATTGAAAACCATCCTTCAAACTGCGCGACGTCTCGACCGACCACGGCACGACCTTCGCGTTGAGCAGGAGCGAAATGCCGCAAAGCACGATGCCGGCGAGCCAGAGCGACCGGGTGGTCGAGAAGATGTTGAGTCCGGCAGCGCGGATGGCCGTGAGCTCGTTGTTGCGGTGCAGTTTGCCGAGCACAAAGAGCAACGACAGCAGCATCGACAGCGGCAGCACCACCGACAGGTCCCCCGGCATGCGGGTCGCATAATATCGCAGAATGTCTCCCGCCCCCACGCCCAGCTCGATGAGGTCGCGCAAATCATCGTAGAGCGCCGTCATCAGCAGCAGGCCCATGGTCGCCCCCAGCAGCAACCCGAGGAGCTTGAGCCATTCGGACAGAAGATAGCGGTCGATAAGTTTCATTCGCTTGCGGGCTGAGACAACCAACCGGCCCGCCGGTGGCAAAGCTGAATCGCTCATCCGGTCTCCATGAGGAACAAGTCCTGCTCTCCGCCGCTCCCAGATCATGCCAGTTGCGGGTTGAAAGCGCTCCTCGGCTGCATTTACGTCACCACCCTTGCCCACCATCGTCATGCCCAAACGTCCCCTGATCCGGCCGTTCCGCTTTCTGGTTACCGGTGCCAGCCTTGCCACCGCCGTGCTCGCCCTGATGCCGTCGCGCGCTCTCGCCGCCCCGGAGCCGATCCGCATCGGCGAATTCGCCTCCCTTACCGGCAAGGAAGCCACCTACGGCCAGACCGTTCACAAGGGCACCGCATTCGCCATCGAGGAAGTCAACGCCGCGGGCGGGGTCCTCGGGCGGCCGCTCGAGCTGATCACCGAGGACGACCAGTCCAAACCCGGCGAGTCGGCCACCGTGGTCAAGAAGCTCATCTCGCGCGAGAAGGTCGTGGCCGTACTCGGCGAACTCACCTCGGGCCGTACCCTCGAAGCGGCGCCCATCTGCCAGAACGCGCGGATTCCGCTCATTTCGCCCGGGGCCACCGCGGTCGAGGTGACGGCCAAGGGCAACTACATCTTCCGCGTCTGCTTCATCGACCCTTTTCAAGGTACCGTCATGGCCAAGTTCGCTTATGAGTCCCTGAAACTCCGTCGCGTGGCGGTGCTGTCCTCCGTCTCGTCGGCGCAGAGCGTGGGCCTCGCCAAGTTTTTCCGCGAACGCTTCACCGCCGCCGGTGGGACCGTGGTGCTCGAACAGAAATACAGCGAGGGCGACAAGGATTTCCACGCCCAGCTTACCGCGATCAAGGCGGCCGGCATCGAGGGCGTCTTCGTTCCCGGATACTATACCGAGGCAGCGCTCATCTCGCGGCAGGCCCGCGACCTCGGCTTGACCGTGCCGCTGCTCGGCGTGGACGGTTGGGAATCCTCCGAACTCATCGCCATCGGGGGCGGCGCCGTCGAAGGCGCTTACTTTTCCACCCACTATTCGCCGGAAAACCAGTCGCCCGCAGTCGTCAGTTTCAACACACGCTACCGCCAGCGCTGGGGCGAGGACTCCAATGCGCTCTCCGCCCTTGCCTATGACGCCGCCATGGTCCTGGTCGACGGCATCCGCCGCGCCGGCACGACCGAGGGCCCCAAACTCCGCGACGCCCTCGCCGCCACCAAGGACTTCGCGGGTGCCACCGGCCGCATCACTTTCGACGCCCAGCGCAATCCCACCAAATCCGCCGTCGTCCTGACCGTGAAAAACGGGAAATTTGTCTTCGTGCAGGACGTCAACCCCTGAACCCGATTTCCCCATGAAAATCCATGCCTTGCTCGTCGCCCTCACCACGTTCGCCGGCGCAATCGCGGCCGAACCCATCAAGATCGGCGAATACGCCTCGCTGACCGGCAAGGAGGCCGGCTTCGGCCAGACCTCCCATCAGGGCGTCGTGCTGGCCCTCGAGGAAATCAACGCCGCCGGCGGCGTTCTCGGCCGTCCGCTCGAACTCGCCTACGAGGACAACCAGACCAAGTCCGGCGAGTCCGCCACCGCCGTGAAGAAGCTCCTTTCGCGCGACAAGGTCGTCGCACTCATCGGCGAGGTCTCGTCCGGCCGGTCGCTCGAGGCCGCGCCCATCGCCCAAGCGGCCAAGATTCCGATGATCGCGCCGGCGGCCACCAACCCCAAGGTCACGCAGACGGGTAACTACATCTTCCGCGTCTGCTTCATCGATCCCTTCCAAGGCACCGTCATGGCGAAATTCGCGAAAGAAGACCTGAAGGCCAAAAAGGTCGCAATCCTCTCCAGCGTCTCCAACGCCTACAGCCTGGGTCTCGCCAAGTTCTTCAAGGAAACCTTCACCGCCGCCGGCGGCGAGATCGGCACCGAGAAAAACTTTTCCGAGGGCGACAAGGACTTCCGCGCCCAGCTCACCGCCGTGAAGGCCGCTGGCGTCGACGCCGTGTTCGTCCCGGGCTACTATACCGAATCCGCGCTTATCGTCCGCCAGGCCCGCGATCTCGGGCTCACCATCCCGTTCTTCGGCGGCGACGGCTGGGAGGACGAGCAACTCCTCAAGATCGGTGGCGAGGCGCTCAACGGCTGCTACTACTCCACCCACTTCTCCGCCGAAAACACTGACCCGGTCGTGGCCAAGTTCGTCGCCGCCTACAAAGCCCGCTGGAACGGCGAAATCCCGGGAGCGTTCTCCGCCCTGGGCTACGACGCCGTGTATGTCCTCGCCGACGCCATCAAGCGCGCCGGCACCACCGACGGCCCCAAGCTTCGCGACGCGCTCGCCGCCACGAAAGATTTCCCCAGCGTAAGCGGCGCGACCACCATCGACAAGGACCGCAACGCCTCCAAAGCGGCCACGATCATCGCGCTGCGCGACGGCAAGGCCCGGTTCCACAAGACCGTGGCGCCCTGACGGGCGAAAAGTTCCAAACGGCCAAATTCCAAACGCCAAATAGGTCCGAGCAAATACGGAAATACCGAGGTACGAAAACCACCCAGCTTGTCGATGCTCACGCTCTCATTTTCCCACCTTTCCGCGCTTCGTCTTTTATTTGGCGTTTGGACTTTTGGCCTTTGGAGTTTTTCCGCAGCGATTGCCGCCGAAGGCCCCTCCATCAAGATCGGCCAATACGGCGCTTTCACGGGCAAGGAGGCCGCCTTCGGCCTGGCTTCCCGCAAAGGCGTGATTCTGGCCGTCGAGGAAGTCAACGCCGCCGGCGGTCTGCTCGGCCGGAAGGTCGAACTCCTGACCGAGGACAACCAGTCCAAGGCGGGCGAGTCCGCCACCATCGCGAAGAAATTCGTCTCCCGCGACAAGGTGGTCGCCGTTCTCGGCGGCAATCCCTCCAGCAATTCCCTCGAGGCCGCGCCCGTCTACCAGAATGCAAAGATCCCGATGATTGCGATTTCCTCGACCAACCCGCGCGTCACGGAGACCGGCAATTTCATTTTCCGCGTTTGTTTCATCGATCCCTTCCAGGGCGCCGTCCTGGCCAAGTTCGCACGCGATACGCTCCACGCGTCCCGGGCCGGCCTGCTCACGTCGGTCAACAACGCCTACAGTGTCGGCATCTCGAAGGTGTTTCGCGAGAGGTTCACGGCCGCCGGCGGCACCATCGCGGCCGAGCAGAAGCACAGCGAGGGCGACAAGGATTTCCGCGCCCAGCTCACCGCGCTGAAGAACGCCGGCGTGGACGCCATCTTCCATTCCGGCAACTACACCGAAGGCGCGCTCATCTGCATCCAAGCCCGGCAGCTCGGGCTCGACGTTCCCATCTTCGGCGGCGATGCTTGGGAGGCCCCGCAACTGATCGAGATCGGCGGCCGGGCGGTCGAGGGTACCTACTATTCCACCCACGCCTCGCCGGACTCCACCGCGCTGGCCATGCAGCATTTCATCGCAAAGTTCCGCGCCCGCTGGGACGGCGAAACACCCGACAGCATCGCCGCGCTCGGCTACGACGCCGCGCTGCTGCTCTTCGACGCGCTCAAACGCGCCGGCACCACCGATAGCGCGGCCCTGCGCGACGCGATCGCAACGACCCGGGACTTCTCCGGCGCCACCGGCCGTATCACCATCGACGCCCAGCGCAACGCCTCGAAATCCGCCGTCATCCTGACGGTGAAGGACGGCAAGTTCGTCTACGTGGAAACCGTGGAGCCCTGAGGCAAGGCTGCGATCCTCCTGGAG
>DATCRM010000171.1:0-7189 GCA_036568985.1 Lacunisphaera sp. | reverse complement strand
TGGCCACGCCGTTGGCGACGGCGCCATCGACGAAAGGCTGGGCGAGAATGGCCATGCCCACGGCGCCGTGATCCATCCGATACCATGACCGCTCCTCGAAGGCGCCTTGCAACCACACGCTCGTCCATACGCCTCGAATGGCCTCGGCCACGTCTGCCTCGCTGGCATCAGCCTTGACCTTGAGCGAGCGGTAAAGTCCCGCGCCCGTGAACCCGGCGAGGTCCTCGGCGTTCGTGCTCGAACGCAAAATCCAGCGCTTGTCGGGGGCGATTTGCCGCATGCGCTCGCGCACCTGCCGCACCAAGCCGGGTTCAACCGGACATCGCATGATTGCTTCGCGGACTTCAGCCAACCATTGCGCCCGGATGCCGGCGTCGCGTGCGAAAGCCGGATCCGCTAACCGCGCGGCGAGATCGTTCACCGCGGCGGACTTTTTCAGGTGGGTCAGATAATGGGCGAGGGGAATGACGAACCCGCCAGGAGTGGTCATGTCGCCGAGCCGTTCCACCTCGCCGAGCTGGGCGGCCTTCGCCCCGGCAAAGCGTGCGTCCCGCAGGCGGAGAGTTCGGATGTCGACCAGATGGGTTTCGGCCAGATCGAGTCGCGGTACCAGCGGTTGCTTCGGCCGGCGCCGGCTCCAGTTTTTTTCCGCGCCGGCCAGAGACGCGACCCGCAGGGAAAATTCCTGCGGACCCACGGTAAGTTCCACCAGCTGCCCATCCAGGGCCTGCCAGTCGGGGCGGGTCAGCGCATCGCGCAGCGCCATGTTCGGCGTGCCGCGGTTGGTGCAGAGGATTGCGATATGGCCGAGCGGCGCCTGCAGCTCCTGCGAAACGACGCCGGCGCAGACGGGAATTTCTTCGGGCAGATGCTCCAGCACCAGAATCTCGTTCGCTCTGACGGTCGCGGGATCCAGTGGCCCGCGGACGAGCCGCAGATAACCGAAGGCCTGACCCATGCCCAAGGGTTGGTACCGGATGCCTGGAAAAACCTCCTCCGTGGTCGTCAGCGGCAACCGGTCGCGCACGGCGGCGATGTTTTTCTCCTGCAAGTCGGACAACGGGCGAAATCGCAGCCGGTCGCCGATCCAGAGCGCGGCGCGCAGTGTTTCATAGAGTCGGAGGATGCGTTCGCCGGACAAGGTGTCGCTGGCCACAAGTTCCAGTGTCCAACGATCCGCATCCAGATAGTGCACGATGGAGCCCAGCTCAAAGCGACGGTGAGGATCGTGATATTCAAACGCATTGAACAGATCGTGCTCCTCGACTTGCCGGCCGGAGTGGGAAAGCCAGTCGCGGGCGAAATAGTAGTGATAGGGGAAGCGCTCTGTATCCGTGAACCACAGGGTTCGCCGGTCTTCCAGGTCCACGAGGAATTTGACGACTTCGGTCCGCGCAACGGCGGAAGATGCGGGGCGCGCAGCCAAGCGGTGCCAGGTTGCCGCGTCCGGTATGCCATGAGCCGAATTGAGGCGCTGGCTCGCAGCGTGGAGAGTGATCGTCAACCCGCAGGCGAGTCCGATCCAAGCCATGAACCAACGACGTGACAACACCATCCCGGCAGTCAACCCGCCGTCGCCCACTATGCCAATCGAAACGATTTTCCCGCATGGATTTTAGCCTGCTTGTTTCACCGCTTCTATGCCCGCCCTATACCCCCCGACGCTGCGCGCCACCCCTCTTCATCCTGATCCATGCAGTAAGGAACCACGAATAGACACGAATTCACACGAATCTAGGGTGAGGGTTGCCCAGACCGGACCCCTGACCTCACGCCGCCAACTGGTGATCGGAACCGAGGCTTGGTTTCTCATTCGTGTTCCTTCGTGTCCATTCGTGGTTCAACTGAATTGTTCCGGCTTCATAGAGGGGACCCAAACCACCGCAGCCCATAATCCCCTCTGGAGAAGGAGGCCGCGGGCGCGGGCGACATCCTTTATGTGACCGCGCTGGTCAGCCTGTCGTTCCGATCGCGCGACAAATTGTTTTCGCACCATTCTTGAAAGATCGCGGTCATGCTATACGATGATTCACGGGGTGTCGAAAATGATGCCCTGACTGGTTTTGGTCGATTGATGCATCGCCATGCTGCACCCCACGCGTATCCCAACATCCCCGGCTGAAACGAAATCGGTGGGGAAATTCGCGCGGATCTGTGTCGTGTTCGCGTTGTTGTCTGCGGTTACATGGATCGTTCCGCGGTCATGGGCGATTGCGGCGGCGGCGCCGGAACTATCCGAAGCGGGATCGCCCGCCTTCGTCGTGTTCGGACCGGAAGCACTCGGTCTCACCGCGGTGCCTCAGGATCTTCAGCTTCTGCCTGATGGGCGCGTGTTGGTGGTTTCGCAGCAGGAGCTGGCCTTCGGCGACGGCGTTCGGTGGGAAACCTATCGGGCTCAGGCCGGTCAGCCGATACTCCTTGGCGGAGTGGCGATCGACGAAAAAGGCCGCATGTACGCGGGCACGGATAACCGGATTTCCAAGATCGATCTCGTTGCCGGCGGTCGCTGGGTCATGACCGAAGCGACCCCTCTGCCCCCCGAGGTGGTTAAGCATAATACCAACCTGATGTCGGTGGCGATGTTTCCCGATCGATGGCTTTGGTATGGCGGGTATGGAGCGATCGTGGCCTGGCGGCCCGGGGAGACGGCGGTTCAGGTCGGAAGCGCCGGAGCCGTCGATCGGATTTTCACGCTTGGTTCCGAGGTGTTCCTCAGCAACCAGTCGTCGGGTGGTCTCTACCGGCTGACGGCCGGTGGCGGCAAGGAACTGGTGCCCGGCGTCGACGTGCTCGTGAGCGAAAGCGTTACAGCCGCGATTCCTTATGCACCTGGCGAATTGCTGGTGGGAACGGTCTCGTCCGGCATGAAGCTTTTCAATGGGCGGGAATTTCGTCCCTTCGGCGCGGCCGGAGCGCTCAACAGCGGACACCGTATCACCGATTTGTGCACCGCCGGCGACGGCAGTTTCGCCGCGGCGATCGACACCGTCGGCATCGTGTTCTTCGACCGCAACGGACGCGTCCTCCAAGTGCTGGACCGCTCGCTGGACCATCGCCTGGCGCGGGCCCGGCGTCTCCGTTACACGGCTGACGGGGTTCTCTGGGCCTTGTTGAATGGCGGCGTGGCGCGGGTGGAGTATCCCTCGCCGATTTCTCACTATGACCCGGTCCTGGCGAGCGGCCTGGGTTTTGCCCAGCCCGTGCGGCATAAAGGACGTCTCTGGATTCTGGCCGACGGCCACGCCATCCGCGGCCAATACGACGCCGGCGGTCGCTTGGAGGGGTTCGTCGATGACACGCCCCCGGGACGATATCTATTCACCCTCACTGACGTCGGGGGCACGCTTTTTTCCGCGAACGATGCCGGCATCTTTATTTACGAGAATTCGGCGTGGAAACTCATTCTCCCGGGCATCGTCAACGCCCGCATTGGCGTAGGCCGAACGGGACCGCAGGGGCATCCTTACGTGGCGCGGGGTGAGTTCGGCACCATCCAGCTGACCTCGCACGGCTGGGAGGCGCGCCGAATTCCCCGGCCCGAACTGGGGGATTGCTACGGCGCCGAGATCGACTCGGCGGACGTAGGATGGCTGGAACTGGGCAATGGTCGCGTCGGCCGCCTCGACACCCGGGGCGCCGAGCCGAAGCTCGAAATTTTCGACCACGAGCACGGCCTGCCGGAAGGGTGGACGGAGATATATTTGCTCGATGGGATCGCCCGGTTTCACACGGCCCGGGCCTTGCACCGGTTTAATGAAGGGTTGCGGCGATTCGAGCCGGATACCGAATTGCTGGCGCGCTTGCCCCAGCTGGCCAGTGCAGGGGGGCGGCCGGTCACGGACGGCAAGGGACGTTTGTGGTATACCCTGGAAGGTCTGCCGCAAGCGATCGATCGGAGCGCGACGGGCGGTGACCGGCCGGTCCCGATTCCGCGGGTGGGATTTGCGCCGACCAACTTCACGCTCGAGGATGACGGCGTGCTATGGATGTTTGCGCGCCGTCACCTGGCCCGGTTGGATCTTAACCAGGCTTGGAGTGCGCCCCGCCCGCCGCGGGCGCTGATCACTTCGGTGGAATTTCCGGGCAGCGGCCGTCAGATTTTCTCGCCCGGTGAAACACTTTCGCCACTCAATTACGCCGACAATTCAATGGTGTTCCGTTTCGCTGCGCCATCGAATCCCTTTGCCGCCCCGGTCACGCTCGAGGTGCAACTGGAGGGGGCCGGGTCGGAGTGGGTGTCGATGGGGGCAGCGGGTTCGGCCACGTTCAACCGGCTCAAGGAAGGCCGCTACGTATTCCGAGTCCGCCCTGTCGTCGCCGGCGGCGGGGCCGGGCAGGAGGCCAGTCTCGCCTTCACCGTGAAGCCACCGTGGTTCCGGACTCCGCTGGCGTGGATGCTTTACGCCGCAGGCACAGTGACCACGCTGCTCTTTGTCACCTGGCTTTCCTCGTTCCTGCAACGCCGGGAGAATGAACGCCTCGAGCGCGTCGTGGCGGAAAGGACCCGCGAGCTACAGACCGCCAACGAGCAGCTCGGCCGCCAGATCAAGGAATCCGTCGAGAAGTCGGCCGCATTGTCCCGGAGCGAGGAACGCTTCCGCCAGCTCAACACCGAGTTGGAGCAGCGGGTGCAGGCGCGCACCGCCGAGCTGAGTTTGGCGAAGGAGGCCGCCGAGGTGGCGAGCAAGGCCAAGGGCGAGTTTCTCGCCAACATGAGCCACGAGATCCGGACGCCAATGAACGGCGTGATCGGCATGACCGGGCTCCTCCTGGACCTGAATTTGAGCCCGCAGCAACGCGAGTACGCGCAGACCATCCGCAGCAGCGCCGAAACGCTGCTCACCGTGATCAACGACGTGCTCGATTTCTCCAAGATCGAGGCCGGTAAACTTACATTCGAGGAACTCGATTTTGACCTGCCCGAGACGCTCGAGACCACCCTCGACATTCTGGCCGAGCGCGCGCTGGCCAAGCACACGGAACTTTTGATGGATCTGCAGCCGGATGTACCGAGATGCCTGCGCGGGGATCCCGGCCGGTTGAGGCAGGTGCTGGTGAACCTCGTCGGCAACGCGATCAAGTTCACCACGGGTGGCGAAGTCCTGTTGCAGGTGACGCTCGACGAGCTGACCGAGGAACACGCGGTGGTTCGCTTTGCGGTGCGCGACACGGGTGTCGGTATCACCCCGCAGGCGCAGACCCGCCTGTTCCAGGCCTTCTCGCAAGCGGATAGTTCCACCACGCGCCGTTACGGCGGCACGGGACTGGGGCTCGCGATTTCGAAGCAGTTGGCGACCATGATGGGAGGACGTATCGGGCTCGAGAGCGTGGAGGGCAAGGGGTCGACGTTCTGGTTCACCGCCCGCCTAGGGCGTTGCGCGGACGAGACCACCGCCCGTGTGCCGCGCGACAACTGGTCCGCCCTCCGGGTGCTGGTGGTCGACGATAACCTGACGAGCCGACAGATTCTGCGCCGGCTGCTGGGCGCCTGGAAGATGCAAAAGGAAACCGCGGCCGGCGGCGTGGAAGCGCTGCGGATGCTGCGTGAGGCGGCCGAACAAGGCCATCCCTACGATCTCGTCCTGATCGACATCGAGATGCCCGAAATGGACGGACTGGCTTTGGCCCGGCTGATCAAGAGCGCGCCGGCCTTGGACAAGACTCGACTGATCGCGTTGACACTGCTGGGGAACGCGGTGGCCAGCGCGTCCCTCCAATCGGCCGGGTTCGAGGATTTCCTGACCAAGCCGGTCAAGCAGTCGCGACTCTTCGATTGCCTGGTGACGCTCATCGAAAAGACGGAGCCGAGTCCGAAAACATCGGCAGAGCTCCCGGCCGCGCGCGGAGAGAGGGAAGCGCCGCACGTGGAGGGCGTGCGTATCCTTTTGGCCGAAGACAACCCGGTGAATCAAAAAGTGGCATTGGGTTGGTTGCGCAAGCTGGGCTATTCCGCCGACGCCGTCGGCAACGGTTTGGAAGCGGTCGAAGCCATGCAACGTGTGTCGTACGACCTCGTTTTCATGGACTGCCAGATGCCGGAAATGGACGGTTTTCAGGCGACGCGCGCCATTCGGGAACGGGAGTCGGGCACGGCCTGCCCTTGGCCTGCCCCGGTGCACATTGTCGCCCTGACGGCCAACGCCATGCAAGGGGACCGGGAAAAATGTCTCGCGGCGGGCATGAACGATTACCTGAGCAAACCCATTCGGGTGGCGGAGCTGCAGGCCGCTTTAGCCCGGTGGCGGACGTCGGGAGAAAGATCCGGGTAACGAACGCGTCGGAAATACCGGAATTATCTCGCGGGCCGGGTGTATTTTTTTGCGAGCAATGCGATCGGCAAACCGACGAGGAAGATATGGGCCACAACGGGTCCCGGCGCAAAGGGCGGCGGCCATGCCTTGGTGTGCAGGGCGGAGAGGGGAAGAACGATGCAGTTCATGCCATAGTACACGATGAACCCATATCCGAGTCCCGCGGAGACGGCTTGGCGGACCAGCACCGGGAAACGCCGACTGGCGGCCCAGAAAAGCGCCGCCCAGCCGGTCGCGATCAGAAAGTGCAGCAGGGTGCCGAGCAAGAACGTGGGTACGCCGCCGCCCCGGGCGGCTTCACGTCCGATCAACCCTCCCGCCACGGTTTGAAATACGCTTAGCTTCCAACCGTAGAAGAGGAACGCGAACAAGGCGTCGCCGGCGCCGGCGAGCAGGCCGCCGAGAACGATGGCCGTGAGTGCAGGGCGGGCGGCAAATGCAGGCATGGCGGAATGTCAGCATGACACCGCTCCATCGGCAATCCCTTCCCGGTTGCGTAAAACTCGGTCGGTCCGGCTCACAAATCGTCGATGGCCGGCTCGCCGCTCATCCAGCGCAATTCGGTGACTCTCCTGACCAATTACTAATTACCAAGTCCGAACTACTCCGCCTTGGCAGCCAAGGCGGTTTTCAAATGCGGCACGAGGCGCTTGCTGAACTCCGTCGCGTCGGAAGCCGACAGGTGCGACCACTCGGGGCAGTCGAAAATGAGTTCGGGATGATCCGAATAGTAGATGGCGGGCGCGCCGCTCTCCGTGATCAGCCGGGTCCAGATGCCTTCTCGTGGCGTCATTTTTTCCTCCAGTTCCTTGACCGCGCCGGCGTGGGGAAACCGCACAAAAATCACCTTGCCGCCGCGGGCACGGATTTTCTGCACG
>DATCRM010000170.1:0-3518 GCA_036568985.1 Lacunisphaera sp. | reverse complement strand
ATCGCGGCGCGTTCACGTTCGGCGCAATTCCCCCGGATCAACGCGAAGGGCAGCCCCCGTGGCTCCAATGCGTCCTGCCACACCCGCATCGCCTTCTCGCGGTCGGCCGGATCGGGAAAACACCGCTGCGGATCGGGCGCGAAGGGCACATCGATGTCGAGCAGCAGATAAAGCGCGTACTGCTTGCACCGCTGTTCCGCACCCCGCCGCAATTCGTCCGGAGTCGTGCCGTAAAGCAGATCGCTCCAAAGCATCGTGGTCAGCGCATCCGTATCACAGATCACCAAGGGCGGATGTTTGTCATATAATGTATGACAAACGCTCCGGGCCGCCTCGTCTTCCCTCCGCCACTGTTCGCGCGCGATGGGCATCATGTCCTCCAGCGTAAGCGCGCCCTGTTCATCCCAACGCTCGCGCGCGTACTCGGCCACCAAGGGCGCGGCGAAGCGGGCCGCGAGCTTCACGGCGAGCTCCGTCTTGCCGGTGGACTCCGGCCCGTAGACGGCAATGCGTTTGGGTTCGATAGGCATGATGTCAGGCATTGGATGGCGAATCGTCTGACCGGGTAGAGCCAGTCTGCGACTGGCCGGGCCGGTCGGAGACCGGCCCTACGAAACGCCGCCACTCCCACCAACCCCACAGCGCCATCAGCCAGAAAACGACGTACAGCCCGGCGGTCAGCCGCAGGTCCTTCATCCAGTATACCCCAACGGCAACCGTGTTGACCACGACCCAGAGCGCCCAGTTTTCGAGGTTCTTGCGCGCCTGCAACCACTGGGCGATCAGACTGAAAACCAGAATGAAAGCGTCCCAATGCGGCATCGCCGCATCGGTCGTTCGCTGCATGTAAGTACCCCAAGCGGCGGTCCCGAGCGCACCGAGCCCAATCCAGCCGGCCATGACGACCGGCGCCAGCCGTGTCACTGGCAGTTCGCTGTGCGCGGCGGTGTGCTGGCCTCGCAGCCAGAACCACCAGCCGTAGCCTTGGAACACAAAGAAGAACACCTGCAGGATCGCGTCGGAGTAGAGTTTCGCGTCGTAGAACACCCACGTATACACGGCCACCTGCACCAGACCGACCGGCCAGCCCCAGATGTTCTGCCGGATCATCAGCCACACCCCCAGGACGCCCAGCACCGTGCCGATGATTTCCCAAATGCTCATTATGTTTGGTCTATGTGAAGTTCTGTTTATCCAAGCGCGGTGCCGACTGCGGCCTGTCCGCTGTAGCCTTGGCGAAGACGGAAGCAATCCATCTGTTCGAGCTGGACGCCCCATCCGGCCGAAGCCGGACTCGCCGCGATCGCGAACTCACGATGCCCGGGCGGAGCCGTCCAGCCAGGCTTCCATCGCCTCACGGGTAATGGCGTGCGACGCGGCACAGCGCGGGCATTGTACGTGGATGAGCTCGCTGTCGCCGAACAAACCCGCGAGATCCTGCCGGGCGGCGGGTCCCAGGGCGTTGAGAATGCGGCTCTGCTTGCAACCGCAATGCCACCGGTACAGCCGGCGCTCGATACGCGCCACCGTCTCCGTGCCGGACAGCGCGCGGACTTCCTCCAGTGTGATCCCGCGCAGCCAGCCCTCGTCGCAGTCGGGATGCGAGAGCAGCATCGCATAGCGATCCTCCCCGAGGTCGAAATAACGCACGAGGCGTTGTTCGCTGCCGGCGTAGAATTCCTCGGCGGCATGAAACAGGTTCGCGCCGTCGAAATTCACCACGCTGCGCCGTTTCTCCGCGCCGCGCGAAGCCATGACCTCGCTATAAAATACGTTCTTCGCCGCCTCGCGCACGTTCTCCGTGAACAGCCGGCCGGCCACCACGCAGTCCTCGTTGTCACCGGCAAGGAACAGGTTGAGCCTCGGTTCCTGCAGGCCGACGGTCCAGGAGAAGTGTTCGTTGCGCGGACGCGCGGCGCCGTGCAGGGTAAACGCCACCAACGCCTGCTTGAGCAGGGCGTCGTGTTCCGGAGTATGCCGCAACCGGTGCTCCGCCAGGTGAAGATAATAATCCACCAGCAATGGCCCCAGGTCGGCCTGCACGAGCATGACGTTCCGGTGGCGGACGAAATCCACCGTCACTTCGCTTCCGTTCACTTCGCTGGTTTGGTCTTCTGGCATGCCCGCAGTGTATGCAGAAACCCAGAAAGTCGAGCGACCACTGCACAGCCTCCGGTCCGTCCACCGTAGGTTATACCACTTGTGGGCGGGGTTGTTCGGGTCCTCTCTATGAAGCCGGAACGATGCAATTGGCGCGCAAATTTGCTCTGAAAGTTGCGATACCGAAAGGTGGCCGCGCACGTCCCCGTGCGCGTGGCTCGATGCCCTCCGAAACGGGCACAGGGATGTGCCCGACCACCCGCGCCGACAGCATCGTTCCGGATGAAGAGGGGCGGCGTTCTGCTAACCAGCAGAACGACGACGTGTGTCGGGTTCGCATCGCCGTGTGAAATAAGCGGATCAAGCGCACATGAGGTAATCCCGGCCTTCGACATAGCCGCGCCGGGCAAGCTCGGCCTGGTTGTATTCCCGCGCGCCCCGCTTTGAGACATAGCCCAGGACGAAAATCCTGCCGGGCGGAGGCAACTCTTCCGGCCCGATCACGGGAAGGCCCCCGACCCGCTGCCCGATTTTCTTCACATCCACATCAATGTAGCCGGCGATGCTCACGCCGTGGGGCGCCAAAAGTGCCGCCCGCTTCCGCGTTTGCCGGCCCGCTCCCCAAATCCAGATTTCCTGAGGACGCGGGACCTTCGCCCCCGGTTCCGCCACCGACGCGATCGAGTGATCCCGCCCGGCGTTTTTCGCCAGCCATCTTGCCACATAGCCCGCCTTGACCCGGAAAAACGCATCGGGCTCGTAACGCGGATCCGTACGCGACAACCGGCCGGGCGTATCATGCCAGATGAGCAGTTCGCGCGGCACCTTCGCCATGTTTACGCCAGCGTCAAGCCAGCGCAGCCAGAGCTCGTAATCCTCCGGAAAGTCTCCTGCTCGGTAACCACCGTGCCGCTCCACCAGCTCGCGCCGGAACATCACGCTTGGATGAGCCAGGGGCGATTCGACGAAGCGGTTTAACGCGATTTGCTCTGGAGTCACCAGCGAGTTGAGCCAGCCGACGTGCAGCGCGTAGCCGGCATTTGCCGTCTCGTCTCCGCCAAAACCCACGAGGCTTGAGACCAGCCCGATGGCGGGTTGCGCCATCAAGAACTCCGCCTGTGCCGCGAATCGCTCCGGATGACACTCATCGTCCGCATCCAGCCGTGCGATCAGTTCGCCCCGGGCCGCCGCCAAACCCGTGTTCAACGCCGCCACCAACCCAAGGGCCCGCTGCTCGATGAGACGGAGCCGCGGTTCGCCCCGGGCCGCCTCGTGCAGCCACTCCCGGGTTCCGTCGGTCGAGCCGTCGTCCACGACCACCAGCTCCCACGCCCCGAGTGTCTGCCGCTGCACGCTGGCCACGGCGCGCGCGATGGTCGCGATGGCGTTGCGCACGGGAAGAATGACCGAAATCATGC
>DATCRM010000169.1:0-9054 GCA_036568985.1 Lacunisphaera sp. | reverse complement strand
GGCTGCGTATCACGACCTGGCTCGCGAAGCCTTGGGCGTGTGGCGGGATTTGCGGAAGAAAGCGCCGGAGGCGACGACGGCTGAAGTGGACAAGATTGGGCGCGAGCCGGAGCGGCTCCACGCTCTGCTCGAAAAACAGTTTTATGCGCTGCACGGGTGGAAGCGCTCGAATGAGGTCGTCAACTACCGCCGGTTTTCGACGTCAATGGCCTCGTCGGATTGCGAATGGAACGCGATGAGGTGTTCAACGACCTGCATGGACGCCTGAAAGCCGCGATCGATGCCGGCGAAATTCAGGGCGTGCGGATCGATCATCCCGACGGCCTGCGCAATCCGGCGGCGTATTGCCGGAAGCTGCGCACGCTTTTTCCGGATGGACGGATCTATCTCGAGAAGATTCTCGACAGCTCGGAAAAGCTGCGCGCTGGCTGGCCGGTCGACGGTACCACGGGCTACGATTTTCTCGCTGCCGTCAACCGCGTCTGGATGGACGCGGAAAAAGCGGATGTAATGGCTGGCATCTACTCGGAGTTCACCGCCCATCCGCTCGACCTCAACCGGATCGTCCGCGAAACGAAAGGGAGAATTATCGAGGAGATCTTTTCCGCGGATATCGAGCGCCTCACGGAAATGGCCTGCCGTCGGGCATGGGCGTCCTGGCAAAGCCGGGACCTCGGCCGCCGCCAGCTTCGCCAGGCCATCGCCGCCGTGACCGGTTCGCTCGCCGTGTATCGCACCTACCGCGAGAAGGGGGCGGTGGAGGAGGATGATCGCCGGCGGCTCGAGGCCGCCGTGGCCAGCGCCCAGTCGTTGCTTGAACCCGGCACGCGCGCGGCGATGCAGTACGTGGAGCGGCTGCTGCTCGAAGAGGCGGTTGACCCGGTCGCCGTCGAGTTCATCGCGCGCTGGCAGCAGCTCACGCCGGCGGTCACCGCCAAGGGGGTGGAGGACACCATTTACTATTGTTATGACCGGTTGGTCTCCTGCAACGAGGTTGGCGCGCAGGTGGCTCTGCTCGGCATCGCGGCGGAAAAATTCCACGAATTTTGCCATCACCTGAGCGTGCACTGGCCACACACGCTGCTCGCCACCTCGACGCACGACAGCAAGCGCAGCGAGGATGTGCGCACGCGCATTTCCGTCATCACTGAGATGCCCGATGCCTGGCGGGCGGCCATCACCGAGTGGGCCCGGATCAACCGGCCGGCGTGGAACAGTCGCGCTCCGGACCGGCATGCCGAATATCTGCTTTACCAGACCTTGGTCGGAGCGCATCCGCTGGGTTTCGATCGCGCCTGGGAATACATGCGCAAGGCTTGCCGCGAAGCCAAGATTCACACCACCTGGCACCGGCCCAGCGTCGAGTATGAGGACACGATCCGGGAATTCATCGCCGCGATCCTGGTCAACCCCGAGTTCACAGAGAGCCTCAATGCGTTCGCTCAGCTTCTCGTTCGCCCAGGCCGGATCAACAGCCTGGCCCAGACACTCATCAAGCTGACGGCTCCGGGGGTGCCCGATTTTTATCAAGGCTCGGAGCTGTGGGATCTCAGTCTCGTCGATCCCGACAATCGGCGCCCGGTGGACTATGCGGCCAGGACCGCCATGCTCGCGGGACTGGCGGAAGCAGTCGCGCCGGACGCCACCAGCGAATGGGATTCCGGGCGGCCGAAGCTTTGGCTCATTGCGCGCGTCCTCCAGTTGCGGCGGGAGCACCCGGAGTGGTTTGATGCGGCGTCCTCCTACGCGCCCATGGCGGCGCGCGGCGCGCGGGCGAGCCACATCCTGGGCTATTCGCGTGGCGGCATGATGCTCACCCTGGTACAGCGTTTCACGGCCCTGCTGGGCGACGACTGGCGGGATACCTTCGTGCCATTGCCGGCGGGCGTCTGGCAGGATTGGCTCACGAAACGGCAGTGGATCGGCGGCGTCGCGCCGCACGATTTGTTCCAAGCCTTCCCCGTGGCCCTGCTGGTCAAGCAGCCCTGAGCGCACGCACGAGCCCGACTCGCGCTAACCGGAACATATCACACTCATCAATGCCGCACCTACACACCCCGTCGCTTCGCGCCACCCCTCTTCATAGAGGGGACCCAAACCACGACTGCTGAAGATCCCCTCTTGAGAGGGGTGCCCGCAGGGCGGGGTGTGGTATGAACGCTCGTCAGCCAGTGAAATATTCCGGCTAATGCGGATAATCGCGCCGCAGCCGGACGAGCACTCCGTTGGTCCAGCCGAACCCGTCCTGCGTGGGATATTCTCCGCCACCGGCTGGCAGGCTCAGGTCGACCACATTGTACTTTTCCAACAAACGTCCGGTGCGGCGAAAGACTTCGTGGTTGAGGGCGATCCAGCGCAGGGCGATTTCCTTCGCCAGGTTTTCATGACCATATTGGCGCAGCCCGGCGATGGCCATCCATTGCAGCGGCGCCCAGCCATTGGGCCAGTCCCACTGCTGACCGCTGTGCACGAGCGTGGTGACGAGCCCGCCCGGTTGCAGGAAACGGGCGCGCAGAGTCGCGGCGATGGCGTCGGCCTGCACTTGGGTCGCCACGCCGGTGAAAAGCGGCGCCACGGCTGCGAGAGTGAACGCAGGGCTCGTCGTCGCCCGCGCGGGATTGTAGTCGAAGAAAAAATTATCGATCTCCGACCAGCAGAACCGCGCGATGGCGCGGGTGTGGGCTTCGGCCGCTTCTGTAAGCGCGCGGCTCCGGTCCATCTGGCCGGCGGCTGCATAGGCGCGGCTGAGGGTGCGTTCGAGCTGCACAAGGAAGCAATTCAGGTCCACCGGAATCAACTGCGTGGCGCTCGTCGCATCGAGATCGTTGCCGTCGATGAACCAGCGGCTGCTGAAATCCCAGCCGCTCTCCGCCGCCGTGCGCATGTTGCGATAAAAATCGGGAGCGGACTGGCGGGACCGGAGCGCCAGTTTCCGGTCGTGGGCGAAGGCTTCCGTTCGCGGCAGATCCGAGCGGTCAAAATACCGGTGCAAGGTATGACCGCCTGGTAGATGCATCACGTGTTGCGTGGCATGGATCCGGTCGTTCCAAAAAGCCAGCTCCCCCTCCAGGGCGGGAAGGTAGCGCTGATACGCTGCGACCCCGTCCTGTTCTGCGATGAATTCGACCATGAAGGCGAGGAAAGGCGGATGCGAACGGGTCAGGTAGTACGTACGATTGCCGTTGGGGATCAGACCAAAACGCGCAATCAGATCCGCGAAGTTGTCCGTCATGTGCCGGATCAGGCCTTCCCGGCCGCTGGGTCGAAGCCCCAGCATGGCGAAATAGGAATCCCAGTAGTACACCTCCCGGAAACGACCGCCGGGGATCAGGTAGGGCCGGTCCAATGGCAGCAGGGAAGCTCCCGGCAGGGGGGGCGGCGGTTCGCGCTGCAAGAGCGGCCAGACCGTTTCAAGATGATGATCGATGCTCTCGGAAACAAACGCCTGAAGGTGCGGTGTCTCGGGAACAAAGAAGTGCTCGATCACAAATTCACGGAGGCCGACGGTGCCTTTGCGCTCCCGATAGCGCGCCAGGATTTCGGCGGGCGGAAGTTTGGGGATGCAATCCGCGAAAGTCTTCTGGTCGGTGAAGACTTCGCTTTCCTGAACATCCACGAAGAGCGGCCCGTATATTTCAGAAGGGTCCGCGAACGGTCGCTCGGGCTCCGGCGAAGGTGGAGACATCGGCGACCGGGGTTGAAGGTTCAGCCGGGCTTTCCCACGAGGCCCATCGCGCGCAGGTCACTCGTGCGGCTGCCGGCCAAAGTGGATGCAGGCTGACGCGCCATTGCCCGCATCCGCGCGACGTCTTCCTTGGATCGTCGCGCGTTGCGGGCGCCCGGCATGTGGCGTTGCGGGGCATTCGCCCGACTGGCGGGCTTAGCGGCCCAGGGACGGCTTGGCTTGGGTCCGCAATTGATCGAGATGCTGCTGCAGTTTGGGCAGGGTTTTGCTGGCAAACGCGGCGATGTCGGGATCATCGGATTTGGCGGCCTTCTCGAAGAGGTCGATCGCATCCTTGTGATCGTCCTCCATTTCGTCGATGTAATCCTTGTCGACGTTACGCTTGTTGTTCGACCACTTTTCCGTGTAACGGTCGGTCGTGTCCTTGAGCGCGACGCCCTTTTGCGCGGCCAGGGCCCGGAGTTCGGCATTCGCGGCGGTGTGATCGTTCACCATCATCTGCGCAAATTGCTGCACCGACTGGTTGCTGAGGCGGCCGAGGACCGCCTGCGAGACTTCGACTTCCTTCATGCCGGATTTGGCAGCCTTTTCGATGAAGTTGCGGTCGGAATGCGAGAGTTTATCGCCACTGTTGCTGATACCGCCGTCGTTGCTGCGGGATTTGACGGTGGGCGAAGCGTACTCCCGCTGGCTGGGCTGCGAGTCCTGGGCGAAGGCGAACGAAGCGGCGGCCAGGGCGGCCATCGCGGTCAGGGAACGAATCATTGGGATATGATTATGTTTTGAGTTCATGCCCGTTTTAGTAGTCCTGCGGCGGATGGGGTTCCGGTGCCGAGCCGCCCTCAACGGCGTTACCGGGATTTTCCTGATGCGGCGCTTCGGAAATTGTCTTACTCCCGGATTTCGCCGTCTCCCGGGCCGCTTGCAAATCGCGAGCTTCCTCGCCCGAGCCGCGATCCTGCTCGAACAACGCAAACGAGTGGGCCACCAGACGGTGTTGGAGGCCGGCACTGAAAACCGGCGCCGGCTCGGGAAAACCATTTTCATGCGTGGTATCGATCACCTGGCGCCAGGCCACGGGCTCGCGTCCGGGCAGCACCACGTTCACATCGGCCTCCGCTGCGTTGAAAAACAGCAGCAGCGTGTCGTCCAGGATGGGCTGCTGTTTGAAGTCACGCAGATCGGTTGAGTCGCCGCTGAGCATTACGCCGAGCACCTTCACATAATCTTCCATCCAGGCCTGGTCGGTCATCTCGGTTCCGTCGGCGTTGATCCAGGTGATGTCCTTGATGCCGTTGCCCCGCAGATCGCGTCCGCGAAAAAACTGGGGCTGTCGCAGGATCGGGTGCGCTTTCCGATAATGGATCAGTTTGCTGACGAATTTGAACAACCGGTTGCGATGCGGATCGCCCGTCCAGTCCAGCCAGCTGATGTCGTTGTCCTGGCAATACGCGTTGTTGTTGCCGCGTTGCGTGGCGCCGTATTCGTCGCCGCCGCGCAGCATGGGAACGCCTTGGGATACGAACAGGGTCGCGAGAAAATTTCGCACCAACCGGCGGCGGAGCTTTTGCACGCGTGGTGGCGCGTCGAGCCCCTCGTGACCCCAGTTGCACGAGTTGTTGTTCTGTTCGCCGTCACGATTTTCCTCACCGTTGGCTTCGTTGTGGCGTTGTTCGAAGGAAACCAGGTCGCGCAGGGTGTAGCCGTCGTGCGAGGTGATGAAGTTGATGCTGGCGTTCGGCGTTTTGTTGTTGCCCTCGTAAAGGTCGGCGCTGCCGCAGAGGCGGTAGGCGAGGTCGCGCATCAGGCCATGATCGCCTTTCCAGTAGCGGCGGATGGCGTCGCGGTAGAGCCCGTTCCATTCGGCCCACAGGGCGGGAAAATTGCCCACCTGGTAGCCGCCTTCGCCGACATCCCACGGTTCGGCGATCAGCTTGATGCGGGAAAGCACGGGGTCCTGCTGGATGACGTCGAAGAACGACGAAAGCTTGCTCACCTCGTGCAGTTCCCGGGCGAGGGCGGGGGCCAAATCGAACCGGAATCCGTCCACGTGCATCTCGTTCACCCAGTAGCGGAGGCTGTTCATCACGAGCTGGAGCACGCGGGGTTGGTGCACGTTCAGCGTGTTGCCCGTGCCGGTGTAGTCCATGTAGTAGCGGCCGCTTTCCGCGGTGAGGCGGTAGTAGCTGGCGTTGTCGATGCCTTTGAACGACAGTGTCGGGCCGAGGTGATTGCCCTCGACCGTGTGATTGTAGACGACGTCGAGGATCACTTCGAGGCCGGCGCAATGGAGCTTGTTGACCATCGTCTTGAACTCGTTCACCTGCGCGCCCATGTCGCCCGTGCTTGAGTATTTGGCCTCGGGGGCGAAAAATCCCAGGGTGTTGTATCCCCAGTAGTCGGAGAGCCCCTGGTCGACCAGATGCTTGGTACTCGCGTGCGCGTGCACCGGCATCAACTCGAGCGTCGTCACGCCCAGTCGCTTGAAATATCGGATCGCTTCAGGGGATGCGAGCCCGGCGTAGGTTCCGCGCAGGTTTTCGGGAATGACTTCCCACAACTTGGAGAACCCTTTGACGTGAACCTCGTAGATGATGTTGTCGTGCAGGGGCCGGTTCGGTCGCTGATGGTCCGTCCAGCGAAAACTCGGGTCGATGACGATTCCCTTGGGCATGACGGTGGCGTTGTCCCGCGGATCGAAGGAAAGATCCGCTTCCTCATGGCCGATGGTGTATCCGAACATTTCATCCCCCCATTGCACGGCGCCGGCGATGGCCAGGGCGTAAGGATCCAAGAGGAGCTTGTTGGCGTTGAAGCGATGGCCGGCGGGCGGATCGTACGGTCCCTCGACGCGGTAACCATAGAGTTGGCCGGGCATCAGCTCCGGCACGAAACAATGCCAGACATAGTCGCTGCGTTCGCGGAGCCGGATGCGCTGGCTTTCCGCCTCCCCGAGGGCGTTGAACAGGCACAGCTCGACGCCCGTGGCGTGCTGGGAAAACAGGGCGAAATTCACCCCCTCGCCAGTCCAAGTCGCACCCAGCGGATAGTGGTTACCTTTCCAGGCGTTCAAGGGACGGAGATGTTAGGGATTCGACGTTCGCGGAGATAGTGCGGGCACGCTCCCGTGCTGTGTTGGTGGGCATATTCATTGGAAGGTCGGTGCCCATCCGTTGTGCGGCTGCGCTCGTGCCGGTGGGCAACCCCTGTGCACAGTCGCGCCGGCGACGTTTTGGTTCCCCGAATTCCGGCGGTGGATTGGCATTGTTGAAAGCAGGCGCCCCCGTCGTTGTGCCCAACCGATGGGTGGAAGCTGCACGGGCACCATGAGCGGTCGTCATGGTCAGGGTTAGTGATGAAGTATGATCGAAAATTCGCGATCGGACCGGAAATGGCCGGACCGGGGGTTCATTTCCGGGTGTGGGCGCCCAAATCCAGCGCAGTCGCCGTGGAGTTCGAGCGCGGCTCCGGCCTGCCGCCTCACCTGGCGCCTTTGACCGCCGAAGGGGGCGGGTATTACAGTGGCTGGGTCGAAGGGGCGGGGAGCGGCAACCGCTACCGCTTCCGGCTCGATCATGGCAGTTTTCCCGATCCCGCTTCGCGTTTACAGCCCGAAGGTCCGCACGGCCCTTCGGAAATTGTCGCGTCGGACTTTCCCTGGACGGATCAGGCTTGGCTGGGCCGGTCGCCGCGCGAACTGGTCCTGTACGAAATGCATCTTGGCACCTTCACCCGCGAAGGTACCTGGCGGGCGGCCATGGAACAGCTGCCGGAACTCGCGGAGCTGGGTATCACCGCCATCGAGCTGATGCCGATTGCGGAAATGCCCGGCCAGTTCGGCTGGGGCTACGATGGGGTGAACCTGTTCGCGCCCACCCGCCTTTATGGTTCGCCGACCGATGTGCGGCTTTTCGTGGATCGCGCGCATCAGCTCGGGCTGATGGTCATCCTCGACGTCGTGTACAATCACCTGGGGCCGGACGGAAACTACCTCGCGCAGTTTTCCGATCACTATTTCTCCGCCAAGCAAAGCGAATGGGGCGCGGCCATCAACTTTGACGACACGCATGCGGGACCGGTGCGGGAATATTTCATTTCCAACGCCGCCTATTGGATTTCCGAGTTTCATTTCGACGGCTTGCGGCTGGATGCGACACACCAGATTTTCGATCACTCGCCCAAACACATCATCTCGGAGATCGCCGCGGCCGCGCGGACCGCCGCGCCCCATCGTCTGATTTACCTCGTGGCCGAGAACGAGGCGCAGCGCTCGGTGCACATCCGGCCGCGGGAACTGGGCGGGTATGGGCTCGATGCGATCTGGAACGACGATTTCCACCACAGCGCGATGGTGGCGGCCACCGGCAAGGCGGAGTGTTACTACCTGGACTACCGCGGGGCGCCGCAGGAGTTCATTTCCGCCGCCAAGTACGGCTTCCTCTTCCAAGGCGGCTGGTATGACTGGCAGCAAAAACGGCGGGGCACCCCCGCGCTCGACCTGTCGCCGCAGAATTTCGTGATCTTCCTGCAGAATCACGACCAGCTCGCCAACACCCTGCAGGGGCTCCGGCTGCATCAGCTCACCAGCCCGGGACGCTTCCGTGCCCTGACCGCGCTTCTGCTCCTGCTGCCGTCCACACCGCTGCTTTTTCAAGGCCAGGAATTTTGCGCGTCGTCACCTTTTCTGTACTTCGCCGACCACAAGCCCGAACTATCGTCGCTGGTGCGCGAGGGCCGGGCTAAGTTCCTCCAGCAATTCCGCACGATTTCGGCGCGGGAGACGCAGGGCCTGCTCGATGATCCGGGCAGCGTTGCCACGTTCGAATGCAGCAAGCTCGACTTCGGCGAGCGCGAGAAAAATCTGGGGGCGTATACGCTGCACCGCGATCTCCTGCGCCTGCGGCGCGAAGACGCTACGTTCCGTGCGCCCGCCCGGTTCGACGGCGCCGTGCTCGACCAGGAGGCCTTTGTCCTGCGCTTCTTTTCCGCCCAGGGCGATGACCGGCTCCTGCTGGTCAACCTGGGCCGTGAACTCTACCTGCGGCCGGCGCCGGAACCATTGCTCGCGCCCGTCAGCGGCGGGGGCTGGTCGACGCTCTGGTCAAGCGACTCGCCTGTCTACGGCGGCACGGGCACGCCCGACGAACTCGAGACCGCCGACAACTGGATCATCCCCGGCCACGCGGCCGTCGTGCTGCGGCCCAGCGCCGATCCTTCACTGCACCATGTCAGGATCTCGGAGAAGCATTGACCTCACCGGACTCGCGCCCGAGGCACGTGCCGCTGTGTTCAAACGCCAGTGGCTCTTCACCAATGGTCTCGGCGGGTTTGCGTCCGGCACTGTGGGCGGCCAGGTTACGTGGCGGTAC
>DATCRM010000168.1:0-8129 GCA_036568985.1 Lacunisphaera sp. | reverse complement strand
CTGCCATCCAGTCCGACCCCAAGGTCATCGAAGCCTACCTGGGCGAAGACCATGGGACGTCGCTGGCCCATCATTGAAACCGTCAGGAACCACAGATGAACACAGATAAACACAGATGGTCTTTCCCCATCCCTCGTTATTATCCGTGTCAATCTGTGTCCATCTGTGGTTAAAAATGCTTTCCGTTCAAAACCTCGAAGTCTGCTACGGCGCCATAAGCGCGTTGCGCGATGTGTCTTTCACCATCGAGGCCGGCCGCATCGTCACGCTCATTGGCGCCAACGGCGCGGGCAAGACCACCACGCTGCGCACCATCTCCGGGCTCCTCCGGGCCAGGAGCGGCACCATCCGTTTCAAGGATGAGGACATTACCCGGCTCCCGCCCCACCAGATCGTCGCCCGCGGCCTCAGCCACGTCCCGGAAGGCCGCATGGTTTTCTCCAATCTCACGGTCGACGAGAACCTTTCGATGGGCGCCTACCTGCGGCACGACAAGGCGAAGATCGCCGTGTCGCGCGAATACGTTTTCAGCGTCTTCCCGCGCCTGAAGGAGCGTCTCACCCAGGCCGCCGGCACGCTCTCCGGCGGCGAACAGCAGATGCTGGCCATCGGCCGCGCGCTCATGGGCGAGCCCAAGCTACTCATGCTCGACGAGCCTTCGCTGGGCATCGCCCCCAAGCTGATCAGCACGATCTTCGAGAAGATCGTCGAGATTAACAAAAACCACGGTGTCACGATCCTGCTCGTCGAGCAGAACGCCAACCTCGCCTTGGAAATCTCGCACGACGCCTATGTGCTCGAAACCGGCGGTATCGTAATGCAAGGCGCCTCCGCGACTCTCCGCCACAACCCGGAGCTCAAAGCCGCCTACCTCGGCGGCTGATTCCGTTGCAGGTCGGCGTTCAGCCCGATCCGACGACCCGTGGAATACTTTGCTACCGTCAGACCGTGATGCTCTCCAGCAGGAGCGGATGGACGAGCCGGTCGAAATCTGCGTAGGCCATCGTGATGACTTCCGTGTGCGTTCCGGCATTAAAGGCGATCTCCGGTTGCTCGGCCAGGCTGGCCTCCACGTAGATCGCCAATCCATACAGGTTGCCGAACGGCGGCATGGCGCCCAACGCGCAGTCGGGAAAGACGTCCGCAAACTCGTCCTCCGTCGCCAGCCGGACGTGCGTCGTTTGAAACATGTCGCGCAGTTCAGGCAAAACCAGGCGCGCGCTGGCCGGAACCACCACGAGAGCCATCTCGCCATCAATGACGACGACGACCGTCTTCGCGAAGTTGTGCCGATCCCTATGAACCGATTCCGCGATATCCGCGGATTTGAACGCAGCCGAGTGCCGGATGTTCCGGTACGGAACGCCGTTCCCCTCGAGAAACTCGGTCATCTTCACCGCCGGCACAAAAATTCCTCCCGATATGAACCCTTCTCCAAACCAAGGCCGTTGCGTGGATGCCCGGCCGATTGGTGATCGGGTTCACTTCGCCGGACAAGCGATCCGGCAATTGGTTCGCCCTGTCACAAAGGAGCTCAGCGAGAACGGCAAAGCGCGAGTTTCGGTCCGCGGGAAGATTGCATTTTGCCCGGTGCTTTTGAGGGCGAGGCGGGCCGCATCTTCCAATTATTGCTGGTTTCCAAGCAT
The DNA here is from genome assembly GCA_036568985.1 of Lacunisphaera sp. Classification (GTDB taxonomy): domain Bacteria; phylum Verrucomicrobiota; class Verrucomicrobiia; order Opitutales; family Opitutaceae; genus Lacunisphaera. The sequence continues at coordinate 6,483 of DATCRM010000168.1, read as the reverse complement.
TTGCTCGCAAGCCGTGTCACCCGGCACATTCCCTGCGAAACCCACGGTAAACGCCCCACTACGGGACGGAAAAACCAAGCCTGCTTTTCAATCCTATGACCGCGCAATTTCTGAAAGGCCAATGGACTGCCATTCGCACCAAGCTGAAAGAAAAGTATCCGGAACTGACTGAAAACGATCTGGCCTACGTCCTGGGCCACGAGGAGGAAATCTTTGATCGGGTACAGGCCCGCACCGGTCTGACGCGAAAAGAGGTCGAGGAATCGATCTTGGGCATCTTGGAAAGCCGGGCTGCCTAGCGCCAAGGCGTTTAGTACGGTTTCAATTTTGTGGCCGCGCTTGAGCCATGGGTGAAAGCGTGGCTCGGGTGGGCCACCACAGTCTCTGTCGGGGGGAATCTGCCTTACGATGTAAGCAGCGAAGCCCTTGTCACCGCCGGTGCTCCCCGGAGAACCTCGTGCGCGTTACCCCGCCATGAACCCACGCGCCTTCCCCTCCAGCCTCGTCCCCACGCCGCACCGCGTCTCCATCCGCGCGCGGTGGATTTTCCTCCTTTGGCTGTTTCTCGCAGTCATCAGCCCCAGCCGCGCGCAAACCAGTCCCGACCCGACTATCGGCTCCCGTAACCGGCCGGACCGCCTCGAGGAATTCCGCGATCTCGGCTTCGGGCTCTTCATCCATTGGGGAGTGGACAGCCAGCTGGGCTCTGTCATCAGCCATTCCCTCGTCGGCGCCGATGAAGACTACGTGCAGCGCTACATCAGCGAGCTGCCGAAAACTTTCAACCCGCGCAAATTTGCTCCCACAGACTGGGCGGTTCTCGCGAAACTGGCCGGCATCCGCTACGTCGTGCTGACGGCCAAGCACCACTCGGGTTTCTGCCTGTGGCCGACCGCCACGACCGATTTCAGCATCGCGCACACGCCGTTCAAGCGCGACATCACGCGCGAGGTGCTCGATGCCTTCCGCGAACAAGACATCCGGCCCGGCCTGTATTTTTCGCCGGACGACTTCTGGTGGCTTCACCGTCAGGGTATTACCATCGAACGCCGCTTTCCGCAGGTGCAACCGCGCAACAATCCCGGGCTCATGGCCTACGACCAGGCCCAGGTGCGCGAGCTCCTGACTAACTACGGCCCGATCGATCTGATGTTCTTCGATGGCGAGGCCGAAGGCCTGCGTGACCTCGCGTGGGACCTGCAACCCAATCTGGTCGTGACCCGCGGCGCCATCCGCACTCCGGAGCAATTCATCCCCGGCCTGCCGCTCAACGAACCTTGGGAAGCCTGCCTCACCATGGGCACCCAATGGCAATACAAGCCCACCAACGAAAACTACAAGACGGGCGGCGCGCTGATTTCACTGTTGATCGAGACTCGCGCCAAGGGCGGCAATCTGTTGCTCAATGTCGGCCCCAAACCCGACGGCGAACTCGCCATCGAACAGGAGGAACGCCTGCGCGAAATCGCCCTGTGGATGTTCGTGAACCAGGAATGCATCTATGGCGTACGCCCGTGGGTCATCACCAATGAGGACGACGTGTGGTTCACCAAGCGCAAGGACGACACCGCCGTCTACGCCATCGTGAAGACGTCACAGCGCTGGCCGCTCGGCACCTGGCGCGATCTTGTGTTCAAATCCATCCGCGCCACGCCGGAAACTCAGGTGACTGTGCTCGGCCAGAACGACAAGGTGCTCGAATACAGCGATACGGTCGTGCCCAAGACCACGTGGGAGCAAAAGCCCGATGGTTTGCACGTTCGCGCCATGCACGCCCAGCGGCTCTACAACGACCGCAAGTGGCCCAACCCCATCGTACTCAAACTCACCCATGTCCAGCCTGCCCTCGTGCCGCCGCAGGTAGAAACCGTCGCTCCGCAGTGGGACGCCGCAAAGCAGACGATGCGGCTCACCGGTCGCCTCACCGCCTTGGGCGACGCCATCGAAGTCGGCGGCGGCTTCGAGTACTGCGATATTACCGGCATGGATTTGACTGAACGAATCGGCAACTGGCAAACCACGCCATTCGTTTCCCGGAAAGCCGCAGGCGAATTCACGCACGAATTGACCGGCCTCGTTTCCGGTCACACCTACGAAGTGCGCGCCGTGGCCAAGCATCCGCTGCTTTCGCTCTACGGACAGGAGATGCGTCTGAGTATCCCATAACTCTTCTTTCATATCCAATCATGAGACCATCTGTCCAAGCTCTCCGCGCGACCTTGCTGCTCGCGGGCATCCTTCTGTCCTCATCGCTCTTCGCCACCATTCCGCCGACGCTCACCCCAGCGTGGGCCGAGGTTGCCCCGGGTGTCTGGAAAACCACGATCGGCACGCCCGAGGCCTTCACCCTGCTCACCGCCGCCGGAAGCAACGCCCCGCTCGCCGCCGGCCTGGCCGCGATGCCCAAGGCCGCGTTCCCCCTCGACCAACGCGAAATCTACGGCCGCCAGTGGGACGCGAAAACCACGGTCCGATTCCCGCTTGCGGCCAACGAGGACATCTACGGTCTCGGCGTGGATTTCAGTGCGATGCGCCGCAACGGCGGCGTGTTTGAACTCCACGTCGATCACTGGGACAGCAAGAAAGCCATCACCGGCCGCACCCACGCGCCCGTGCCGCTCTACGTTTCAACCAAGGGGTTCGCCGTACTCTTCGATTCCGCGCGCTATCTCCGCGTGACCGTCGGTCATGGCGTCCGTCTCTCCGCACCGGAAAAGCCACCCGTCATCGATCGCACCACCGGCCAAGGCTGGCAGGCGAACCCGCGCTCCGACTCGATCGAGGTGCTGGCCGGCGCTTCCGGAATGGACGTCTATGTCTTCGCCGGACCGTCGCCGCTCGACGCCGTGCGCCGCTACAACCTGTACACCGGTGGCGGCGCGCTGCCTCCGAAATGGGGCCTCGGGTTTCTCACCCGCGTGCAAACGAAATACACCGCCGACCAGGCGCTGGCTGATATCGCGGAGTTTCGCAAAAACGGCATTCCCCTCGACATGCTCGGACTCGAGCCGGGCTGGATGACCCAGGCCTACCCGTGTTCGTTCGAATGGGACAAATCCCGCTTCCCCGACCCCAAGGGTTTTCTCGCCGAGGTCGAGAAGCAGCACGTGCGCGTGAACCTCTGGTTCAATCCCTACGTCGCCCCCGACACTCCGCTCTACGGCAAGCTCCTCCCCTTCGCAGGCACGCACCTCGTGTGGAACGGCATCGTGCCGGATTACACGATCCCCGCGGCCCGGCAGACTTTCGTCGATCACCTCAAGCAAACTGTCATCGGCCTCAATCCGGCTGCGGTCGGCGGCTTCAAGCTCGACGAGGTGGACGGCTACGACCGTTACCTGTGGCCCGATACCGCGGTCTTCCCTTCCGGGCGCGATGCCGAGCAGCTGCGCCAGACCTATGGCGTGTTGTTACAGCATGCCGTCTATGAGGCGTTCCATCAAAGCAACCGCCGCACAATGGGCCAGGTCCGCGGCAGCAACGCCGGTGCCTCGCCGTACCCGTTCGTGATCTACAACGATAACTACGAGTTCGACGGCTACATCACCGCCGTCAGTAACAGCGGCTTCGCTGGCGTGCTCTGGTCGCCCGAGGTCCGCGGCAGCAACAGCGGCGAAGACATGCTTCGCCGCGTGCAGGCCGTGTGTTTCTCCCCGCTCGCGCTCTACAACGGCTGGGCCTCGGCCCAGAAGCTGTGGACCCACGAGGAAGTGAAGGACCGGATCCGCGACGCCATCCTGCTCCGCGGACGCCTGCTGCCGTACTTCTACAATGTGTTCGCGCAATACCACTACCAGGGAACGCCGCCCATTCGCCCCATGCAGCTGTGGGAGGGGCTTTATGCCCCGACATTCGACAGTCGCACCGAGTCGGGGCGCAAAACCGCCGAGGTGGGCAAACTCGACGCCACGGCCAATCCCTACGAGGTGCCGCCGGCCGCACGCGAGGTGAAGGATCAGTATTTCTTCGGCGACGACCTGCTCGTCGCTCCCATCGCCGCCGGCGTGAAATCCCGCAAGGTCCTCCTCCCCGCCGGCAAGTGGTATGACTTCCACACCGGCAAATACGCCGGCGCGAACGAAACCATCGAGGTCACGCCCACCTTGGCGCAGATGCCCGTGTTCGTGCGCGACGGCGCCCTCATCCCGCTGATCGCCGGGGAGCGCCAGTGGGCGCCCGCCGCCGGCGAAACCGTCGGGCTCGAAATCCGACACTACGGCGACGCCCCGGGGAAACTCGCCCTCTACGACGACGACGGCGAAACATTTGGCTACGAAAAAAGCGAATACTCGTGGACCCAGCTCGTCGCGACAAAGGATGCCGCCGGCGTGTGGCACGGTACCGTCACGCCCGACGCCAACGGCCGCAAGTGGAGCTACAGCAGTGCGACGTGGACTTTCATGCAACCATGAGGGCGCGCTCAACGGATACAACGATCGCTTCGCGTGAAATCCTTTTCCGGCGCCCGATCCGCTTGATGTAGGTCGGGCTTTACGCCCGACGGTCTGTGTCATCGGGTGTCAGGGATAAACCCCCGGCCTACAAACCTTCGCATCCACCCGCGAAACTTTTACCGCGAACCCGCCCGATCCCGCCGGGTCCAGAAAGGAATGAAGCCGTCGCATCACACCGATCAGCCCCATTCCGACGGGGCGCGTGACTCGTCCTGGCGCGATTATCTGCCGTTGCTCGCGTTGATCTCGGTCAGCGTTTTGGTGGCCTCGGCCCTGAAATATTCCTACGGCCCCGGGGTTCACCCGGTCCGGTGGATGCACGGCTTCATGGGATTTTTCCTCGCGACATTCGCTCTGCTGAAACTTTTCGATCTGCGCGGTTTCGCCGACGGATTTCAGATGTACGACCTGCTGGCGAGGCGGTCCCGTTTCTACGCCTCGATCTATCCGTTCATCGAGCTGGCTTTGGCGTTGGGCTATCTCGCCTTCTGGCGTCCCACGACAGTCTATCTCGGGACTTTTCTCGTGCTCGGCTTCGGCGCCCTGGGCGTCGTCAGCGCATTGCGTCGCGGGCTCAACGTCAATTGCGCCTGCATGGGCACCAGCCTCAAAGTCCCGCTCTCCACGGTCGCCCTCGTCGAGGACGTGAGCATGGCCACCATGGCCCTCGTCATGTGGCTGCGCGTGCAGTTTTGAGGTACTTCGATCAAAGTCGCGCCCCTTAAATCGCTGCGAACCATCCAATCCCCGCACCGTCATCCTGAGCCGGGCGAAGGATCCAAGACGGCGGCAAGCATTCGTCCTTTCCCCTGGATCCTTCGCCTGTCTCAGGATGACGCGGAGTGAAACCCAGGGGATTTCCAACCGACCAACACAGTTCGCCTCGAATCCCGCCAAACGCGCCGACACGCATGGACAATCGCCCTCGCCCGGCTTTGTTGTTCCCATCGTCATGAAACCCACCGGACACATCACCGCCGCCGCAGTGCTTTCCAGCCTGTCTTCCGTCGTGTCCGCCGTCGCTTACGCGCCGCGAGGGTTCTGAACGTCTCACCGACTTCCGCCCCTCCGGTCCGCACCGGAGGGGTTTTTTATTACCCGCCGGTGACTGGAGGGAAAAGCCGAACCTTTTCCCATCATGAAAAACCATACCCATACCCGTCCTCAACGACCCGGTCGTCAGCCGCAGCAGCGTCCGTGCACCGCGCGGACTCCGGATCCGATCCGACAACACGCCATCCACCGCCGTCTCTACACGGACTTTCTCGCGCTGGCCATGTATCCGGGCATGCCCCCGCGCCGCACGGACACGGCCGCCTGAGCTCATCCGTTCACAACGTCCGCTCGAACCAAGCCACCGTCAGCGCGAGTACGCGGGCGGCATGGCCCAGTTCGGGCTGGAATACGTTGTAGATGTGATCGGCGCCGCCGATCAGCACGGCCTCGACTGGATGTCCCGGCGCAAGCTTGACCATCTCGTCGTCCCGATGCGCTACGACGTCAGCCGAACCGCGGATCGTGAGGAAAGCGCCGGGATACTTGGCCAGCGCTTCGTCGAAATTAAATCCGCGGAAACTTTCGTAGAACTCCCGCTTGGTCGTGAGCGTCTTCCAGCCCGGGATTTCCTCGCTCGCCTCGCCCTCGCGCAGCGCCCGCTGCGCCGCCGGGTTCTGCGCCCAGAGCGCAAACAAGTCACCGCTCGGGCTCGACCACAGCGCGATCGACTTGAACCAGCCCGGATGCCGCGCCGCCGTCACCACCGCCGTGGGGCCGCCGAGGCTGAAGCCCTGCGCTCCGATTCGTCCGGTGTCCACTCCGGTCTGCTTGAGCACCCAAGCGTAAGCCGCGGCAGCGTCCTCTAAGCGGGTGTTGAAGGTGGAGTCGATTTTTGTCCGCGCCTTGTCGCCTTCCCCACGAAAGTTGACCCGGAGCGAGGCAATGCCCTTGGCCGCCAGATCCTCCGCGAGCCGCTTGAGCAGATCGCCAACATCATCCATGTCCGAGGCCATGCCGTGAAACAGGAGCACCG
>DATCRM010000167.1:0-15692 GCA_036568985.1 Lacunisphaera sp. | reverse complement strand
GCGGGTGGTCGGGCACGTCCCTGTGCCCGTTTCGGAGGGCATCGAGCCACGCGCACGGGGACGTGCGCGGCCACCTTTCGGTATCGCAACTTTCAGAGCTAATTTGCGCGCCAATTGCATCGTTCCGGCTCAAGAGGGGTGTCGTTCTGCCAGCCAGCAGAACGACGGGGGGGTGGGGCTGGCATTGGAGCGTGTGAAATAAGCGGGCTGAAGCGGATTCCCTTTGAAGACACACCTCGACCATCGGTCGCTCGATGAGATCGCTGCGAAACCGATATCAGACCCGGTCGAAATCCATCGCGGTGCCGATTTTCTCCCAAGCCGACAGGTCCTTCAGCAACTGCTCGGAATGGGCGCGCACGGACGTCACGGCATCGGTACCCAACTGGAGGCGCAGTGGAGTCGGATTGGCCTGCAAGGCTTGATCGATCGCAGCCGCGGCTTTCGCCGGGTCGCCCGCCTGCGTGCCGTCCATGCCATGCGCGAACGCCCGCGTGCCGCCGATGACGTCGCGATAAGCCTCCATCACCGGCATGTGTTTGAGCGAGTCCGCGGCGAAACTGGTGCGGAACGCACCCGGCTCGACGATCAGCACCTTGAGGCCAAAGGGCGCGACCTCCTGCGCCAGCGCTTCGGACATGCCTTCGAGGGCAAACTTCGAAGCGGAATACGCGCCGAATCCGCCAAAGGATAACTGACCACCCATACTCGAAATGTTCACGATCGCGCCCGACCGGCGGGAACGCAGGTGTGGCAACACCGCCTTGGTGACGTTCACCGCGCCGAAGAAATTGGTCTCCATCTGGGCACGAAAATCGGCGTCGGACGTCTCCTCCACGGCGCCCACGATGCCGAAACCCGCATTGTTGAAGAGGACGTCGATGGAACCGAAACGCACGATTGCGGCCGCGACCGCCGCCGTGGCGTCGCCGGGCACGGTGACGTCCAGCGGGTGCAGCAAAACGCGTTCGGGAGCGCCGGCTTGGAAGCTGGCCAGTTTGGCCACATTGCGCGCCGTCGCGACGACGTTGTAGCCCTGGCGCAGGGCGTATTGGGCGAAGGACAGCCCGAAGCCGGAGGAGGCTCCGGTAATGAACCAAGTGGTGGAGTTTGCAGGATTTTTCATGGAAAAGAATTTGGATGCGACAACTTATCCTCCCGGCGAGGTGCTGGGACGTTCACCCCATAAACGAGTGCCAACCTCGTGAACTCTTGTGCCAGGTTTCGCCGCGGAAGATTCTGCAACGAATTCGCCTGACGACAGGCTAACAAGAAATCCCAAATCGCAAATCAAGGAGGTGACCAAGACGTGTTTTTTTAGGCCGTCGCCGTCGACTTCGCCGCGGCTACATTTCGACCCAAGCCAATTCAGCGAGCCTTGAACGTTTCGACCGCCCTGTACGATAGGCGGGGGGGGCGGGCGACAGTGCCCTGAACCGGTTGCACCGGTGGCGGTCCAAAAAGGCATGCCGCTCTTTACCGGATTTCTCGAACGCCAGATCGTCGATGAACTGATCGGCCTTTCCACGCCCGCGGCCAACCTGACTCTGCTCCAGATGAGCGTCCGCAGTTTCATCGTTTTTGCCTGGGGCATCGTGCTGGTGCGCACCGGTGACCGGCGCCTGCTCGGTCCCAATGCCGGTTTTGACATGCTGCTCGTGATCATCCTCGGCTCGGTCCTCAGCCGCGCGGTGAACGGACAGGCGGCGTTCTTCCCCACGCTGGGCGTCTCCGGTCTTTTGGTCCTGATGCATCATGCGCTGGCGCGCTGCACCTCGAAATCAAAATGGTTTTCCCGGCTGACCAAAGGCGAGGCGCTGCCACTGATTTCTCATGGACGCGTGGATCGGCGTGCGCTCGAACGGGCGCAGATCACCGATGACGACCTGCGCGAGAATCTCCGTCTCAACGGCAACGTTACGCAATTTTCCGATGTCGCCGAAGCGCAGCTGGAGCGGAATGGCGTGGTCAGCGTCATCCCTAAGAAGCCGTGACGGATTTTTAGCCTCGACCTGAGAAGCCGGCTTCAAGGTGTCCGGACCGGAGGGCGACTCACACCCGAAGCGAACCGCGGAAGCCCCGGCCGCTGTAGTAGGACTGTGCGCCGTTGTGATATACGAAGACTTGCCCGTAACGACGGTCACAAAAAAGCGCGCCTCCCAATCGCCTGATCTGCGCCGGGGTTTTCACCCAGCTCGAAGACTTCGTGTCGAATTCGCCCAGCTTTTGCAGCTCCCGGTATTGTTCTTCCGTCAACATTTCCACGCCCATCGCCGCCGCGAGATCCACCGCGTTGTGCTTCGGTTGGTGTTCCTTTCGCGATTCCAACCCCTCGCGATCATAGCAGCAGCTTGTGCGACCCGCGGGGCTTTGCGCCGAACAGTCGAAAAAGATGTATTCTCCGGTCTTGGCGTCATGCCCCACAACGTCCGGCTCGCCGCCGGTGCTTTCCATTTCGTTCAGCGACCACAATTTTTCGGCATCGGCCTCCAGCTTCGTCTTTACCCTGGCCCATTCGAGATTTGGATGGCGGCTCCTGTTCTTCTCGAAGCGGGCTGCCAGCACCTCGAGCAATTCGTCCCGCTGACCGGCCGACAACGCTTTCTTTGATTCAACGCGTTTCATGGGGCTTCGTTTTTATTCGGAGCAAATGAATGCGGTCAAACGTGGAGACTATCCGTGTGCGGCATTTTGTCCGACCGGCGTTTTTCGCGCACTCCTCGCGCGATCTGACAGTCCTGTTTTGCACCTAAATACAGGTACAGAAAATCGAACGAAAAATTTGCGCCGTGAGAGATTCGGACAACTTTATGAAGTGCATGCCTGCCCTCAGCGCAACCGAGGAAACCCGCACGTTTGAGTTGTTTCGTCAGGTCAAGACCGCACCGCTCACCGGGAAGCAGGCGGCCGAGCTCCAGCTCGCGGAATCCGATGCGTCGGCCAAGCAAGCCTCCATCCTGGTCGTCGACGACTCCACCGAGCTGCGCAAGCTGATGGTGTATACCCTGCAAAGCCTCGGCTATCCCAACATCGCTGAGGCTCGCGACGGGCAGGCGGCCCTGGTGCTTTTGCGGCAGCGGTCGTTCGATCTCATGGTGCTCGATATCGAGATGCCGGTGATGGATGGATTTCAGGTGCTGGCCGAGTTGAAGAAGGATCCGGTGCTCAGCCGTCTGCCGGTCATCGTCGCCTCCGGCCTGCAGGAGCTGGATGCAGTCGTACGCTGCATCGGTCTCGGCGCGGAGGATTTTCTGCCCAAACCGGTCAACCCCGTGCTCCTGCGCGCCCGCATCGGCGCATCGCTCGAGCGCACCTGGCTGCGCGAACGCGACCGGCAGCGTCTCATCGAGCTGCACCGGGAAAAGGAACTGCTGGAAGTGGAGCGGGAGAAGTCCGAACGACTTCTGCTCAATATCCTGCCTGCAGCCATCGCCGACCGGCTCAAGCGCGGGGAAGACACCATCGCCGACCGCTACGCCGAGGTGACGGTCCTGTTTGCCGACTTGGTGGGATTCACGGAATTGGTCGGCCGGATCGGTCCCGAGGAACTGGTTTCCCTGTTGAGCGATCTGTTCTCCCGCTTCGACCAGCTCGCCGTCCGGCACCGGGTGGAAAAGATCAAGACCATCGGCGATTGCTACCTGGTGGTCGGCGGACTGCCCGGCGGAGCCGAAAACCATCTCGATGCCGTGGCGGACATGGCCCTCGCGATGATGGACGAGATCGCCGCGTTGAATCGCGAACGCAAAATCAGCCTGAACCTGCGCATCGGCATGAACTCCGGACCGGTCGTGGCCGGAGTAATCGGGCGCAACAAGTTCGCCTACGATCTCTGGGGCGCCACCGTCAATCTGGCGAGCCGCATGCAGTCCTCCGCTCCGCCGAATCGCATCCATATGCCCACCGCCACCAGCGAACTGCTGCGCGGCCGGTTCAGGTTCACTCCCGCCGGACTTGTTGCGTGCAAAGGCATCGGTGAAGTCGATACCTGCCTGCTCGAACGCCGCGCCGTGAACCGATAACCATCGGACTTCCGTGTCGTTCCGGCCCCCCCAGGGTCTTGCTCAAAGAAGTCACGTTTTAGTCATCGCGAGGTGCGCGAAGCGCGCCATAGCGATCTGATGTGTGTTTCAAACCGATCCATCATCCTTTGCATGGCTCAGGATGGCGGTTGCAGGGGGCTTCGGGTTTCTCGTGAGCGGTCCGGCTCCGAGTTTATTTAGAACGCTGTAGTGGATTTTAAGGGTTTTGAAGACACGAGGTCCCTCGTCGGGCTCAGGCTCCCTCCCCTTTCGGCTGCAGTGGCCTGCAATTTTTGCCGCCCGAAAATCGATCCCGCAGTCCGGTGCATGACGAGCACGCGATATCGCCTGCGGGCAACCACTTCGACAAGACCGTCGCGAAGTGGCACGGCCGATGCGATTTCCCGGACATACCCCATCTCCCCATGAAATTTCCTGCCGATCCGGTCCTCCGCCACCAACTCCCTTGCATCGCCCAGATCATCCGCGATGAAACCTGGCTCGAAGCCGAGCGCCGCGGCCAGACCGTGCCCCCGGACGATCCCGTCGTCCGTGCCAATGTCTGCGCCGTCATTCTCCGCATCGGCGCCCAGATGCGGGCGGACGCCCTGCAACAGATCGCCGCCGAGGTCACTTCCTGCACGCCCGTCTGCCATCTGACTGCGCGAAGCGCCGCCTGAGACGCATCGATGTTATCAGAGATAAATAGCGCAGCGCGGTTACGGCTTGGCCGGGCCTTTCTACTGAGCTCGCCCAACGAGTTCTCGCCGGCCCGCGGCCTGCGCCGCCATGTTGAGCATGGCGGCTTTGATCGGAGCCATCGCTCGCGTTCACTGGCAAATCCCGCAGAGTTGGGCAGACTGCCCGATGGTTCCGTTTTCCGTTCTCGACCTTTCCAACATCATCCAAGGTGGCACCGTAGCCGGGGCACTGCACCGTTCCCGCGAACTGGCTCAGCACGCCGAGCGGCTCGGTTACCGGCGCTTCTGGCTCGCCGAGCACCACAACATGCCGGGCATCGCCAGCGCCGCCACCTCGCTGGTTATTTCGCACGTCGCCGCCGGGACCGCCACGATCCGCGTCGGCTCTGGCGGCATCATGCTGCCCAACCATTCTCCTTTGGTGATCGCCGAACAGTTCGGCACGCTCGCCGCGCTTTATCCCGGCCGCATTGATCTCGGCCTCGGTCGCGCACCGGGCACCGACCAACCCACGGCGCGCGCCCTGCGACGCGGTGGTCGCGATGCTTCCGACCAGTTTCCTCAGGAGGTCGTCGAACTGCAGTCCTATTTCCAACCTGCCGTGCCCGGTCAGACTGTGCAGGCGGTGCCCGGCGCCGGCTCGGAAGTGCCGATCTGGTTGCTCGGTTCCAGCCTGTTTGGTGCGCAGCTCGCGGCGGCCCTTGGCCTGCCCTACGCCTTCGCCTCGCATTTTGCCCCGGATCTGCTCGAGCAGGCGCTCGCGATCTACCGCGAAGAATTCCGTCCCTCCACCGCGCTCGCGAAACCCTACGCCATGGCCGCCATCGGTGTCGTGGCCGCCGAAACCGACGCGGCCGCGGCCCGGCTCTTCACCTCGTTGCAGCAAAGTTTCGTGCTGCTCCGCCGCGGCACCCCGGCGCCGCTGCCGCCTCCGGTGGACAGCATGGACGGCCATTGGGCGCCGCATGAACAGGCGGGCGTCGAACACGCTTTTCGCGAAGCGGTCGTCGGGTCGCCCGAGACGGTGCAACGCGGACTGGAAGCCTTTCTCCGGCGCACCGGCGTGGACGAACTCATGGTGACCGCTGCAATCTACGACCAGCACGCCCGCCTCCGCTCCTTCGAACTGGTCGCCCAAATCCATGACCGGCTGGCCGGCAATCCCACGCCGGCCGGCTGAGCCGAACGATTCGGATTTCACCAGGGACGCGAAAGATCCGTCGAAAAACGCACAGGTGCGGCAAATAATCGTCGGACGCTGCCGGTCCGGAGACGATGGTTGCAGTTGCGGATCGAACCGGCCCGCGGAAACTGCCGGGACATGTCCGCGTCCGCCCTGCCCGTTCGCCGTCTGTTGCTGGCTCTCCTGATCGTGTCGATCTGGGGCTCCAACTTCGTGGCCATCAAGCTGGCCTTGCGTGACCTGCCGCCGCTGTTGTTGTGCACGCTGCGCTTTGTCTTCGTGGCGATCCCGGCCGTGTTTTTTCTCAAGCGCCCGGCCGTACCGGTGCGCCAGCTCCTGGTCTATGGTTTCAGCATGTTCGCCTTCCAGTTCGGCTTCATGTTCCTCGGGATGAAGCTCGGAGTATCGGCCGGCCTCGCGTCGCTCATCCTGCAATTTCAGGTCTTTGTCACGCTCGGGCTCGCGGTCGTGTTCCTGAAGGAAACGGTGTCGCTCCCGCAAATCGCCGGTGCGCTCACGGCCACCGCCGGCTTTGTCATGGTGAGCCTGCACACGGGTGGGGACATCACCGCCGCCGGCTTCACCTGCCTCCTGCTCGCCGCCGTTTCCTGGGCCATCGGCAACTTCACGTCGAAACGCCTGGGCCGGGTCAATCCCCTTGCCCTCGTGGCCTGGGGCAGCCTGCCGGTCTCCGCGGCCATGGCCGCCGCCTCGCTGATCTTCGAAGGGCCGAAACTCGTGGCGCACAGCCTCGCGCATGTGGGTCTGACCGCGATTCTGTGCGTGGCCTACACCGTCTATTTTTCCACGCACGTCGCCTATTCCCTCTGGAGTTGGTTACTGGCCCGTCACCCGGCGACGACCATCACGCCGTTCGCCCTGCTGGTCCCGGTCTTTGGCATGATCACTTCCGCGATCCTGCTCGGTGAACCCTTGCCTGGCTGGAAGCTGATGGCCGCCGCGCTTGTGATCGCGGGACTCAGTCTGACGGTGTTCGGAGCCGGCATCGTCCGCTATTTTCGCCCGGCCATTCCCCAAGCATTGCCAACCGAATAGCCCAAAACCGAAACTGTCGGAAACTCGCGCCGATCCGTCTACGGCGTTCTTGCGATGGCCGCATATTTCGGGCTCTCTCCCCGGATGTCGCTGCGCCATTTCTTTCTTCTGCCCATCGCGTTGGTCTGGTTGCTCCCGGCGGTTTCGCGCGCCGGCAGTCCGCCGGAGCGGAGAGGCCCGACCCGGCTGATTAATCCGCTCTCATTGCCCGATTATCCAGTCGGACGCCTCGCGCGGGACCTGCCGCCAGGCAAACCCAACCAGCCCTCCGGGCTCTGGCTCGCGGAAACCACCCAGCAATACCGCGAGCTCGCCGACCCGACGGCGCTGTGGCACGAGGGCAAGTGGTATCTCTATCCGTCCGTTGACATGGCCTGGGTGAGCGCAGACGAAGGCCGCACCTGGCAACACCACCCGCTCAACGTGCGCGATCTCGGCTACGCGCCGACCGTCGTGCACCACCGCGGTCGCTTCCTGCTGTTGGCCTCCGGCTCCGACCTCTATGCCGGTCCCACGCCGCTGGGCCCTTTCGAACCCCTCGGAAAGCTGGCCGTGCCCGCCCTCCCCGGAATCCCGAGCCAGATCGACCCGATGCTGTTTTCCGACGACGATGGACGGCTGTACTATTACTGGGGCTGCACGCCCAACTCCGGCATCTGGGGCGTTGAGCTCGACCCAGAAAATCCGACCCGACCGATCACCGAGCCCAAGGAGCTGATTCCGTTTCAGCCCGACACCTACGCCTTCGAGCGCGTGGGCAGCTCCAACCAGAATCCGAACACCGGCTGGATGGAGGGCGCCTGGATGATCAAGGAGGGCGGCCGCTACCACCTCACCTACTCCGCGGGCGGCACCCAATACCGCACCTACGCCATGGGCGCCTACGTGAGCGACTCCCCGCTCGGCGCCTTCGTGCCGCAGAAGCGCAATCCCATCTTCCGCAGCACCGAGGGCCTCATCACCGGCACAGGCCACGGCTGCATCGTGCGCGGCCCAGGCAACCGCCTGTGGGTGTTCTATACCGTCTTCGCCGGCGTCGCCCATGGCTTCGAGCGCCGTCTCGCACTCGATCGCGCCGAGATCGATGCCAACGGCGAAATCTTCGTGCCGGCCGCCACCTCCACGCCCCAGGCATTGCCCGGCGACACATCGAACGAGCCCTGGCTGGCGCTCAATGAGAGTGAACCCAACTTCGGCACTTCCAACGCGCCGAACTCGTCCGGGCGCTTCGCCGCCGACAACTCGCTCACGACTTGGTGGCTGCCCGCCGCCGAGGACGCCCAGCCGGCGCTGACCGCACATTTTTCGGCCAAGGCCGTCGTTCACGCCGCCCGCGTGATATGGCGCGACGTCGGTCTCGACACCACCTCCGGCAAAAACCCCGGCCCCTTCCGTTACCGCATCGAAGCCGAGACCGCCCCCGGCGTATGGACGACGATCATCGACCGCAGCGAGAGCACCGAGGACTTCCTGGTCGACACCCGCGAGTGCGCCCCCACTTCAGCCACACGCGCCCGACTCCTCATCCTCGGTCACCCACCCGGCATCCAACCCGCCGTCGCCGAGTTCACCCTCTTCGGCCTCACCGAGCGCCCCGGCCACTGACCCGGCGACCCGCCGGTAGCGGTCGGGTCCGACCGTCCAAGCTGAACAAGTCAACCAGAGCTTGCCGTCGGGTGATCGCTTCGGCGGCCACCCCGGTCGCTATCGAGCAAAGCCCCGCTGAGCCCGGGAAGGAATCGCTGACCGAGGCAAGTGTTGCCGGAGGCCCGGCGCCTGCTTGCATGGTGTTATGTTGCGCATCCTGTCCGACCTGCATCTCTTCGACGCCCGCACGCAGGTGCGCGACCTGCGGCAGCTTGAACCGCTTCTTGCCGGTGTGGAAACGCTGGTGCTCAACGGTGACACATGCGAAATGCGGCGCGGCGTGACCCCGGAGCAACTGGCGACCCTCAAAGATTTTCTGCAGCAACGAGTCCCCGAGGTGGTGTTCATCACGGGCAACCATGACCCCGACATCAGCAGCACGCACGAATTGCTGCTGGCCGGCGACCGCGTGTGGGTTTTGCACGGCGATGTATGTTTTGAAGACCTGACTCCGTGGGCCCGACACCGCGCGGAGATCCGTCGCCTCGTGGCCGCCAAGCGTGCAGCCGCAACCGGCGACCATCGCGAGCTAAGCGAGCGCTTTCGCATCGCCCGCGAGGTGGCCCGCGAGGAAACGGAACTGCCGGATCGGTCAACGCGCACCTGGGCGGCTCATCTGAGCTGGGCCTGGCACACTTTTTTCCCGCCCCGGCAACCGCTCGCGATGCTGCGCTGTTGGCGGGATCTGCCCGCCTTGACGACCGCCCTCGCGGCGGCGCAGCGTCCCACCGCCCAGGTGGTCGTGACCGGACATGTGCATTTCCCAGGCGTGTGGCGATTGGGCGACGGCCCGACGATCATCAACACCGGCTCATTCTTCCGACCGCTGGGCGGCAACCTGGTGGATGTATTCGCCGACCATGTGGAAGTGCGCCGCATCGAGCAGAAGAATGGCCATTTCAGTCCCGGTCGCCGGCAGGCGACTATTCCCTTGCGGGCGTGAGCCAGAGGAGCGCTCTGTTGGGTACTTGGAAAAACGGAGGCGTAAATCACCGCGGCTTATTTCCCGGTCGGCCGCGGCTTGGTCTCCACCGAAAAGGTCGCGATACCCGAGCGCCGCACCTCATCGAGCACGGCGACAAGCGGACCAAATTTTGCCTTTTCATCACCAGTGATAACTACGCGCGGTGTGTCTGTCTGGGTTTTGTAGTGCGTCAGGCGTGCCGGCACCTCTGACGGTTCAATCAGTTCTCGATTCCAATAAATCGCGCCGGCATCGGAGACCTGAATGGTGACCGCCTCCGGCTTGTCCTTGCCGTCGCCGGGAAACGGCAGGTCCACCGGCACCGTTTGAATCCGGTTCAGCGACAAGGTAAACAGCACGAACGTCGCCAAGAGGAAGAAGATAACATCGATCAGCGGAATGATTTCGATGCGGGCGCGACGGCGGGCGAGCGCGACGATGCGGTGAGAGCGCAGAAGCATGGCGAAGGGGGATTATCCCTACCACGCATGAGTCGACTTTTTATTAGAGCCGCATCTGCCGGCATCCAACCCTGCCATTGCCTCCAAAGCGATGGGCTATTGCGGCGGCCCCATCACCTCGATGCCGTGACGTTGACAAGCGGCCAGGATGCGGCCGATGGCATCCGCCGATGGCGGACCGGGCGGCGGCGCCGAGTGCGTACCGACTTCTTCAAAAAATTCCCTCATCTGGCCTTCGACCACGACGGTCATCGACGCGGGCGCGGAGGAGTTATTCTGGTAGTTGTGACCAAGGTTGGCCGGCAGGGTCACGACGGATCCAGGCCGGCCGACAATCATGCGTGGCAGACCATCGTCAAATACACCAAAGGTGATCTCTCCCTCCGTGACTTGGAAGATCTCGATCGATTTGTGGCGATGCGGGGGTGTGCCCGAACCGGGCGGCACGCGCACGTCGATCACGTGCAGGTCGCGGTCTGCGACACTGCCGAGGAATCTGAGCTGATCGCCCAAGACCCACAGGGGGTCGGTTTCGTCTGCCCGAACATGGCTGGCGGTGGTTTTCATAGAATGGTCATTTATCAGTTGGGCGCGGTTTGCGTCCGCTGGAGCTGAGTGCTTCGCGCAGGGTTTTCATGGCCCAGGCAACGGTCTCGCCGGCCTCCCGGCCGTTCATTCCGCAATAGTCCCGGAGTGTTTCCCAAGCCGATGCGCTGTACAACAGATGCGCAATCACCTCCAGGGAACGCCGCTCAGCCGCAGCTACGTCACCCAGTCCCTCGCTGATGGCCTGCCGGAATTTTTCCCGTCGGAGCGGAAGGGCCGCGAGACGCATTTGCCGGCCCCAAGGCGAGTGCAAGCTGGCAGATATGATCCCGTGATTCTCGTCGAAACCGGCAAAGGTCACTGCCGGCAACGTCAGGAAGTCATTGAATCTTTCCGGCAGCGTCTGCGGCGTCACCCGCTGATTGATCCAGAGCCAGAACGCATGCAGCAGTTCCTCGCGATTGGGAAAATGGCGGAACACCGTCCGGCGCTCGATGCCGGACCTTTTCGCCAGCACGTCGAAGTTGACGTTTCCCTCCCCGCCTTCGGCCACGAGATCCGCCAACGCCGCCAGGATACGATCGCGCGTCGCATCAGCCTGAGCGCGACGCAGCGGACTTTCATAGGCACGGGCCGGCTTCTTTTTCATGTCACTGTTAGTGACATGAAATGACAGCACGTGTCAAGCCAACTTTAGTCCCGGCTGAATCCCGTCTGTATCGCGACCGCCGCCTCGCCGGGCCATCGACGCGGCGGCCTCCGGACTCGATCCGTTCAACCCAGCGTGGCCGCGAGCGTGATCTTGGCGTTCAGCAAGCGCGAGATCGGGCAGCCAGCCTTGGCCTTCGCGGCGATCTCGTCGAATTTCGCCTGATCGATTCCGGGGATCTTCGCCTTCATCACCAAATGCGAAGCGGTGACGGTCCAGCCGGCAGGCGGCACGTTGTCCAGGCTGACCTCTGCCGTGACCTCGATCCGCTCCGGGGTGAGTCCCGCCTCGCCCAGCATCGCCGAAAACGCCATCGCGAAGCAGCCCGCGTGCGCCGCCGCGATGAGCTCCTCCGGATTCGTGCCGGCGCCCGATTCGAAGCGGGAGCTGAAGGAGTATTCCGTGTTCTTCAGCGCACCGCCGGGGGCGGTGAGTGCGCCTTTGCCGGACTTGAGTGAACCTTGCCAGACCGCGGATGCAGTGCGTTTCATAATGAGCGTGGATTGATGGTTGAGAGGGCCGGCCGCCGTCATGGCACCGAGCCGACCGCACCCTAGTCCGTTTCCCGCCCGCCGCAACCGAGGGAAGCCATCACGAAAAAGCCCCGCGGTCGAGGCGGGGCTGGGGACGATGCCGTTCGGGCCGGCGGCAACGGTTTGTTTACCTCGCGATCCAGAAATCGGGATCAGAGGCCCGGACTTCCTTGGAAACATAACTTTGGACGGGATTCACGCGATAGCGGTTCGTTTCAGACTTCATCACCGCTTCGCCCCATTTGTCGAAGATGGCGCTTTCCTCGGGCGTGGCCGTCATGAACACCTTGTTATGCTCCGCCGTCGTGCGGTCGAATTCAGCATAATCCTCGACCGAGCTGATCACGATGTAGGTCGGGTCCGGCATGCCGGCGACCACCGTGTAGATCCGATAGCTGGCGTCAGGGGACACCCGCTTTCTCACCACGCCGTAGGTTTTGATGATAGTGTCGATTTTCTGCTCCTGGCCCTGCCGGACCGAGAAAACGCTGATCTCGAAGAAACGGACTTTCGCCACCGCCGGGAACTTTCCCAAGCTCAGATCGGGCCGGGCCGTGGACTGGATCACGGTGGCATTGGTGATGAATTCCGAATCGGCCAGAGCGAGACGGTCCAATTCGGCCGAGAGCACCGCGTCCTTGGCGTCGCGCTTCATCGAGGCGGCTTCCGCCGCGTAGGATTCGGAAGGGCTCAGATACCAGGCCTCCGGCGAGCCGGTCATCGAGGTGATCGCGATGTAGTAATCGGGCGACTTGGCCTTTTCCAAGGCGGCCGGCCATCCCGCTTCATTGCGGGCGTGGCTCGCGGCATGTCCGACTTTGACCTGCTCGCGGACAATGGTGAGTCGATTGGGTTGCGCGGTGGGCAGTCCATTTTGTGCCGAGGCGAACGGAACGCATGTCACTGCCAATGCAATCAGCAGACAGCGGAGTCGTGTGCTTGTTTTCATAACCTTCCTTTTATTTTGGGGTTTTGGGGTAAGGCCCGAAGCACCCACATCCTGTCCTCCAGCTGCACAATGACGAGCCCGCACCGGTAATAACGGGCACAGATAACCGAAAACCCAACGCAATGGCTTTGAAACAAAACAGGGTGTTCAGCTCGGCCAAACCAAGGCTTGCCCTAAAACAGAGCTTAAGTCCTTCTCCGCCGCACAGGTTCACGACGATCCCTGCCGCCACTTTCCCTCCTCCCATGGCTGCCCCCGAAAACGAACCCGAGGAAATCGGCCCGTTTCAACTGGTCGTCCTGCTGCTGTCGCTGCTGGTGCTGACCACTGCGGTCTTGGACACCACCCTCAAGCTGCCGCACGAAATCTCGACCTTGCTGCACGATATCGACGACGTCGTCTGCGTCGTGCTGCTCGCCGATTTTCTGATCCGTTTCCGCAAGGCGCCTTCGAAACTCGCATTCATGAAATGGGGTTGGATCGACCTGCTCGCCAGCATTCCGGCGATCGAGGCGTTGCGGCTCGGCCGGTTGATCCGGATCATCCGCGTACTGCGCCTGCTGCGCGGTGTCCGCCTCATCCACCGGTTGATGGCTGCGACCTTTCGCAACAAAATGAAGGGCGGGATCGCCGCGGCCTCACTGGCCGTTTTTCTGCTCCTGTGCTTTTCCTCGATCTCCATTCTCATTTGCGAGCAGGACCCCCATTCCAACATCAAAACGGCCGAGGACGCGATCTGGTGGAGCATGTCCACGGTGACGACCGTGGGTTATGGCGACCGCTACCCCGTCACCACGGAGGGCCGGCTCGTCGCTGTGATCCTGATGCTATCGGGGCTCGGCCTTTTCGGCACGATCAGCGGCCTGACGGCGGCGATGTATATGGGCACGCCCGAAAAAAACGACGCAACGCTCGAGCTGACCAAGGAAGTGCAACAGCTGCGGGCCGAAATCGCGCTGCTGCGCACGCATCCGCCAGCTCAAGCGGGTGCTTCCGCTCAAGCCGCGTCCCGGACTGCGCCCCTGCTGAATACGACCGGGCCAAATTAAAGCCCTCCCAGCTAAGTTTTGCTTTTGCTCCCGTGAAGCGGTGCGCTGGCGGGTAATTGTGTCGTCGCGCGATCATCGTCCCGAATTTTTCGCGTAAGAAATAGCGACAAAATCCTACGTGGGAACACGCAGACCGGGACCATTGACGGTGCCTGGGATGTTGCAAATTTTGGGCGCGTTAACTCGCCACCTCATCTCAACCAATCGTTCATCCCTATGAAATTGATCCGTCTCCTCGCCCTCAGCCCCGCTGGGGTTTGTCTCGCGATCCAGCTCGCCGCCTCGCCGATCACCCCAACCTCCTACAGCTATAACCAAGCTCCGTGGGGCTACTGGGACGACACGGGCAGCCAACTGACCGATGGCCTCTACAATGCCCTGATCCCCGGCGTGAATCTCGCCACGCCCGATGCGTACAACTGGGTGGGCTTTGCCGGCGGCACGCCCTCGGTCACCTTCAACTTCGGCGCGAGCGTCACGATCAACAGCCTGGCGCTCAGCATGGCGAACTGGACGCCCGCGGCAGTCTACTTGCCGAATCTCGTCGTCATTAATTCCTCCAATTTCGCGGTTAATCCCGGCAGCTATCCCAACATGGACCATGTCCTGTTGAGCTTCAACGGCAGTTGGACCGGCAATAGCCTGACCCTGACCCTGACGCCGGCGTATACCGGTGTCTGGACCTTCGTCGACGAGGTGACCTTCACCAAGGCCGATCCGACCACCAAGCCGGCCAACACCGTGCCGGATGCAAGCGCGACCCTTCCCTTGATGGCCGCGGCGTTGAGTGGTCTTTTTGTCGCCCGCAAGAAATCCCGGCCCGACCCCATCACCTCATAAGATTATTCTCCGCGCTTCCCGGCACCCGTCTCTTCCAGGAAGCGCGTTTCAGGCCGCCGCCGGCTCCAAAGCCCGCAGATGGGTGATGACCATGTCGGCGGCCTCGGTGAGCGGCACGTGTCCCGTGTTGATCACGAGATCATATGCCGCCGGATCAGCCACCTCGGCATTGAAATGGACCTTCACATAACGGCGCCGCGCAGCATCGCATTTCGCATTGTGCGCCAGCGCCGCGGCCTCGGACACGTTGAAGCGCTGGGCGAAATAACGCGCGCGCTGGTCCACCGGAGCAATCAATCGCACGTGGATGCCGCCAGCGAGACCGGCCGTCGCAAAATTAGCGCCGCGGCCCACGAGGATCACGTGGCCGCCTTTGGCGAGCTGCCGAATGGTCTGATTGGCTTTCTGCATCAGCTCCCAGAGGCTCGGATGCAGGCCGACCATTTCCCCGATGGTCGCGTTGACCTCGGGCACGCTGTCTTCGGGCAGGAAACGCGCCATCTGCGCGGGCAGGTGGTTCGCCGCGAGCATCTGGTTGATTACGTTGCCGCCGAAGCCGGTCCAGCCGTCACCCGCCAGCTTCTGCAGCAGGATCTCGGCGAGCCCCGATCCGCCGGCACAGCTTTCCCGGGAAATGGTGATGAACGGCGCCGGGGATTTCGCCCAAGGAGCCCGCGAGTCGCGCAATTGCGCCTCGAAATAACCGCCGGTTCTTTCCAGTGATGCATTCATGGAGATGGGGTTGGTGATTCCGACACCCGCGCAAATGCGGCGCCGGTCGACGCGTCACAACAAGCACATCCCATGCCCCGCGAAGGTGTGCGCATACGCATGAACCGCGGATAATGGCTCGGGGGCCCGCCATTAGCCGGGCTCTTCGAGATACGATCCCCGTAACCAAGCCGGGCCCGATCGACGCTCCGATTGACTTATCGGCTCGCCGGGCCGACATCGGCTGGCGTCAACGGGCGGGCGCTCACCGGCGCCTGCGAAAACTCGTCCGCACCGCGGTCCTTTTTCCCCGATCTCCGC
>DATCRM010000166.1:0-5402 GCA_036568985.1 Lacunisphaera sp. | reverse complement strand
GGTTTCTCTCGCGGCGGCGTAGCGACGCGGAGGCCGAGCGGGAAAATTTTCCGTCGCTGCGAGAAATTTAGCTAGGCCGTCTCGTCGACGAGATCCTCCACCGCGGAATCGACCTCCTGCGGCGTCGGCTCGAGCAGGCTTTCGCCGTTGGTGCGAATGACGTCGTTGAACCAATACGCCGATTCCTTCAGCGTGCGCTTCTGCGTCTCGAAATCGATGTGGATCATGCCGAAGCGATGCTTGTAGCCCTCGGCCCATTCGAAGTTGTCCATCAGCGACCAGTGGAAGTAGCCCTCGATCGGCACGCCGTCGCCGATGGCGCGATGGACCTCACGCAGATAGCGCGTGAGGAAATCGATGCGCGCCTCGTCGTGCACGTGGCCGTCGACCGTGACCCAGTCGTGGCAGGAAAGTCCGTTCTCCGTGATGACGATCGGCAGTTTGTACCGCTCGTGCAGGAAGCGCGGACCCCAGTAGATGCCGCCGGGCGCGACCTTCCACAAAAAGTGCGTGCTGGGATGGCCCGCCGGAAACTCGATCAGCTTCGGCTGGCCGTCGTCGCCGGCCTCGACCGGCACGCCGGTGTAGATGTTGCAGCCGTAGAAATCGAGCGGCTGCTTGATCGTGTCGAAATCACTCGCGCCGAATTTCGGCACGGCCTTGCCATAGGCCCGCAGGCCTTCCTCGGGATAATGGCCGAGCAGCGGGGGATCGCCCCACCACGTGTTGTTCCAAAAATCGCGCTCGGCAACCGAGTTGTGCATGATGCGCGCGGCGTTGATGTCGGCGAGGGAGTTGGTCTTCGGATAATAACTGGCCGTGACCGGCGCCCAGCCGATGCGCGGCGGCCGCTTCGCCAGGGCGCGAATGACCTGCACCGAAAGGCCGTGCGCCATGAGGCTGTGATGGCCCGCCAGCAGCGCTTCGGTCAGGCCGAGGCGAAGGCCCGGGGCGTGCTCGCCGGTGAGGTGACCCAGGCCCAGGTAGCACTGCGGCTCGTTGAGCGTGATCCAGTTGGTGACGCGATCGGAAAGCCGATCGACGATAAGCTGCGTGTACTCCGCAAACCACTTCGGGCTCTCCGGATTGAGCCAGCCGCCGCGCAGGAACAGCGCGTAGGGATAATCCCAATGGAAAAGCGTGATCCACGGCTCGATGTCCTCCGCCAGCAACGCGTCGACGAGCTTGTCGTAGAAGGCGATTCCCGCCTCATTGACTTTGCCGTCACCGTCGGGCAACACGCGCGGCCAGGAAAGCGAGAAGCGGTAGGCCTTGAGGCCCATCTTTTTCATCAGACCCACGTCCTGCCGGTACTCGTGGTAGTGATCGCAAGCAACGTCGCCGCTGTGATGGCCGAAGATTTGGTTGGGTCGGTGAACGAACATGTCCCACACGGAAGGGCCCTTGCCGCCGAGGTCCCAGGCGCCTTCGATTTGGTAGGAGGAGGCGGCCGCGCCCCAGGTAAAGCCGGAAGGGAAACTCATAATTCGTCGTAGAAGGCGCTCACTCGCGGGGTCGCGACTGGTTCAAGCAAGTGCATTATTGTGCACGAGTTGAAGTCCGTAAAGGAAATAAAGCGATTCAGGCCGTGAATCCTCGTCAGGATGAGGAACTTCGCATTTGACGTTAATACCTCATATTACGTGATTGCCGGATCGCCAGCATTGATTTTCAGGATCCACGAGGGCCATTATTTTTTCTAAAAGCGAGAATATTTGTTGCAATGCGGTGCATAAAAGTGCAGGATTAAGCATCCCCTTATGAAATCCCTCGCTCTTCGACTCCCCATCGTTGCCTGCGCGCTGATGCTCGCATGCGTGTCGCCTTCGCTTCGCGCCGATACGGCCGCTTATACGGCGACTGGCACGGAAACGGACCTCGGCGCGTATGGCCTGTCTGGCATCGAATTCACCCTCAGCACGAGCATCAACGTGACCCAGCTCGGCTTCACCCCTCTCTCGCTGGGTGGCGGTGATGCGCCGCACGTCACAGTTTGGCAGGTAGGCTCGGGTGGCGCGCTCACGCAGCTTTATGATACCGGCAACATCCTGGGTTCCGTGACCAGCACGGGGCAGGGAACGGGCACGGGCGCCTTCAACTACGTCACGATCCCGACGTTGACGCTCACGTCCGGCAGCACGTACCTCGTCACCGCTCCAGCCTACTGGGCGGCAACTTATACCGGCGATACTGTCGCAAGCGGCGTCTTCAGCAGCACCTCCTTCGTGCTCGATCCGGGCTTTCCCGGTTGGCCCAACTCGGCCTACCTCGGTGGCTCGCCCAACCTGAGCAGCTTCGGGACGCCTTCCAGTGTTCCCGGCGAGGCGAACTTCCAGTTCACGGTCAACGCGACGAGCGTCCCCGAGCCCTCCACCTACGCGCTCATCGGCGCCGGCCTCGCAGCGTTCGCCTTCCTGCGCCGCCGCAAGGCGCAAGTCTAAGCCAGAAGCTCCCGCGATTCCCAACGCAAGGCCGCACGAAACCCGTGCGGCCTTTTTTGTGCCCCGGAAGAAGGGCTGCCTCAATATTCCCGTGACGGAGCTGCGTTGCGCTGCACCTGGACCGCGTTGGTTTCCTTGATTTCGCCAACGAGGACGTCGGGAATTTGTAGCACGGAGGTCGGGGGTGGCTGGACAAATTTGAAAACGCGCATGCCGTCCGGATTGCGGACCATCACGGGCAGGCGGGTTTGCGCGTCGACGTACGCAATGATCGGGGCTGCATCAAGTATCCCCTTGCTGATGTCGGCGTTCGCGGCGTGGCCCCCGGGCAGGAAAACGTAGCAGTCGCCCCATTCGCTCTTCGTGCGGCCTGCATAAGCGTCCTTGTCGAGCCACGTGAGGTCGCGGAAGCCGCTGGCGGGGAGCAAGAGCGTCGCGCGGAGCTTGCCGACAATTTCCGTGGGGTTGGATGCCGTGTAGCCGGTCCAAAGGGCCTTTCCGGGATATTTGACCCAGCAATCTCCCTTGATCTGCCAGGCGTCGGTCACAGCTCCGCCGACGGTTGTCGTTTCCATGTGGATGACGTCGCGGGTTTTCGTCGTCACGAGCGTGCGGGGGCGGTTGGCTAGGTTGCCGGGCAGGGGAACGTTCTTCGCGGCGGCGGCATCCGTGCCGTCCTTCTTCGTGTCGTCCGGGTAGGAGTACTGAGTGGTCCACTGCGCGAAATCGGGCGCCGCATGCAGGAGGGGCCCGGCGGGAATCTCAAAAGCCGGCGCCTGGCCCGCTCTGGAATCCTGCGCCTGCACGTTTGCGGCATGGAGATAAATGAGAATCAGCAGAAAGGGCGAGAGGCGTTTCATTGCGTCACGGGTTCAATTTGTTTGTCGAGGACTTGGCCGGTGTAGCGGTCGATGGCGACGTGTACCCAGAGATGGGTTTGGCCCTCGACGACGAATTGATCGAATCCGGTCGCCGTCTTGGGGTAGTGGCCACTTTGGGCCACGACGTCGATCAGGAGGTTCCAAACGCGGGTTTGCCCGGCAGCGGCGAGCGGCCGGACGGCAGTCTCGCGGAAACGCTGGATGTTCTGGGACGAGACCTGGTTGGAGGGATCCCATAGCGAAGCCGCGCTGAGTGCGCCGCTGAAGCCGCTAAAGGTGTACTCCGTGCCGTTGGCCGGGCTGGTGTATTGGTAGACGTCGGTAGCGGTGAGGGAACCGGGATCCGGGTAAATGAAATGCCCAACCAAGTCGGCGATGTTGGAGAGCGGCCCTTCCCACGCGTTCGCACTGGTTGTGATCTTGACCAAGGCACTGGCGAGATTGCCCGCTTCGTTGGAGCTGAGCGCGGGGAGCGTGCCACTCGAAGGGGGACTCGCGATATTGTTGAACTCATCCCGGTATGCTGAGGAAAGAATGGCCTTGAGCACGGGCACTTGCCGCGTGTTGAGATCGACCTTGCCCGCGATCAACCCGGAGGCGGGCGGCTCGTTGACACAGAAGACATCGAGCATGGCCGAATCGCCGCTCTCCGGTGTGAAGAAGTCGATGCTTTTCCAGGGCGAGCCGCGGAAAGCGTAGCTCATTTCCGCCACGCTGTTGAAGGGACGGTGAAGCAAGATCGGTCTGCTCTGGCTCTGGGAGGTCGGGACGATAACCCCGGCGGTCGAAACCGTGCCGGTGGTCGCCTCGGGCAAGCCGATGGTCGTCGAGGTATTGGTCAGGCTGCCCGTGGCAGCCCCGGACACCGGAACGTAGCCGCCCATCGCCCGCCGCGCGATGCCATCGGGATCTTCGTAGTAGTAACTCTGCGAACCCGGGCCGACCCCTCCCCCGCCATTGTCCGCCAGGACCTTGACCAAGGGATTGTTCTGGCTGAGCAGGCCGTCAAAGCAATCGGCATCGGTTCCGCCATGAGAAAATCCGTTGGCATACCAGCAAGTGCTCTGGGAGGTGAACCAGTGCATCGTATTGTCGTACCCGCGGCAGGGTGTGGTGTATTCCCACCGTTGCCCGCGGGACGTACTGGGGCGGTTGGTCTTCATCAGCAGGAAGGTGCCGACGCTGCCATTGAGCGTGCCGAGTTGCTGATTGGCGGAGTAAACCGTGGCATCGATCGCGGGATTTCCATTCAAGCCGGGATCATCCGATGTGTAAGAGCCGGCGACGGGTGCGGTGAACCGATTCGTGCGCGGATCGAAGAGACCACTTTGTTGGCGGCAAAACGGCGGGGAGTTTCCGTTGACGCCGTTGGCCAGGGGATTCTTGTAGGCGTTGTACTGACTCGAGGTCGAAGTACCGGTATACGCGGCTTCGTTGGGATTGACGAAGAGCGTGTAGGTCGGAATGTCGGTGAGCGTGTATTCGAGGAAGGTCTCCTGGTACGTGATCCAGACGCCGGCAGCATTCTTATACTGCATTTGCACATCGAAATTTCCCGGCAGTGCCGTGCCTCCCGTGGACTGCGGACTGCCTACTTGGAGGGTCGAGCTTTGCGAGAAGTAGGAGTTTCCACTCGCATCGGCCCATGCCCACGAAATAGGAGAGGTGCCGGCGAGGATGCCATAATATTGACGGCTTGTGAGGGCGTCGGTGACCATCGTCCCGGTGAGGACGATGTTGGGATTGCTATTCCAGAGGATGGTCGGTTCGCGGAAGGCCTTGCCGCCGCTCTTGTCAGTGAACTGCAGCCAGGAGTTCGCTGCAGTCATGGTGAGCGTCGAGGTGTAGGAAGCGAGGGCGGAAGGCGGGCAGCCGGCGAGTTGATACGTTCCCCCGTTGACGCCATCGAAATTCATGGTGGCGTTGGCGCCATCGGAGCCGCTTCCAGGGATCGTGGTGATTTGCCAGGCGGAGCTCGCTGCCAGCGAGATGGGGCTTGCGTTGGGATTGCTGGTGTTGGGCTGGTTCGTCTGGAAGACGACTTGGAACTGAGTCGGACCTCCGCCGCTGGCCTGAGGAG
>DATCRM010000165.1:0-8164 GCA_036568985.1 Lacunisphaera sp. | reverse complement strand
GCCCGGCACCGTGCAATGCGTGTCCGTCGACGCCCTGCCCGCCCAGCTGGCCTACATCCGCAGCGGCCACGTCCCGGTCCTCCTCGCCCAGCAATGCTACGAATGGGGCCATCGCTCCGTCGAACTCCTCATTGAGAAAATCGTGGAGAAAAAAAATCCCCCCGCCGTGAAGGAAGTCAGCGCCCTCATCCCCGTGACCAAGGACAACGTGGACGCCTTCGCCAAGAACTGGGACAAATGGCTGCCGAAGTAAACCGCCGGTAGGGCGCGGACTCCGTTCCGCGCCGCGGCGGTCAGCGGAGTGACCGCCCTACCCTCCATGCCCTTCCTCGAGTTCCACCAGATCACCAAGCGCTTTCCCGGCGTGCTCGCGCTCGACGGGGTCGGCTTCGCCGTGGAACGCGGCACCTGCCACGCCCTGATCGGCGAGAACGGCGCCGGCAAGAGTACCCTCGGAAAGATCCTCGCCGGCGTCCACACCGCCGATGGCGGCGAGATTCACCTCGATGGCAAGGTCATCCATCCGACAACGCCGCTCGTCGCCCGTCAGCTCGGGATCGCGATGGTCCATCAAGAGCTCGCGTTCTGCCCGAACCTGAGCGTCGCCGAGAACCTCTGCCTCGGCGACCTACCGCGCCGCGGCGGCTTCGTCCAGCGGAACGAACTCCGTCAGCGCGCGCGGGCCATGCTCGCAACTATCGGAGCCGATATCGATCCCGATGCCATCATCGGCTCTCTCTCCACCGGGCGCGAACAGCTCGTGCAAATCGCCGCCGCCGTCGGCACCGGCGCCCGGGTCATCGTGATGGACGAACCCACCAGCTCGCTCTCGGCCGCGGAAACCGCCGAGCTCTTCAAACTCGTGCGCGAACTCAAATCCCGCGGCATCACCCTCATCTACGTCTCCCACCGCCTCGAGGAACTCTTCGCCCTCTGCGACAACATCACGGTCCTGCGCGATGGCAAACACGTCGCCACCGAGAAGATCGCCGAGACCACGCCGCATCGCGTCGTCACGCAGATGATCGGCCGCGAGCTGCTCATCGCCACGCCCAACCACCTCGCGCGCGAGCCCGGGGCCGAGCGCCTGCGGGTGGAGTCGCTCAGCTCACCCGACTTGTTCTCCGACATCAACCTGTCGGTCCACGCCGGCGAGATTGTCGGCATCGCAGGCATCGTCGGCGCCGGCCGCAGCGAGACGGTTCAAGCCATCTTCGGACTCGATCCCGCCGCCACCGGCACGATCACGGTGGACGGCAAGGCGCTTCGCCCCGGTTCGATCGACGCCGCCCTCGCCGCCGGTGTTGGCCTCGTGCCCGAGGATCGCAAGCGCCAGGGCCTCGTGCTCGGACTGAATTGCCGCGAAAACACCGCGCTCGCCGCCTTGCCCGCCCTGTCGCGCCTCGGCTGGATCAACCGCACGGCCGAACAGACGCTCGCCCAGCGCTACAGCCAGCGCCTGCGCGTGAAGGCCCCTTCCCTGGAGTCCATCACCGCCGGCCTCAGCGGCGGCAATCAGCAGAAGATCGCCCTCGCCAAGTGGCTGGCCCGTTCCTGCGACGTGCTCCTGATCGACGAACCCACCCGCGGGGTGGACGTCGGCGCCAAAGCTGAGATCTACCAACTGCTCGATGAGCTCGCCTGCGAAGGCAAGGCCCTGCTGGTCGTCTCGTCCGAATTGCCCGAGCTGATCGGCCTTTGCCGCCGCATCCTCGTGATGCGCGAAGGCCGGATCGCCGGCGAGGTCCAGCGCGCAGACTTCAGCGAAGCCGGTCTCATGCGGCTGATGGCCGGCGTGGCCGCCGCATAACCAGTGGAGGGCTCAGCTCCAGCTGAGCCGCCCCGTGCGAGGTCGCTGTAAGCAGCGACCCGACAAAGACAGTCCGCCACCTATTTTGTCTTCGCCGCCAGTCGCGAATCATTATCGGTTTTCTTAAAAAATAGCCCGCAGCGCCTTCGCCGTCGGCGCGCCCTTCGCGTCCCGCAACAACCAAGTCTCCGTGTGTCGGAGCGTTGCCTGCGGCTTGAGCGTCGTGAAGGGACTCATCGTCTCCATCTCGACCATGAAGTTTTTCGGACCGACATAGAATGCGAGGTTGGTTCCCAGTGGATAATTGCCGTCGGCCTGATAGTCCGCATGCATGGCAAAGAGGAGTTTTTGAACCGGATCGTGCATCGCGATAATGCCGGCATCGGCTTTGACCATTCGCTTGTTTTCCCGGCTGGACGGCCGGAGCACGAGGGCGTCATCCGTGAGTTGAAACTGTTCGTCTCCAAAACCCAGCCCGCCGTGACCGCCGCCCCAAGTGCGGAACGCCACCATCGTGGCGTAATCCCATGAGCTGCCATCCCCAAGCGGCGCCAGGTAACTGGTGCCGGCCGAGGGTACGGTGCAGGTGAGGCCCCATATGCCGCCGCTCCACAGCATGTCGCTGCAGTTCGTGACAAAATGCTCGATCACGACCCGGTCCGCGGCAAGCGCGGTGACCTTGATGCCGCGTTGCGTGCGGTGAATCGGATCGACCGGCGCTGTGACGCTGAATGCGTTGCCAAAAACCTCGACGTCACACGGCTGGTTGTCGGTCGCATAGGTTTCTTCCGCCTCGTCGGCCCCCGGCCGGGCCAGCCACAACCGGTGTCCGCCCATCAGGTCCCATCGACCGCGCCGGTATTTGCCCGGAGCCCAGAGCAACAGATTATCCCCGTCTGGCCGGCCCCAGAAGGCGACGCGGGGGCCCTTGGCGGTGAGGACAACGAGGCGGATTTTCGGCGTGCGCAACTCGACGGCCGCGAGGCCGCCGAAAGTGATGCGCTTGATGCTGGGCTTGAATTTCATGAAGGAAATCGGAGCGGAGAGGATGAAACCAAGGTCCAGCCCGCGCCAGCCGGATTCGCGACTTACATCTGTTGAGAAAAACCCGTTGACAGCCGCGCACGCGTGGGCACTTATGCACATCCCTTTGTTGCAGGGTGGAGCAGCCTGGTAGCTCGTCAGGCTCATAACCTGAAGGTCGTTGGTTCAAATCCAACCCCTGCACCCAATTTGAAACCCCTTGGGCCTCCACCCCAAGGGGTTTTGCTTTCCGATGTATCGCGTCTACATCCTACGCAACCCCTCCGGCCGCTACTACATCGGCTTGTCGGCAAATGTCCCGCTCCGGCTTGAGCAGCATAACGAGGGTATCAGCAAATGGACGGCGAAATATCGTCCTTGGAATTTGGCCTGGCAGAGTGAAACACTGCCCGAAAACTCGAAACCCATCTGAAGCGCCAAAAAGGAGGCAACGGATTCTATCAGATCACCGGCCTCCCTCCCACCGGCTCATAATCCCGCCTTGGCGGGATCGTTGGTTCAAATCCAACCCCTGCACCCAATTTGAAGCCCTCCCGCTGCTCGGGAGGGTTTTTTGGTTAATACCTTAAGGTCGCGCATGAAGGCGTTTTCCCCGCGGGCATCGGGAGCGCCGCCTCCGGCCTTTTTTCCGAAAAATAAAAATCGCCCGGGTTATCGCTGCTGAGATCGCAGCGACCTCGGTGGTGTGCTTGACCGAACCGCATCTTGCGTTGGCGCAGGTTTGGTTTTGGTTGATACGATGCAGCATGAATCGGGCTTCGGCCTTGGCACCGGTGAGGTAAAGCGCCGCCACATTTTGCCCAAGGCTCTGGTGGTGGGAGTTGTGGCCGGGTTGCTCGCTTCCGCCTTTCGTGTGGCGCTCGCCATGGCGGAGGGAAACCGCATCGCATTTCTCTCCCGCTTCGATACGGGTCCGCGGATCGCGATTGCCGTTGCGCTTGGCACCGCGGGCGGTGGGCTCGGCCTGTGGCTGGTGCGGCGTTTCGCGCCGGACGCCAGTGGCAGCGGGATTCCGCAATTGAAAGGATTTGTGCTCGGCGAACGCGGCATCGAGTGGCGCCGGCTCCTGCCGGTGAAGTTTTTCGCGGGCCTCGTTGGCATCGGCGGCGGATTCGCGCTGGGGCGCGAGGGTCCCACTATTCAGATGGGCGGCGCGACCGGCCTGATGGTCTCTGAATGGTTTCGCGTAAAACCGGGCGAAGGAGAACGCAAAGCGCTCATTGCAGCTGGCGCGGGTGCGGGACTTGCGGCCGCTTTCAATGCACCCCTGGCGGGCGTCATGTTCGTGCTGGAGGAGCTCGCCGGCAATTTCACCCCCGTCGTATTTGTATCCGCCTTCCTCGCCTCCGTCACCGCCGACATCGTGGGTCGCGTTCTCACGGGTGAAATGCCGGTTTTTCATTTGCAGGACATGGCGGCCCCAAGTGTCCGGGTGCTCCCGGCCGCGCTGGTGCTAGGCCTCGCGTGCGGGATGGGCGGGGTCGTTTTCAATCGTTGTCTGCTCAAGAGCCTTGATCTGTATGCGCGCCTGCGCTGGCCCGCCTGGGCGATCGGTGGGCTCGCCGGCGCGATCGCCGGCTTGGCCAGCGGCATTTACCCCGGTATCGCGGGCGGCGGCGGCCTGCTGGCCGAGCGTGCCCTGACGGGTAGCATCGCATTTCAATGGCTGCCGGTGCTCCTGCTCGCTCGCTTCTTTCTCACGATGGGAAGCTATGGCACGGGAGCAGCAGGAGGAATTTTCGGGCCATTGCTCGTGATTGGTGCGCTCGGTGGCCTCGCCTTTGGGCAAGTCGCGCATGCCGCGCTGCCATCTTGGTCGGCACAACCCGAGGCGTTCGCCGTAATTGGCATGGGAGGGCTGCTCACCGCCATTGTTCGCGCACCACTGACGGGGATCGTATTGATGATCGAGCTGACCGGAAAATACGACTTCATGCTTCCACTGCTCGCTTGCTGCCTGGTGGCCTATGGGGTCGCGGAAGCACTGCGGGACAGGCCAATCTACGAGGCACTACGCGAACGGGCGAAACGAGTGGCTCGCCCATAGAGGAAGTGATCCAGCCGCGCTCCGCGAGATCGTGCCCTCTCGCGCCTGATTTCGACCGGAACCGAATCAGGGGCACCGCCTCCATAAGGGATGGCCGAACTTTCCACTGCCGCATGTTATCTCCCGGCGGACCCGAGCGAACTCTCCCTTGGCGAAGTGCGCAAACGGGCCAGACAATGCAAGGCCTGTCCGCTCTACAAAATCGGGACCCAAACGGTCTTCGGCGAAGGTCCTAAACACGCACGCATCGTCATGATTGGCGAGCAACCGGGCGACCAGGAGGACAAGGCCGGCCGGCCGTTTGTCGGTCCAGCCGGTCGTTTGCTCGACGACGCGTTGGTCGCAGCCGGCATCGATCGCACGGACGTCTATGTGACCAATGCCGTGAAACATTTTAAATGGAAACCCGTCGGCAAACGCCGGCTTCATCAAAAGCCAAGCGCACGCGAAATCGCCGCCTGTAATCCCTGGCTACAAGCAGAACTGAAGTTACTCAAACCGGCGGTAACCGTGGCGCTCGGTGCGACCGCCGCCCAAGCGCTGATGGGGCCGGATTTTCGCGTGACCCACGATCGCGGCCGGCCTTTTTCGGTGCCTTGGTCAAAAGTTTTCTTCGCGACCGTTCACCCCTCCTCGATCCTGCGCGGGCCGCCTGCTGATCGGGAGGCCGGGTTCAAGTTACTCGTGGCCGATTTGAAAAAAGTCGTGGCACACAAGGCCTTCCGCCGCGGCTGAAAAACCCGTCTTGCCTTGGCGGCCAATACCGTTCACTTGAACAGCATGCTCACTGAACGCCAGGAGGAAATCCTCGAATTCATCCGTCAATTTCAACAAGAGCACCAGTTGCCACCTTCGACTCGCGAAATCCAGCGCCACTTTGGTTTCTCCAGTCAAACCACGGTCATGGGTCATCTGCAGGCATTGGCGGCCAAACAACAACTCTCCAAGCTCGCAGATCGCAAATGGGGCCTGAAGGCAGCTCAGGTGCAGGGACAGTTGTTCTCCCTGCCCGTGTACGGCGCCATTCCCGCCGGTCTGCCCGCCATGCAGGAACAGACGGCAGAGGAAGTGCTCACGGTGGATCCTTCTGTCTTCGGCCTGCGGCGACCCAAACCACATCAGTATTGGGCCCTGCGCGTGCAGGGCGATTCGATGATCGACGCCCATATCCTGGATGGGGATCTCGTCGTCCTGGAGCGCCGTGAAGCCCGGCCCGGCGACATTGTTGCCGCCCTCGTGGACGAAACGACCACGACGCTAAAGCGATTGGTGCAAGCCGACGGACGGATGATCTTGCGCGCCGAAAACAAGCGTTACCGCGACATCGTCCCTGCGCGGCTCGAAACCCAAGGTGTGCTGGTTGGAGTCATTCGCCGCCATCGCGCCTCGACATGAACCGTGATATCCGGGCCACCTTCTTCTTCCCTGCCGGCACTGCGGCAGTTGTTAGCCGAACGATTTCCCGCTTCCGTCCGTGCCTCCGACGACGTGTTTCCGACGGGATTGCCCGCGATTGATACTGTCGCGGGCGGTTTGCCTCGCCCGGGTTTGACCGAGCTCGTCTGCTCGGCGCCCAGTTGCGGCAGCCAGCTTTTCCTCGGCCGGTTGTTGCAGCTTACGCGCGATCAAGGCCTGCGTGTCGCGCTGGTGGATTGCGATCATTTCGATCCCACGTCATGGCCTGTCCATTTGTTTGAACACCTCGTCTGGGTGCGCGCCCGGCAGACCGAGGAGGCGATTGCAGCCGCAGACTTGCTCGCCCGAGATGCCAACTTCGGGCTGCTTGTCCTGGACTTGCGGCAGACGGCGGCGGCGGAATTAAGACGCATTCCCTCCACCCGCTGGTATCGACTGCAACGCGCCATCGAACCCACGAACCTGACCGGGCTCGTGCTCACGCCTTATCCGCTGGTGCCCAGCTCCCGACTGCGTCTATCGCTAACCAGCTCGCATACCCTTGCCGATCAAAAGCGCCTCCGGCCTGACCTCACGGCCGACCTGGCCCCCCAATTTCTGCGGCAGCGTATGGCTACTTTCGGCACCGCCAGCTAACCATGTTTGCGGTACTGCATATTCCAGGCTTTGCCCTGCAATCCTTGGTCCGGAGCGAGCCGGAGTTGGTTGCGCAACCCATGGTTGTGCGCAACGCCGAGGAAGCAACGGTTGCTCTCTGCAATACGTCTGCCTCGACCGCTGGCGTTTGCCCCGGTCAATCGTTGCCTCAAGCTATGGCCCGCTGCCCCGGCCTGATCGTCCGCGCGCCGCATCCAACCTTGGAACGCGAAGCCGGGGCCGCGTTGCTCGCCGCCGCGTTTTCCGTTTGCCCCCATGTGGAATTGACCGCGCCGGGCACATGCACGATGAGCCTGTCCGGACTGGTCGAATCGAGTCATGTCCCGGCGCTGCAGCGCGCTGTGGCCACACTCGCCGCTACCGGTCTCGAAAGCAGCGCCGGCTTGGGCCGGACACCTTTGTGCGCCTTGTATGCCGCCCGCCATGCCGCCCCCCGTCACATCCTTCATGGCACGCCGGCCTTGCTCGCTACGCTGCCGCTCGCCGTGGCGGAACCGTCGACCGAACACGCCCTGATCCTGAAAAACTGGGGTATTAAAACACTGGGCCAGTTCACCGCCCTGACCAAGGCCGACGTCACGCATCGCCTCGGACGCACCGGTCTGGCTCTGTGGGAACGCGCCAGTGGCGGCGCACCACGGCCACTCGTGATCAAGGCCCCGGCCCGTACGTTTTCCGCTGCGCTGGATTGCGAGCATGAACTCGAAACGATCGAACCTCTGCTTTTTATTTTTAGACGCTTTGTCGACCGTCTGGCGCTCGAACTCAGCAACGCCAGCATGTCCGCCCAGGCATTGGAATTGACCCTGTTGCTGGGCGATGAAACCACCCACCGGCATCTCATTCGCCTGCCTGAGCCGGTGCGTGATGCGAACATCCTGTTCCGGGCGCTGCATACTTATCTGGAAACTTTGCGCACCGATGCATCGATTGCCGGTGTGCATCTCGATCTCATTCCACAACGCAGCCAGGTCCGTCAACGCGGCCTGTTCGATGGCGGATTGCGGGATCCACACGGATTTGCCGACACCCTCGCCCGGGTCATGGCTTTGGTAGGCTCTGATCGCGTCGGCATGCCGGTGCCGGCGGACTCGCATCGACCGGACGCCTTTAAACTGGTTTCCCCGCCCCCCACTCTGCCGCTTCCACCGGCAGGTTTCGCCCATCCCCTCGGCGGCCTCGCCTTGCGG
>DATCRM010000164.1:0-9704 GCA_036568985.1 Lacunisphaera sp. | reverse complement strand
TTTGCGACCCTTCAGCACGACGCCGGGATATTTCATGGTGAGGCGGCTGCCGATGTTGCAGTCGATCCACTTCACCTCGGCCTCTTCGTGAGCGACGGCGCGCTTGGTCACGAGGTTGAACACGTTGT
The DNA here is from genome assembly GCA_036568985.1 of Lacunisphaera sp. Taxonomy (GTDB): domain Bacteria; phylum Verrucomicrobiota; class Verrucomicrobiia; order Opitutales; family Opitutaceae; genus Lacunisphaera. The sequence continues at coordinate 9,576 of DATCRM010000164.1, read as the reverse complement.
TGGCCCAGTTCTGCACGGTGATGTACTGGATCTTGGCGCCTTTGAGCGCGACGAGCTCGACCACGGCGCTGTGGAGCGTCGACGTGCTGAACTTCGGGGCGGTGCAGCCTTCCATGTACACGACCTCGGAACCCTCGTCGGCAATGATGAGGGTGCGTTCGAACTGGCCGAAGTTCTCGGCGTTGATGCGGAAATAGGCCTGGAGCGGCTGCGCGACCTTGACGCCCGGCGGCACGTAGATGAAAGAGCCCCCGGAGAACACGGCGCTGTTGAGCGCCGAGAACTTGTTGTCGCCGGTCGGAATGACCTTGCCGAAAAACTTCCGGAAAAGCTCCGGATGTTCGCGCAGGCCCTCGGTGGAATTCACGAAGATGACGCCCTGCTTGGCGACGATTTCCTTGATGTTGGAGTACGCGGCTTCGGAATCGAACTGGGCCTCGACGCCGGCCAGGAACTTGCGCTCCTGCTCGGGGATGCCGAGGCGTTCGAAGGTTTGTTTGATGTCGTCCGGCACCTCATCCCAGGTGCGCTTGGGTTTCTGGCCTTGCGCGAGGTAATAGCGGATCTTGTCGAAATTGATGTTTTCGAGGTCCTTGGTCGCCCAGTGCGTCGGCATGGGTTTCGCGAGGAAAGTCTTCAGGGCGTTGAGCCGGAACTCGAGGAGCCAGGGCGCCTCGTTCTTCACCTTGCTGATGTAGCGGATGGTTTCCTCGGACAGGCCGGTACCGGCGTCGAAGGCGTAGTCGACGTCGTATTTGAAGTCACCTTTGGTCTGGTCGATGCCGACGACGGGATTTTCGGCCGTGACGGCTTCGATTTCGGTGGGCGGTTTCATGTTCGAATTTCTTTTGGTGTCATCCTGAACGCAGTGAAGGATCCAGAACGATGATCGGTGGCGGTTGTGCTGCTGGATTCTTCGCTTCGCTCAGAATGAGATGTTGTGGAAATGAGGGCTCAGGCTTTGGCGGCATATTCCTGTTTGACCCAGTCGTAGCCCTTGGCCTCCAGTTCGAGGGCGAGGGACTTGTCACCGCTCTTCACGATGCGGCCATCGTGCATGACATGCACGAAGTCGGGGACGATGTAGTCGAGCAGGCGCTGGTAGTGGGTGATGAGCATGATGCCGGGGGCGGCCGGGCTGGAGCGCTGGGCGTTGACGCCCTCGGCGACGATCCGGAGCGCATCGATGTCGAGGCCGGAGTCGGTCTCATCCATGAGGGCGATCTTGGGTTCGAGCATGGCCATCTGGAGAATTTCGCAGCGCTTCTTCTCGCCGCCGGAGAAACCTTCGTTGACGGACCGGGAAGTGAATTTCCGGTCGATTTTGAGAAGGTCCATTTTCGAATAGAGGCGCTTGTAGTAACCGGTGGCATCGAGCTCCTCGCCCTCGGCCATGCGGGCTTGGACGGCGGCGCGCAGGAAGTTGGCGATGGAGACCCCGGGGATTTCGCTCGGATACTGGAAGGCCAGGAAGAGACCGGCGCGGGCCCGTTCATCGGGCTCCATTTCCAGCACTGATTCGCCATCCAGCACCACGTCACCACTCGTGATCGTGTAATCGGGATGGCCGGCGATGGCCTTGGCGAGGGTGCTCTTGCCGGTGCCGTTGGGCCCCATGATGGCATGCACTTCGCCTTGGTTGATCGTCAGCGTGAAGCCCTTGACGATGGCTTTGTCGCCGATGCTGATGTGGAGGTCTTTGATCTCGAGTTTGCTCATGACGGTAATAAAGGGAGTCAGTTGAAGGACGACGGGCGGGCCCGGCCGCGGAAGACGATCTCGACGGACGAAGCGTCGTAACCGGGCGGCAAGACGGCCTTCACCTTGTTCAGGAGGCTTTCCGGCAGGTCGATGTCGTGGGTCGAGCCGCTCTGCTCGTCGTAGAAATGGGCGTGCGGGTGAAGATTCGGGCAGTAACGCGTGGGGCCACGTTCGAAATTCACGGAGCGCACGAGGCCGCAGGACACGAGCGTTTCAAGGCAGTTGTAGACGGTGGCGAGGGAGATGGTGGGCATCGCTGACTTAACTCGGGCGAAAACCTCGTCAGCCGTGGGATGGTCGCGCTTGTCGAGAATGCACTTCAGCACGACCTCGCGCTGAGGGGTGGGGCGGACGTCGCAAGCCTTGAGCTGCTCGGAAAGGACGGCGTGACTGTCGGTATGAGCGGACATGTGGGTTGGGAGTCGGAAAAACCAACCCACTCGCGACCGAGTTTCAAGTAGGAATTAGAATTATTCTAATTCCTGATCTAATCTACCTGTTTTTCAATGGGATACGATCCGTTTGGGTGCGGCATAAGGTTTCAATTTTCCGAGGCCATCACTTCTTGATGGGTTTGTTCATGATGGCGGCATAGGCGGATCGCACGTTCTTGAGGGCAAGCTCGGTGTCATGTTTGGCACTCTCCCAAACCTCAGGGCTGGACAAGGTGAGCATCCGCAGTTTCTCGGCAAAATCTTCCGTGGCGGTGTCCAACTTTTCGTCGTCGGCGAGACTGATGTTTTGGCCGGCAGTTTTTCGGGCCGCGATCTGGCTGTCGATTTCCCGGTCCATACGCTGCTGGATGGCGGAAAGTCCTTCGTGTTTTTCCGCAGTCGCAGCTTCCAGTGCGGGGACCATCTCACTAAACGGATCCGAGGGAGCGGTGGTGACAGGAGTTTCCCCGGGAGGAGGAGTGGCCGGAGCCGTGGGCGACGCCGGGGTTTCGGCCAAAGCAATCGCCGGCTGGTTGAGGCTGACTTGTGGTGAGTTCTTTTTCGGGCATCCGGTAGCTACGAGCAACGAAACAGCCAGGAGAGAGAGCTGGAAAACAAATGAATCGTTTTTCATGGGGAGGTGGGGTTGGGTGTGACGGAGCAAACGCGGTTAGATCAGGTCCGGATCGCGGGACCAACGCGCGTGAACGGAACGGTGATCAAAACGCATAGGAAAGGGTGGCCGAGCCAAAGTCATTGTGGTTGAAAGGCTGTCCCTCAAATTCGCGGGTTCGGTAGACTTGGGTGAAAGTCAGCTGCCAGCGGCCGGCGACGAATCCGACGCCATAGCTCAGGTCGGCGACGAAGATCTTTTTGTCGACCTTGGGACTGTCCTTGAACGTGTTTCCATCGAGAAAAATATCGCGGGCCACCGCCCGACCGTCGGCGGCGGCGAAAACAAAAAAACTCCAGTCGCGATTGGGCGCGACGCGGGGATCGCGATCGTCAATCGGCGTATTTCCGCCACCACCGGGACGGATGAGTTCGACGCCAAAATCACTCGGCAGGTTGAAACCCAGCCGCAAGGTGCCACCGGCGTTGGCGTGGGTTTGAATGTTTCCCAAGGTGAGACCGGCATGAGGAACCAAGTCGATTCCGAGGACATCATTCAACGCCCGGCCGTAGAGGCGCCACTTGCGCTCGAAAATGACATTCAAGCCGGCTTCGTCATGTAACTGATACTCCCAGCCATTGGGACGTGAATCGTTGATCCACTTGTGAACCGTCCGGTGAATGTCCTGGGCGTAACTGTGCCGTCCGATCATGCCGATCTGGAAAGAGACCGTATCGGCGATGTGCTCGGTTTCGCTCAGGAAAGTCAGTTCGAGATAACTCCAACCCGCATACGGCCGGTCGCGGGGATCCGGCACAACCGCCTCCTGGTCCTGCGGGGTGTAGATGTTCTGCCCCAGAGCGAAGCCGAAATTTTTCCGGCCTTCAGGGCGATTGACGAAGGGCAGCTTCTCCAGCAGCGCCTTCCGCCAGCCCGGTTGGCCCCACGAAGTCACATCGGAGTAGAGGCACGAGAGCTTCACTCCGTTGGTGTAGTGGCGATCCGTACCTCCGAAATAATCGTTCTCGAAATACAGGGTGAAAGTACCCGTCTGCCGGGCGATTTCGGCCGGCAGGGGTGGCTCGTCCCCGTGCAGCAAGAGTGGGCCGGCCGCGATGCAGGAGAGGAGGGTCACAAGGCTTTTTTTCAAAGAGCACAGGACCCGCCGCCCCGGTTTTCGGCCGGGCGGCTTCAGGTCACGGAGAGGGCGGTGCTCGGCAGGGTGCGGTCGATTTCAAAGAAATCGACGGAGGTCGCCTCCTGGCCGAATTCAGGCGCCAGCTGGTAGAGTTGCTCCCGCAGACGGGCGCGGGCCCGGGCGATGCGGCTCTTCACGGTGCCGACATTGATACCGAGGTTGACCGCAATTTCCTCGTAGGAAAGTTCCAGCGTCGTGCGCATCGTGAGGATTTCGCGATGCCGTGCGTCGAGGCGTTGCATGCACTCGGCGACAAGCGCGAGAAACTCGTTGGTGGTTGATTCGGAGAGGGGGTTGGCGCTGCCGTTGGCCAGGATATCGACCAGGCTTTTGGCGCCCGCTTCGTCCACCGTGCGATTGAGCGAGAGGGTGTTCTGCCGCTGCCGGCGGAAATGAAACCAGTAGCGATTGCGGGCGAGGTTCAGGCAGATGCGGTAAAGCCAGGTGCTCAGCGAGCAATCGCCGCGAAAATTGTGGAGGTTCCGATGCGCCCGGATGAAGGTGTCCTGGGTCACTTCATCCACGTCGCCCGTGAAGCGGAGGGTCCGGTTGGCGAGCGCGCGAATGCGGGAGTAGTGGCGATGGACGATTTCGGTGAAGGTCGATTCGTCACCGCCTTTGAAACGCCGAACCAGTTCCACATCCACTTCACCGGCCGCGTCGTCATGGGGGCTGTTGAGCTGGGCGGGCCGGCCGGGCTTGGTGGTAACAGGGCTGGTCTTGAGCGAGTCGTTGGAGCGAGTTTTCATGGTCGTATGTGTGTATGAATGGTCGTGAAAGATGTGATCAGGCGATGCCGGCATAGACGGCGAAGCGGGTGAGAGTCGCCGTTTCGTGGATGCCGAGCTTGGTCATCACGTGCTGGCGGTGCTTCTCGACGGTCTTGATGCTGATCCCGAGCTTGGAGGCGGTTTGCTTGTTGGCGTTTCCTTCGGCGATGAGTTGCAGAACCTCAACCTCACGGGAGGTCAGCCGCGGGAAATCGGCATCGGATTCGCTATGACGATAGCGCGAGACGGGCGCCGGGGAGGGGACGGGCGGAACCTGCGCTTCGTCGGAAAAATGATTTTGCGTGTGAACCTCTCGGACCGCGGTCGCCAGGAGTTGGGTTCCGGCCTGCTCCGTGAGAAAACCCGCCACCCCGGAGATCGCGACGTGTTCGGTCAGCACATTGTTATGGTAATGGGGGGTCAGGACGAGCGCCCGGGCGCCGCCCGCGGCCTCAAGAATGCAGCGAAGGGATTCAGGGCCATTGCGCAGCACCAGGCTGAGCGAGATGATCACGACGTCGGGCCGGAGTTTCTCGGCCAAACCATATGCCTGGCGGCAATCGGCGGCTTCGCCGATCACCGTGATGTCGTTCCTGTCCGCCAGAAGCGAGTTTATGCCCTGCCGCACCAAAGTGCGCTCTTCGACCAACATCACAGTGACGCATCCGTTGAGACGTTCGGCGGACGCAGCCAAGCCCGGGGCCGTTTCATCGACGGGAAGTGTCTCACATTCGGATGTGGCGGTGCTCTGAGCCAAGGGCGAGCGCGAGCCAGCACTGGGCGCGAAGAGCCTGCTTTGGAGGGAGGAAGTGATGTTCATGGGAGGGACGTGCTGAAGAGATGGAATGAGTGGTGGTTGCTTGGTCGGGAGGGCCGTCCGGCGTCAGTTAATTGTTCAGCTGGCTCCACTCGGCCTTCACATCCGAGACGAGGGCGTCGTAGCTGGCTTGGCGGAACTCGTGGTTGAGTTCCTTACGGCGCTCTTTCAAAAGCTTGAGTCGCTGCGTGAGCTCTTTCTTGCGCGCAGGCTGGGTGAGTGAATCGATCTTGGCCTCGAGGAGGTCGATATCGGCATCGAGCCGTTCGAGCGCGGCCTTGGCCTCCGCCTTGTTGACGTCGGAAGAGTCAGCGCGGTAGTCGTCGATTTTGGCCGAGGCTTGACTGGCGGATTCTTCGACGGGCTTGGACGATTCTCCGGCAAACAGAACGGGAGAAAGTAAAGTGAGTGTAACAACGAGGCTGGTGCCGCGAAGGCAGGAGCAAAAACCGTAGGAAGATTTCATGGGAACGGCGGAATTGGTGGTTGAGCGGAGGCGGGCAGAAACTCGCCTCAAGCGGACCTACCATGTTGCCGGGATCGTGCCGTCGGCCCCATCGAATGTATTGTTGCCTCACGATCAGCGTGTTGCGCGCGTTTACGGTTTTTGCCCCATTGGCGCGGTCTAGCATTTTGCAAGGCGAGCCGGGTAAAGCCGCCGCAGGTTGCAAAAACCCGCACTTCGAATCGAACTGTTGCCGTTCTATCCTGTCTCCCACGGGCACAACTGCGGCTTGGCGCGCTGTTTGCTCACTCTCCCCGCCCAAGCCATTTTCAGTTTTATGCGAATCCTGATTGTCGATGACCAGCGCAGCATCCGTCTCACCACCGCTCAAGCCATTCGGGCCGAGGGCCACGAAGCGGACACGGCCGACAGCAGCCGCGTGGCCCTGCTGAAATTACAGGAAGAACGATATGATCTGGTGTTGCTCGATTTGCGCTTGGAGAGCGAAACCGACGGACTCGATTGTCTCGTTCGACTGCAGAAAATAGCGCCCCAGCTGCCGGTGGTCATCTGCACCGCCCACGCCAGCATAGAAACGGCGGTCGAGGCCATGCGCGGCGGGGCGCAGGATTATCTGGAAAAGCCGTTTACCCCCGAACAGCTCCGGCACCTCCTCGCGCGCATCGACAAATCCCGCCAGCTCCGGCAGCGCGTCGACGAACTCGAGGAACAAGTCGCGCAGTCATTGCCGGCCATGGATTTCACTTCCGATGATCCGGGAATGGCCGAGGTGATCTCTCTGGTCGAGCGCGCCGCCCGGGCCAAAGCGTCCATCTTGATCCTGGGTGAGAATGGCACGGGCAAGAGTGCGCTGGCCCGTCACATTCACCAGTGCAGTCCGCTGGCGACGGGGCCGTTTGTAACTGTAAGTTGCCCGAGCCTTTCGCGTGAATTGTTGGAGAGTGAACTCTTTGGTCATGCCAAGGGCGCGTTCACGGGCGCCATGAAGGACACCTGGGGCAAAGTCGAAGCTGCGCGCGGGGGCACGCTGTTCCTCGACGAGATCGGCGAATTGCCGGCTGAATTGCAGCCCAAATTACTCCGTTTGCTCCAGGAGCGGACTTACGAGCGAGTTGGCGAAACGAAGACCCGGACCGCCGACGTGCGCGTGGTCGCCGCAACCAATCGCGATCTCGCGGCCGCGGTCAAGGCCGGTAGTTTTCGCGAGGATCTTTTTTATCGGCTGAACGTGATCAGCGTGCAGATGCCGGCGTTGCGGTTGCGGCCCCGCGATCTGGAGCGGCACGCGCGGGAATTTCTGCGGTTCTTTGCCGAGGAAGGCGGGCGCGCCGTAAAGGATTTCTCCCCGGAGGCGTGGACCATGATCCGGCGGCATCCCTGGCCGGGAAATCTGCGTGAACTGCGCAATGCCATCGAACGCGCGGTGATTCTCGCGCGCGGCGAGCGGGTGGAGGTCACGGATTTGCCGGCCGAGCTGGCGGTATCTGGCGGCGGGGCTGAAGTGGCCCTGGGTGCGTTGGTGCCGCTTGAAGCGATCGAGCAGGAGCATCTGCGCCTCGTGACCGCCCGCACCGCCACCTTGGAAGAAGCGGCTCGGGTGTTGGGCATCGATGCCGCCACGATTTACCGCAAACGCAAACGCTGGGCCACGAGCGCGACCGGCACCGCCGCTGCGTCATGAACCGTTGGTCACTTGCTGGCGGGCTCACCGTCACCTTGATGCTTCTGCTCTTGCTGAGCGGATTCTGCGTATGGGCCACGCGCGGCCTGACCGACGAGATGAATTCCCTCATCAACCGCAACTACGACACGATCCGAAGCATCCGGGAGCTGCGCTCCTCGATCACGCGGATCAATGCGCAATGTCTCGCAGTCCAGGATATCGCCGGCTTGGCGAGCACGCGCAAGGTCTTCGCGCAGGAACGGCAAGCGGTGGAAAAAAGACTCCGGCAGGTTGAACGCAATGCCGACGGGATGGAAGAGCGCGAGCGGGCGGCCCGGCTCATTGCCCAGGGGCAGGGTTACTTTGCCGCGTTCGATGAACTCTTTGCATTGAAATCACGGGAGGGCAAACGGCAGGACGAACTCAACCGGCTCATTACCGGTCTGACCGGAGACATCGGCACCGTGGCAGACCAGATTGTCGATTTGAATGAGAGCGCGATCACGGCGCGACATGACGCCGCGGTGCAACGGGGGCAGAATGTGACGCTCATCGCGATGGGTTTCGCCATCCTTTCGCTGGGTATCTATATCCTCACCTCGCTTCGACTGACCCGGAGCATTTATGAGCCGCTGGGGCGGTTGCGCGACTCGATCCAACTGGTGCGGGCGCGGCGCTTCGACACCGTGGTGCCCGTGGTCGGCGGCGAGGAGCTCAGCCAGATCGCCACCAGCTTCAACGAGATGGCCCGGGAGTTGCAGCGCTACATCAGTGAGACGGACGAGCGGGCGTTGGCCGCCAATCGCATTTGTCGCGCGATTCTCGAGGCACTGCCGTATCCAGTCTATATCGTTGATGGCAATTTTGCCGTGCGACAAAAGAACCCGCGGGCGGAAGCGCTCAGTCGTTCGCTCGGCATTTCGGAGATTCTCCCGGGCGAGGTCAGGCGGCAGCTCGATGCCGCCGCCGCAGTGAACAAGGATCAGGTCAGCGACGATATCCGGCGCGTGGTTCACCTGCGTCCGGAGGGAAGCGACGTAGGCGATGATTACCTGCCGCAAGTTTTCCGCATGGCCGGCGCCTTTGGGGCCGATGATGGCTGGGCCGTGCTGCTGGTGGACGTCACGCGACTGCGCCAGGATATCGAGACCAAGACCAAGGCGCTCGCCACCCTCGGACATGAGGTGAAAACGCCCGTCACAGGCATCCGGATGTCCCTGCACCTGTTGTTGGAGGAAAAACTTGGGCCGCTGAATCGCGACCAGCGCGAGCTGCTCGAGGTGGCGCGCAACGATTGCGAGCGACTGCTGGCCGTGCTGCAGGCTTTGCTGGAACTCGCGCGACTGGAAACCGGCCGCACGGAACTCACGCTTGCACCGCAGGCTCCCGCGGATCTGCTGAGCGAAGCCAGGGCGGCGCACGGCGACCGGGTGAGATTGCGCGGCGGCACCTTGGAAGTGGAAACGGCGGACGCCCTGCCCGACGTGCTGGCTGATCCATTGCACGCGTGCCGGGTGTTGGGAAATTTCCTCTCCAACGCGGGCAAATACGGATTGCCGGGGCAAACGGTGACCATGCGGGTGCAGCCGCGCGACGACGGTTACGTACGGTTCAGCGTAATAAACCACGGTCGTCCTTTCACCGAAGCGGAGCAGGCGAGGGTTTTCGATCCGTTTTTCCGCCGACCCGGCGAGGCCGCCGAGGGCACGGGTCTGGGCCTTGCCATCTGCCGCGAGATCGCGTTGCTGCACGGCGGAAGAGTTGGCGTGTTCAGTGCGGCCGGAACGGGACTGGTGGAATTTTTCCTCGATCTACGGCGCGCCGGGGAGCTGTGAGTTTCAAGCCACGGCGGGG
>DATCRM010000163.1:0-10985 GCA_036568985.1 Lacunisphaera sp. | reverse complement strand
GCATGGCCTCGTACAGCATCTCGTCACGCCCAGGGACAGGTCCGGATGCGGGTGTCCGCTGGGCGTTCGGCCGTAGGTAAAATGGCGGAAGGTTGGGCTCGGCCGGCGCCTCGGGCTGCGGGCCGTACTGCGGGGGCAGGGCCGGGGCCGCGGGCTGCGCCATCCAGGGCGGCAAGCTCTCATAGAAGTTGCGGGATCGGGTGGATGCCGCGGCCTCATCCCGCACCTTGGAGACCCGGCTGGGGAGCGTCTGGGTCTCGTAATCGGTCTGGACGTCCCGGGCGCGGTTCTGCCCGCGGAGGCCGGCCAGGCGATCCTCGGCGCTGGCCTCGTCGTAATCGCTCTGGAGGTCGCGAGACCGCCGCACGCTGGAGGCGTCCAGGAGGTCCGCATAGGACTTGGTCCGGGCGAATCCCCGGGGGTCCAGTAGGTCCACAAGCTCCGGTCGGAAGGCCATCAAAGAACCCCCATGGCCCGCTTATGGGCGTTGCCGATCCAGTTTTCGGACCCGTTGAGGCTGGAAAGGGTTTTGGCGCGACCCAGGTACTGGTCCCACCCCTCGCCCAGATCGCCGAATAGGCCGCCGGCCGCCGAGGCTTTGCGCCCCAGCTCGCCGGCCCGGACGTTGGCCATGCCCATGTTGATGTTGGCCAGGTCGGATCCGCGGCTCGTGGCCAGGTTCGACAGGTTGCCGGCCGCGGCGAATCCGGGCCGCGCCAAGTCCATCCCCTGGCCAAACAGCATGTTCCCGCGCTGGAGGTTCTGATTGAACGCCGTGTTGTGAGCGGTGAACCCGCGGTCATACAGCGCATCGGACCGGCGGGCGAAGGTGTCCTGGCCGAAGCGGCTCAGGTCCGCGAGGGTGTTCCCGGAATACAGCATCCCCCGGCCGGCCGCGCCGCTGTTGATGGCGCTGGTGCCGGCCCGCATGCTGGCTTGGTACTCCGGATCCTGGAATACGGATTGCGGGTCGAACTGGAAGGGCGTTTGCCTCCCAGGGTCGAACTCCCCGCGCCCGTAGGCGTCAGAGAGGTTGGTGTAGTTCTTCACGCCCGTATCGTAGATCGGACGCTGGAAGCCCTGGGCCTCCGAATAACCAGCGTTCAGGTCGCTGCGCGCATTACGCAATCCCTTGCGCTGCGCATCCGCCTGCGCACCTGCGGTGAAAAAGTCGGTGGCCCCACTGGCCAGATTTCCGAGAAGCTTCCCTATCGGCATACCTTACTCCGCATACACCCGGACCATGCGCCAGGAAATGAAGTGGCTGGAGACCACGCGGAACCACAGGGCGAGCCCGAAGGCGGCCCCGAGACCCACCCAGCGGGTGCGCGTGCCGTAGCTGTGATTCCCGCCCGTGGATTGCCACCGCTCCAGGCTCCAGGTCATGCCCCGGTCGGTCGAGTACTTCATCATGATGTTGGGAACCTGCTGGCCCACGGGGGTATTCCCCACGGTCCCGAATAGCTCCGCGCTCTGGTAGTACGTGAGCCAGTCTCCCTCTTTGGGGATCACGGTCAGAATGCGCTCCCGGAGAATCGGGTTGCCGGTGTCGGTGAACAGCTCGTCATCGATGTGGAGGACTTGTCCGCTCTGGTAGCCGATGGCGAGGATTTCCCCCTCAAAAACCACGGTGGCGACCCAAGGGAGGCCCGACAGGTTGCCGCTCACCGGCTCACGCACGGCGCGGTCATGCCAAAGGCTCGTGGCTTTGTCCCAGCAGAACGTTTTATTCCCGGCTCGGAAGTTGAGCAGGTAGAAGGTATGGCCCAGGCTGTTGTACGTGCAGCCAATGGCGTCCGAAGGGGTGGAGAGGTCCGCGATCCGCCGCTCGTAGGCATGGGTCGAGATGCGCTCGGGCTGCCCGCCGCCGGAATGGCGATAGACCACGCCCTCGCCAGTGTCCGTCCGGCCCAGCCAATAGGCAAACCGTTCGATGAACAGCAGGGATTGCGGGGCGAGGATGCCGATCTTGTCCCCGGAGAGGATGGGGGCGAAGGGGAACTGATCCGCGTCCTGGAACTGCCAGACCTCGAACCCGTCATCGGAGAAGGCGTAGAACAGGTTTCCATTTGAGGCGATGGCCTTCAAAGGCGTGGCCAAGCTTTCCGCGGTCGCAGTTCCGAGGCCGGGCCAAATCAGGAAATCATTCACCTCCGAACAGCGAATCACGCGGTTTCCCGGGATGAACACCAGCGCGCGGCCGGCGCAATAGGTGGCTTGGCAACCACCCCCCACGAACCCGTCATCCTCCGGCGATGCGGGAGGGGCCAGCACGGTAAAGGTGTTGGTGGCCAACTCAAAGACGTACCCATTGGTTTCGTCCACAATGAGGATCTGCCCGTTCCCATTGGGCGGAAGATGGTACACCATCGCCACCTTGGCGGCGGAATTGGTCAGGAGGCTGCCGCGGACCAGCGGCTCCCCGTCGATCATCTCCTGGAAGTAGGCCCCACGAACGCCGAACAGCCGGCCGCCCACGGTTACGAGTCCCCGCCCACCACCACCCACGGCGAATTGCCCGTACAGCTCCGATCCCGGGGTGGGCTTCAGGGTGTACACCTCGTCGGACACCTGTTCCCCGTACAGGTTCAGCGTGTACTCCGGATCGTCCTGGGGGGCGTCCTTCGAATCTCCGATGATGGGCACGTCGAGGGACTTCACGGGTTCACCCCGGACACCAGGATGTTATTGGAGAAGATCCCGCGCGGGATCTTCTGGGTCATGTCCCGCTGCTGTTGCGCTACCTGCATGGCCATGGTATAGCGCGAGGCATAGGCGCGGTTTTCGAGCGTGGATGTCTCCAGGCGGTACTTTTGCGCCAAGCGAAGCGCCAAATTGTCCACGATTGCCGAAGCATATCCGCTGTTGACCTCAGCCACCTGGAAGGGGTTCAGCGTCGGGTCTCCACCCAGGGTATCGCGCCACTTCACCTTGCAATTGAAGGTCACGGGGTACACCTGGGCGGGCGTGGGATAGAGGTAGAGCTGCATCTGCGGCCACGTCGGATTGACCGCGTAATTCCACGGCACCCCGGAGGTCGAGGGAACAGGGATGATCGTGTACTCCCGAAAATCCATCTCCACCATTTGTGCGTTCACGTCGGGATTGGTGGTGATGGTGCAGGTAGCCGTGATGATGGATTCCGGCCGGACGCCGAAAGCCTCCGTCTGCGAACCTTCCCCGAGGTAGTAAAGCGCCTGATTCGAAACTGTGTTGAATTGGATCGTCGTCTCGACGGCCGGCAAGGCAACCCCTTGCCCGTCCCACTCGTCCAGCATCAGATCGGTTTCGTCGCGGGCCTCCGTGTAGAGATCCGCGCCGGCAATCTGGCCGCGCCCCAAGAGTCCAGACCGGACAAGGGCGCGCGAGAAGAGTTCCGCCCATGTCCAAGTCATGAAAGAACTCCTTTAGGCTTTAGACCTGGGTATTCTGGATGACGATGGAGATCACGCCCGCGCCGGCCGTGAACACGGTTCCGCTCGCCGCCACCTCCAGAGAGAGGGTATCGGTGGCCGTGAACTCGTTGTTCGCCGTGATCGCCGTGGCCGCGATGCGGTTGCCGAGCGGCGTGGTGGTGGCCAGCGTCAGCGTCAGCACGCCGCCGGTCACGTCCGTGGACCCGATCTCCAGGTTCAACACCTGCGAGGCGCCGGATCCGGTGCCGAGCACGGTGGTGTGGAACTGCATGGAGACGATCTTGCCCTTGTGGCCCAGCACCAAGCCGGTGATCAGATCGGCCGCGGAGGTGGTCATGGCCGTGAGCTGGACCGGGATGTTCAGGGTGTAGTATCCCACGCCCGCGGCGGGGGTCGCCCCTACGGGAAGGATTTCGCGGGTGTTGGTGATGGTTGCTGTCGGCATATGCTCCCCTTACCCGATCCTGCGGGCGAAATAGCGGTACTGGTGGCGCCACTGGCGGATCTTCGCGGCGACGAGGATATCCGCGCGCACCTGGTTGATGTAGTTCACGAAGTCGGATCCGGCGGATGCCTTCACCTCCACGCCCTCGTAGTCGGCGACGGACACCTTCTGCATGACCAGATCCGGCAGGGACAGGCCCACGAAGGTGGCGCTGTTCTTCTTCATCACGAGACCCTGCTGGTAGGTCGCGGATGCCTCGCCGTACACCTTCACGAACCCCGTGGTGATGGCCGGCAGGGCCGAGCAGGTCTGAAGCTTCGGATTCTCCGGGCCGTAGATGGCCGGGAACACGTTGATGGTGCCGGCGCCGCTGCCGTTCAGGGTCGCGGTGGAGGTCACGGTAAAGGTGCGCAGGCGGGGGAGGGTGCGCTTGGTGTGCGGCTGGATCTCGTACACCCCGGCGATGGAGATGACCGAGTTCTCGGTGATGGTGCCGTTCGCCGTGCCACCCGACACGGAAATGGATGTTGCCCCCGTGGCCGGAGCCGAGGCGATGACCATGCCGGAAGTCCCGTTTCCGACCGCCGTGCCGTTGGTGTGCGTCGGCAAGTTGGAGGTCTGGAAAAAGCTCATGTTCATGGCCATCTGGACGCGGCCCTTCATGTAGGCGGTCGCGCTGTCCGTGGTCGGGTTGAACCGGGTTGCCAGGTCGCCGGCCGTTTCCACCATGGTCAGGTTATCCATGATGGCGTAGTATCCGGTGCCGCCCGCGAGCTGGTCATCGAGAGCCGCCTGGCCGTAGCCCCAATCCGTCGCGGACTTGGGCGCGGTGCCGGGGGTGCCGAAGAAGCCGGGGCAGGTGCACAGCTCATCATAGCAGAGCACGGCGGCCTGCGTGGCCATGGTCTTGAGGCGGGGGATCAGGATCTTGCTTTTGACCCGCTCCTCGCCGCCCAGGTAGTAGGCCTCCTCCAGGCCGGACATCTCGAATCCGGTATTCCACTGGAGCACGGTCACGTCGATCTGGCTCTGGACGATGGGGTCTAGGTTGAGGACGTTGCTCTGCGTCGGCATCTTGGGTTGGTCCTCGATGCGGATGCGGACGGTGTCGCCGGTCTGGTACTTCTTCTGCTCGTACTCCTTGGCGATGCTCTTGTCCATGATCTGGAGGACGGGCTCCTCCGAGATCAGGGCATCCACGCCGGTTTGTGCGACCAGGTCGGTATATACTGCGACATCAGCCATTGATCAACTCCTTCAGGCGTCTTGATAGCGCCTGTATCGTTCCTCTTTGGAGGGGTTGTTTTTGCTGTCGGCCACTGGCCCGCGCATGCTCTGGCGCGGGGGGCGGTCCTTGGCGGCTTTGGCGTTGGCCTCGGCCAATTGCTTCTCGGCGCGGATGGTGGCGGCGATTTCGCCCAGGCGCTCGCGCACGGCGTCCATGCCTTCCGACTCGGCGATGAAGTTGAGTTCCTGCGCCTCGCTCTTGTTCTTGGCCAGGTAGTGGACGATGGCCGGCGAGTTCTTCGAGGAGTAGATCGCGGTCTGCACCTCGTTCAGGACGTGGATGCCGCCGGCCTTCGACATGTCGGCGTCGAAGTCGGGGTTTTCCTTGCGGTATTCCTTGAGGCGGCCGGCGTGCTCGCGGGCGGCGCGCTGCGGAGCTTCCTTCTCGGACTTCTCGCGGTCTCTCTCCGCGCTCTTCTGCTCGCGGCGCCACTCGTAGTAATCGGCTTTGGCGTCCTCGTACCGCTGGATCTCGCCGGGCTTCTTGAAATCGAAGTCAGCGAGTTCGGGGAACTTGGGATCGCCCTGCTTGCCCTTGTCGCCGCCGCTGCTGCGGCCTTCGCTGGGCTCGGGCCGGGAGAGGCGGGAAAGGTGGCTGGTCAGCTCGTTCCGGAAGGACTCGAAGTCGGCTTTGCTCAGGTACTCGGGGGCTGCGGAACCCTGGCCGGCCGCCTGTCCAGCGCCCTGGCCGCCTGCGGCAGCTCCGGTGCCACCCTGCGCGCCAGCAGCACCGCCAGGAGCGGCACCGCCGCCACCTTCGGACCCGGGATCGCGCAGGATTCTGAAGTTCATGCTATAAGCGTACATGGTCGCTCCTATTCGTTGTTTTGTTGAGGTGTGCCAATGTGTGCCAGTGAGGGGAACACGACGGTTACCCGGGCAATCGCCGAAGGGCCGGCCGTGCCGTCGAGCAGGCGGTAAAAGGTTCGGCGGCTGCGCCCGAGGAGCGCGGCCACCTGCTTGGGGGCCATGTCTTGCTCGCGCATGATGGCCAGCAATGCCAAGCCCAAAGGGGTCACGCTGGCTTCCCCGGTTCCTTCGGCTTCGGGTCCGGCCGGCTGGCTTTGTCCACGGCGGAAATCATGCTCGCCTCGGCCGTCATCCGCTTGCTCTCGCTGTCCATGGCCTTGAGCTGCAATTCCCCTTCTCGGATTTGCGCGTCCAGCGCCAGGGCGGCCTCCTCCAGCTTCAGCCGCATGGCCTCGGTATTCCCTTCCAGGCTCGCAAGCTGCTTCAGGTTGGTTTGCTGTTGCTTGAGGAAGGTCACCGTCTGCTTGAGGCCGGCGATGGCCATGTCATCCTGCGCGCTCTTCTGCTCCGCGGCCTGGAGCTGGCCCTGGAGGTCGGTGATCATCGCCTTGGCCTGCTCAATCTCCGGATTCGTGCCGGCCAGGATGTCCGCAATCTGCGCCGAGTAGCGGCCTGGCTGGGCCTTCACCACCAGGGCCATCACCTTGGCATTTTGCGCCACAATGGGGCTCACCTTGGCGATGTTCATCAACATTTCCGCTTCCTCTTGGCGGGCGGTCTTGCTGATCGGCGTGGCCTCTATGGCCAGCGCGTACTCCTCATCCGGGTTCAGGGTATTGTTGCCGTTGGTGTTGATCCAATCGATGGCGGCATTATCCTCCGGGTCCACAAAGGCCACCTGTTGCGGGGCCGAGAGATACCTGGGAATGAGGTCCAAGATGACGCGGGTAATCTGCTCTACGAACTCGGTAAAGTTGTACTCGAAGTCATAGTTGGAGGTTTCGCCCCCGCGGCGCCGCTGCTCAATGGCCACGCCGGACTGCTCGTTTGACTTATTCCCCAAGTTGGCGTCGAAGATGCCGAAAATCTTCTGAATCTTCTTTTCCTGCTCCCGCTGCAACTCAACCAACATCGCATCCAGGACGTGCGGCTCTATCTCCTCAGGAGCCGGAATGGTATTTCCATCCGTGGTAAGAGACTTGTAGAGGATGTCCTGATCGCCAACCACCGAGGCGGCGCGCAACTCCAAGAGCTGCTTCACATCAATGGACTCGAAGGGGATTTTCCACTTGCTATAGGGCGACCTAGCCAAGCGCAGGGCGATGATGTTTTCGAGGACCGTATAAACCTTCTGCGGCTCCTCGGCGAAAAGCGTCATGCTCTGGTAATGGGTGCGGTTCTCGTCCACCACCCGACGCCCGGTACAGGCAACCAGCGGAGGGTACACCCCCAGCCAATCCTCCTCGTCGATGACTTCGCAGTCTTGGGTGATTTTGTACCAGCGCCAGCGGATATCCGTGTAGGGCTTCGCCAGATTCTCGCCGGATTCGTCCTTCTTGACCCGGGAATAATCCTTGTTCAACTCGCTATCGAGCTTGGTAGTACCATCCTCCATCAGGAACTCTTGCTCCTCCAAGTCCTCGCGGACCCAGTAGTACCACAACTCCTTTTCCTTTACCGATCCCCAATCGGTCGGGTCCTGGCCGGTCTCCTTTTTCCACTGGTTTTTCTGGACCTTCTTCCGGATGAGAAAATCCCGCATGTCGCACAGGGTGTTTTCCACCGCGGAGATGTCCGGGAAGACGTTGAACGTCTCCCGCATGTACTCGTACTGGATGGTCTTTCCGAAGCCGCGCTTGGGCGTGTAATCCACCACCGCCATTGCGTAGGCCATGCCGGACGCCACCTGATCCCGCCTGGCGTAGTTGAACACGCTGGACGCATTCCCCATGCGCTGAATGCCGCGGAGCACGTCCTGCCGCGCCCTGGCGCGCTCGATGGTCGCGCCGCCGCCGTTCGGCGTCACCTTGCCCAGATAATCCGTTTGCAGGGTACGGTTGGCCTCGTGGTTGACGTAGGTGAGGAGAAGATTCGGCTCCAGCGGGTATCTTAGCCCGTACCGCTTGCGCTCGGCGTTGTCGAGCTGCTTTCCGAGGAGGGCAAATTCCTTGCGGGCCTTGCAATCCTTGTAGATCGGATCCCAATGGCCGATGTACCGCTCTTTTTTCTCTTTGAATGCCTGAGAAATAGCGGAATACCGCTCGCGCTTGGCCTTCTCCTCTTTGGTCTCTCTCACTGGTTGACCCAGATGAACACGTAGGACTCTTTGGCGAGCGGGATGACTTGAAGTAAGCGCGCCTTGGATTCGGCAGCGTACTCGTTGATGTACTTGTGCATCGCCGGCCCGAGGTCGCTATTGGCGTACCCGGTGGGGAAGGTCTTGGTCTCGGTGAAGTAGCTGCGCTTTTCCTGGCTCATACGATCCCCATGGAGTGTTGATACGGTGATTGGAAATGTTTGGGTACGGCTCTGGGCGTCGGATCTTCCCACGGCAATATTCCAGCGAAGGCGATGCGCAGGGCGTCCGAAGGGTCCTTATACCGCTCGTCCTCCTTGTCCGAATCCTCCTCCAGCCGGTGATTCATCAAGGCGGTAATGACGTTCTTGCACCTCGGCGACACGCTAAACGACGGCTCGTTGAACGGGGATTTATCCGCATTCGTGTTCCACAGCATGTCCGCGTGGATGGCCTCGCGCTGGGCGTCCAGACGCTTGATGTCTGGGAGAACGAGGAGCATTCCGCCGTTCTCCTCCTTGGCGAACAGCTCCACCAAGCCCTCAGTGCTGGTGCTCCAATTCCAATCCCCGGCGGCCTTGGCGTACCTGGGATCGGCGAGGCGGCGGCGGATGGTGATGCCGTGCTCGGCGCCGTCCTTCGAGTAGCACGCCCGGGACACGTCTTTCAGCGTGCCGATGTACATGATCTTTTTGCGCACCTCGTGATAGGGCGCTTTCAGCTCCTCGACGGTGGGCCACTCGGCATAGACGTGCTTATGGAAGTCCTCGGGCCAACGCTTGCGGTCATTCTTCGGCAGGACCGCGACCCAGACGACGAACGGGTAATACTTGCTGTGCGGGTCCATGGCCATGTAGCAATTGCCCTGCTTGCCGATGAACGCCATGTCCACATCCTTGACGTGGTGCTCCTTGTCGAACTTCGGCCACACGCGCCTCCCGCCGCCCTTGGCCAGTCCCAACCAGGTGTGCTCATAGGCCGCATAGTCGCGCGCCTTGTCGCTTTCCATCTCCTGGCGCAGCACCTCGGGGAACCAGGGGTTGTCATCGAAGTTCACATGCCTGACGACAGCAGTAGGCGGGGGGTTGACGGCGAACCGCTGGTTGGTCTCGTCGTCCTCGAACTGGGGGTTGAAGGTGATCCAGATTTCGGATCCTTCGGCGCGGATGGTGGGGATGAGGTAGTCCCACGATTCCTTGGAAACGCTATGCGCCTCCTCCACCCATACGATGTCCACGCCCTCCAGGGACTTGATGCTGTCCACGTTGCGGAACAGGCCGCGGAAGATGAAGTCCGACCCATTGTTACAGGTGATGGCGTGCTCGGTAATGGTGAAGTAGGGCCGCAGCCCCATGCTGTCGATCTGCTCCACCAGCAGCTTGTGGACGGAGTCGCGGATTGTGTGCTGAATCTCGCGGGCACACAGGATGCGGGTCTTTTTTTCCAAGGCCCGGAGGATCAGGGCTCGGGCGAATGCCCAGGACTTGGCGGATCCCCGCCCGCCCTTCGCCACCTTGTACCGGGACGGCCGGAACAGGAACTCGAAGGCCGCGGGGATATCAGCCTTGACTTGTACCGGCTGCACCATCGGGGGGCTTCACGAGGTTGATGGTGACGGCGAATGGGATGGGCGCTCCATCGGCCCCGGTATGCTCAAGCCTGGTCGCATCCCCGAACTTCTTGGGCGCCATCTTGGACATGAGCCATTTCCGGGTATCGACCCGGAGGCGGGAGCGTTGGACGTGCTCGGCCAGGAAAACGGGCTTGGCGCCCTCGCCGTCCGCGTCGTCGCCCTCCTTGAACCCGAAGTCATTGGTGCCGTCGTCGGCGATGTCCAGGCAATCCTCGGCCATGGCATCCATGCCGGCCTCGCGGGCCTTCGCGTATTGGTTGCGGAATTCTTCGTGTTTTCCAAGCCAGCGGAATACCGTGGTCTTTTCCGGCATGTCGTCGGCGAGGCAGATTTTGCGGAGGGACAACCCTTCGGACAGGCGCGAGCAGATTTCGGCCGCAATGGCTTCGGAGTAGTCCGAGGGACGGCCGGCTGGCATGTCCCAAGGATACCCAGCCACTCACGCGTTACCTATCCAAAGTCACGCGTGATTACCATGAATTGACGCGTCGTTTAACGCGTGACGTGCTATATTTTGTACATGGCGAGGGCAAGAAAAATAAATCGCGGCATCGGGCTCTATCCCCAGGACTGGGAGAGGGCCAAGCGGAACCTGGAACCGGACGAGCACCTAATCGAGCTGATCGAAAAGGCGCTGATTCTGGAATGCGAGATCAGGGAGGGGAAGCGCCGGCGGCCTATGGCCATGACGCTCCTGATGGCTGCCGAGGAAGAACCGCAGGAGCAGCAGATCCGCCGGCCGATGAGCACGTTGTGAAAAAGTGGCTTATCCGGCTATTCCGGCCGTGCAAGGAGCATGTTGGCCGGGAGTATGCGGTTATCCATGTGAGCGGCGACGGCCAGTACCGACTCCAATACACCTGCCAACGCTGCGGCGCGTCCGCAGAATCCCGCGACATCCCCTGGCTGAATCTCACCATTAACGAGGGCTCCTAGGTGCCCCTCTGGCTCGTCCGCCGCGCCGACGCCCGCAACCTGGCCACCACCTGCCGCCTACTGGCCTCCCAGGCCGTGAGCCTCTGGGCTCTCCGCAACATCTGCCCGGAATGCGGGTTCCTGTTCGAGGATGGTCATGTCACGGGGTGCATCCTGGATGGGGTGGAGGCGGCGGAAGTTCCCGAGGGGTGGAGTCCGAAGGGATAGGCGGGACCACGATTT
>DATCRM010000162.1:0-4055 GCA_036568985.1 Lacunisphaera sp. | reverse complement strand
GGCGTTTTTCTTCGTGCCCGCCACTTTGAACAGCAGCGTCGATTGGGAGCCATAGGTGTTGGTGTGCTTCGGCGCGATGTCCTTGAACTCCGACCAAGGACCTTTCAGCGAGGTCGCGGTGGCGTATTGATTGGGGTTGGGTTTCCAACCGCTCATCCAGGACCCGACGAGGTAATAAAGACCGTCGTATTTCACCAACGCTCCCCCTTCGAGGCGGGACCGGATGAAACAGGTTTCTTCCCGGACGGTGAGAAAATCGTCCGACAGCTTGGCGATGTAGAAGCCCTTGGTCGGGCGGGCTTCGAAAATAAGATACGCCGCGCCGTCATCATCCACGAATTGTCCGATATCGCGGCTTTCCTGCCCGAGTGGCCGGAAGCTGTGCACGAACCGGTAGTGGCCGTCGGCTTTGTCCGCGACGAATACGCCGACGCGGGCATAGCGATACCGGGCGTCGTCGAGATGCACGTACATCACGAACTTCCCGGTCTTCGCGTTGTGAAAAACCTTGGGACGTTCGAAGACATACGGGACGCCCATTTCTTTCTCCGGCGGTGGTCCGCCCGCGACCCTCGCGCGGAATTCCCAGCGCATCAGATCGCGTGAAACGTAGCAGGCGATCCAACGCTCGGCCGGCTTTTTTTGACCATCCTCTTCCGTGCGGTCCTCGCCGAACCAGTACCAGACGTCCTCGACCTTTAGGATGCTGCCGCCGTGCGCTTGAATGGGCTTGCCACGATCATCCCGCCATATTTCGCCCGGCTTGATGGGCTCCACGGCAGCCGCGAGCACTCCGGCGAAGCGGAGCGAAAGGCAGAGGAAAAGCGCGGCACGCATAAAGGAAAGGATCCTTACGGCCGCGCGCACGGAAGTTTTCACCCGAAGCGGGTTTCGCCGGGGAACGACCGGGGAGGCGCACAAAAAAAGCCGGCCGGGAGCGAATCCCGGCCGGCTGGTAACAGTCGAGGCGAACCTTCGGCTTATGCGATCCGGCGACGACGCAGCAGGCCGAGCATGCCGAGTCCACCGAGAAGCGCGGCGGCCGGTTCCGGCACCGCGGTCCAGGTCAGAACCTGGTTACCGTTATTGTTCGAGGTGCTGAACGAGCCGAACTCATTGAAGTCGCCCGTGCCGCCGGTGATCGTGCCCAGTGTGAGCGCGCCTTCATCGCCGGTGCCGGCGAAGCTGATAACGGTCCAGGAATGATCGGCGGTCCAGAACCCGTCGGTGAAGTCCACCGAACCGCCGAAGTTGACGTTCAGCATCGCGCCATCGGCGATGGTGAGGGCGCCTCCGGTGACCAGCACCTGGTCGAAGTTCGTGCCCGCGCCGGCTTCGGTATTGGCGACCAATTCCCAGCCGAGGTTCGAACCGGCCACGAGTGCCAGACCGTTGGTGAAGGTGACCGTTCCCGGCGAATTGCCCGGATTGAGGTTACCCGCGATGGTCGCGGCGCCGGTGAACGTGCCGGAGCCATTGACCGTGGCACCGGATGCGACGGTGAAGCCACCGTTGACGGTGCCATTGTTGGTGAGCGTTTTGCCGGAGGTCAGGGTATAACCGGTGACGGCGGAGACGTCGAAGGTCGCCCCGCTGGCGGCGGTGATCTGGGTGCTGGCAATGCTACCGGTCGAGGCGAGCGCGAAGGTGCCCGCATTGATCGTGGTCGCACCGTTGTAGGTGTTGGCGCCCCCTAAGGTCAACGTGCCCAGGCCGTTCTTGGTCAAACCACCATCGACCGCGTTGTCGCCGCCGATGTTGCTGTGAAGCAGGGCCTGACCCACGGTCGTGTTGTTACCGTTGGTATCGAAGATCGCGCCGCCGTTGCGGACGTTGGCGGTCGTGGCGACATTCGCCGCGAGGAAGGTGGCTCCCAAGCCGTTGGAATTGCCGCCGGCGTTCTTCAGGGTGCCGCCGTTGAAGTTGATCACGCGCGTCCCGGTGGCGCTGGTCGCCTTGATCTGGTTGGCCGTCAGTGTGCCGCCGTTCAGGTTAATCGTGTTCGTGCCTGAGGCATTGGCGGCGGCCATCAGGTCGATGGTGCCCGTGCCACCCACCGTGGTGCCCGCGTTGCTATAGAAGGTCACGTTGCCGCCGTTGATCGTGAGCGTGCGGGTGGAGGCGTCAGCGCCGGCACCCGTGGCGAAGCGAAGAGAGGAATTGTTTTGGAAAGTCAACGCGCCACTCGACGAAACCGTCACAGCGGCATTGGCGCCCGTGAAGCTGCCGATTTCCATGTTAGCCGTGGCCGTCGTGCCTTGGTTAAAGCTGCCGCCGCTGATGTTTACGTTGCTATTGGTGCCAATGCCGCGCCAACCGATCAAGGACGTGCCGTTCTTCACATTCAGCGCCCCGGCGGTCACGTTTACCGTCGCGGCCAGCGTCGAGGCCACGTCGTTGTTGTTACGAGCAAGCGTCAACGCATTCGTGTTTAGCGTGCCGCCGCTCACGTTGATGGTGCCGGTGCCGGTAAACGCGCCATTGCTTCCGGAGGAGGCCACCCGGATTTCGCCGCCGCTGGTGAAGGTGCCCCCATTGACAGTCAGCGTGCCGCTGCCGTTCTGGTTGCCGACCACAACGTTGTTGGTGCCCGTAGTAGTCACCGTGGAGCTGTCATTCAGCGTCATGGTCATGTTCGCCCCGGCCGATTCGCCGAGGATGAATGCGCCGGCGCCACCATTATTAACCGTAAACGACGAGGTTCCATTCAGCGTGAACGTGCCCTTGGGCAGGTTCGCAGCGTTGCCTCCGTTGAATCCGGCGCTGAAGTTGTCCGTCGTGATCGAGGCGTTGTTATTCAGCACGATGTCCGACGAAACCGCGCCGATGCCGTTGCCGCGGCCGAGAGAGAGATATTTTCCGGTGCCGCCGCCGATCGTCAGCGAGCCGCCATCCATCGTGAAGTTGGTGTTCACGCCGGCGCCGCCGTTGGCCAGAACGCCACCAACCACAAATTCGTTGGCCGAGGTGTAGGTGCCGCTGGTGATCTTGGTGGTGCCGCCGAGAAGCAACGCCGTGATGTTATTGTTGCCACCGTTCGAGATGCCGGTGTTGTTGGCGACATTGTTACCAAGAGTGCCACCGCCGGAAAGCGTTAGGGTGCCAGTGTTTTGCTTGTTGAGGTTTCCTCCATTGAGAGCACCAGAGATCGTCTGGTTGGCCGTGCTATTGTAAGTAAAGATGGAGGCGGGATTCAGGATGTTGATGTTTCCGGCGTAGTTGCCCGAATTCAGCTGACCGGATCCACTAATCGTAAAGTTGCCTTGAGTGATAGTGGTTGGGCCGGTGTAGGTGTTGACTCCGCTGAGCGTCAAGGTGCCTGCGACCGGGCCACCGTAGGTGAGGGAGGAAGCGCCGCCGCCATTGTCGGCGATCGCACCGCTGATGGTGGTGCCTTGGGTGTTGCCCACGATTACCAGCTCCTTGTTCGAGCCGATGGTCGCGTTGCCGCTGTAGGTCACCGCGCCGGTGCCGGCGTTCATAAGACCGTTGGCCGTGAAGTCACCCGCGATGGTGCCGGCCGCGCCGGTGTAACGCAGGGTGTTGAAAGAAGCGCCAGCGCCCAGGGTGCCCACCGCGGCCACATCGTAGTTCACCGCACCGGTGGTGTCGGTGACGTTGGCCGCCGTGGCGGCCGCAGTGCCCGTATAGGCAGTGATGTTGCCACCGCTGCCGCCGGCGGCATACTTCAAGCCGGTGCCGGTGCCGGTCGTGGCCCACGTGCCAAGGATGCCCGTGGAGTCCACCGCAGTGGAGGTCTTCGTGGCACCCGTGAGGGAAGAGACGTTCAGGATACTACCGGCGTTACGGGTAATCGCACCCAAGTCGACGGTGTTGGTCGCAGTCGCGTTGGTGATCGTCGAAAACGAGTTGAGCGTGGTGGAGGCGAAGGTCTGGGTGTTGGTGCCCGCCTTGGTATAGCTCAGGGTCGCTGCACCGATACCGCCGCCGAGGGTCAGCGCACTGCTGGAGCTGATGGAACCTGAAAGCGTGAGCGTGCCGGTGGCGACGTTGGTCGGCCCGGTGTAGGTATTCGCTCCGCTCAGGGTGAGCGC
>DATCRM010000161.1:0-5606 GCA_036568985.1 Lacunisphaera sp. | reverse complement strand
TACAATTTGAGGACAGGAGCTGAATTGGTCGAGCATGAATTATGCGAGGCATAGGAGCTGCGGCACCAAGCCAACCGATTGGCTGCTTACGGCAAATTACGTCGGGATACTGACGTGGTAGATCGTGACACGTGCGTTTTCCAGTGGGGCCTCGCCAAAGAGCTTGGGAGGGACAGGACTCTGGGCCGGAGGGATTGGTGAAATGCACCCAAGTAAAAGGCAGCCAGCAATGGCTGCCTTTGGGGGAAGAACTTTGAAACAGATCAATGCGTGGAAGGACCGTCATTCAATTGTCCGCTTTCGGTTCAATTGTCGCATAAGAAAAATCAGCGGTATTCCTCGTGGGTGTTCGCGTTGATGGTTTTGAAGTTCTCGACGTGATAATTCGGATCGGCGCGTCCGCCTTCGCGTGAGGCTACGGCGCGGCAAGGAAGGCTAAAACAAACGCCCGACCGGTTGGGGTCGGGCGTCGAGAGTTAGCTGGATCGCCACGGCGGCAAGCCGTCTCGCGATGACCCAAATCAACGATATTCCTCGTTGGTGTTCGCGTTGATGATTTTGAAGTTCTCGACGTGGTAGTTGGGATCGGCCCTGAACGCCAACTTCACGTTGAAGAGTTTTTCCATGCGGACGAGCAGGTCGGCGTCCTCGGCGCGGAGGCGTTCGAGGATGCTGGGGTGCACGTGGACGCGGAGGCTGTATTCCTTGCCATCCTTGCGCGCCTGGAGGCGGCGGGCGACGGAACTGAGCTTGCGCTGGAGTTCGACGCTCATCGTCGTGGCGCTCTTCACCGAGCCGCGGCCGTGGCAGTACGGGCAGCCGGTGTAGAGGTTGCTCGAGAGCGACTCGGACTGGCGCTGGCGCGTCATCTGCATGATGCCGAGCGAACTGATCGGGAGGATGTGCGTCTTGGCTTTGTCCTCGGACATCAGCTCGACCATCTTGTCGTAGACCGCGTTGCGGTGCCGGCGCTCCTTCATGTCGATGAAGTCCATGATGACGAGGCCGCCGATGTTGCGCAGGCGGATCTGGCGGGCCATCTCGACGGCGGCCTCCATGTTCACCTGGAAGATCGTGTTCTTCTCGTCGCCGGACTTCGACTTGTGGCTGCCGGTGTTGACGTCGATGGCGATGAGGGCCTCGGTCTCGTCGATCACGATCTGGCCGCCGGAAGGCAGCGTGACCTTGCGCTGGAAGGTCTGCTCGATCTGGCGCTCGATGTTGTAGCGCTCGAAGACGGGGATGCTGTCCTTGTAGTGGACGATCTTGCCCTTCGAGCGGGACGAGATCTGCGAGACGAATTCCTGGGTGCGCTTGAAGTCCTCCTCGCTGTCGATGAGCACGCGGTCGATGTCTTCGGTGAGGAAATCGCGGACGGTGCGCTCGACGATGTCGGGTTCCTGGTAGAGGCAGGACGGGGCGCGGTCGGACTCCATCTTGCGCTGGATATCCTCCCATTTCTTGAGGAGCAGGTGGAGGTCGCGGACGAAGTAGCGGGACTTCTTGCCCTCGCCGGCGGTGCGGACGATGACGCCCATGCCCTCGGGGATGGTGAGCTCGTTGATGAGCGTCTTGAGGCGCTTGCGCTCCTGGGGGTCCTCGATCTTGCGGGAAATGCCGCAGCCGTCGGAGAACGGCGTGAGGATGAGGTAGCGGCCGGGGAGGGAGAGGTTCGTCGTGGTGCGCGGGCCCTTGGTGCCGATGGGACCCTTGGTGACCTGAATCACGATCTCGCTGCCGGGAGGGTAGAGGCCGGGGATGTCCTTGACGGTGGGCTCGGCTTTGCGCTCGGGCTGGCCCTTCTTCTTGTTCACGCGCACGACCTCGACGGAGGAGTCGGTGGCGGCGGGGAGCATGTCCCAGTAGTGGAGAAAAGCGTTTTTGTTGAAACCGATGTCGACGAAGGCGGCCTTGAGGCCGGGGTCGAGGTTCTTGACGCGGCCCTTGTAGATGCCGCCGACCATGCGGTTGTCGGACTCGCGCTCGATCTCGAAGCGATCGAGGGTGCCGTCGACGAGGAGTGCGACGCGTTTCTCGAGGGGTTCGGAGTTGATGACGAGCTCGCGGAAGGAGCCCTTTTCCTTGCGGAAGAGACCGAGGATTTTCTGAAGGATGGGCCGGTTGGCGGCGCGCTCCTTGGACTCGGCCTTCAGTTGTTCGGCCGTGAGTTGTTCGGCGTGCTGGGGACGGGGCGGTTGCGTGAGTTCGTCCTCATAACGTGAGGCGGCGTCCTGGGGGGAGGAGCCGGGGGAGGGGGGCTGATCGTTCATGGTTGGGTTGATCCCGGGTGGGTGTTGACACGGGGCTCCCCTGGCCAGCGGGCTGCGAGCAGGAAATTCCGGCAGAGCGGTCAATATCGGGTGGCAGGTCTCTCATGATCATGAGTCCCTCCGAAAACGATAGACGCTTTGAACCAGTCCTTGCAGCAAGCAGCAGCTGAGCACAAAGGTGCCGCCGTAGCTAATAAAGGGAAGCGGTATGCCTTTCACCGGCACCAAGCCGATGGTCATGGCGATGTTGACGAACACGTGCACGGCGATGAGCACCGTGACGCCGAGCGCCAGTAAGGCGCCGAAACGGTCGCGGGCGAGGCCCGCGATCCGCAGTCCGTTCCACAACACCACGCCAAACAGTCCGACGACGGTGATGCTTCCCAAAAATCCTTTCTCCTCGGCGATGACCGAGAAAATGAAGTCGTTGTGCGCGACGGCCGGCGGCAGGTAGCCGAGGCGGGCCTGGGTGCCCTCGGTCCAGCCCTTGCCGGCGAAACCGCCGGAGCCGACCGAGATGAGCGACTGGCGGCTGTTCCAGCCGATGCCGGTGGGGTCGACCTTCTCGGGCATCGCGAAGTAAAGCAGGCGGTTGCGCTGGTAATCCTTGAGCGGCAGCCAGGAGTGGGACTCGTATTCCCCTTTGTTCTTGGTGTAGCTCAGATTGTTATCGTCCATGAACTTGCTGTATTGCCAGACATCGAGCGCAACGATTCCCACCAGGAGGGCGAAGACGCCCAGAGCTCCGGCAAAGAAACGCAGCGAGAGGTTGGAAACAAACAGCATGGCAAAGACCATGGGAGCGATCACGAGGGCGCTGCCGAGGTCGGGTTCAGCGAAGATCAACAACATGGGCAACCCCACGGCAAGGGCCAATTTGAAAAGCACTTGAAGCGAGTCCTTCACCGTGCCGAGTTTCGAGCCGGTGAGGATGGAGGCGGTGGCGAAAAGCACGGCGACTTTGGCGAATTCGGAGGGTTGGAAAGCGATGCCGAGGTCGATCCAGCGCCGGGCTCCCATGCCATGCGTGGTGCCGATACCCGGGATGAGCACCGCCACCAGCATGATCACGCCGACGACGTACACCCAGTGCGCATAGCGCAGCCAGATGCGGTAATCCATGAGGGACGTGGCGATGTACACGACGGCGCCGCCGAAAAGGTAAATGAGCTGCTGGCGCCATTGCGTGCCCTCGCGGGCGAATTGCGCGCTGTAGATGAAAAACACCCCGAAGAGGCTGAGCCCGAGCATGCAAAGCGGCGTGATCCGGTCGAACTGCTCGCGTGTGGTGAGCTTGAAGAAGCTGGCCAGGTCGAGGTTGCGGAGGAATTTCACGATGGGGAGCCACTAAAAGCGGCGGAAGCGACACGTAACACGTATCAAGGGGCAGGTGGCAAGAAAACGGTGCGAAAGGGACCAAAGACCAAGGGACCAAGGGCTGAGACCGCAGACTCAAACTAGGGCGGGGCTTGTTACTTGCTTCTTGTCCCTTGTTACTTCGCTGTCTGAGGCGTGCTCGGTCGCATCGTGTTGTGCCAGTCCAAGCATGATCCAGAAGGGAATGGCCCCCATGGGGCCTTCGAGCACCACGCCGAAGCAGGCACTGACCAGAACCACCCAGCATGCAGCCTGCAATGTGAGGCGCTTTTGCCAGGCCGGATCCATTCGAGCGGTGCGGGCCGTGCGGGCTGTGCTGCGCAGCAGGGTGAGGTAGACGCCAAGAAGCACCAGCACGCCGGTCACTCCCATGCGCCCCAAGGTGGTCATGAAGATATTGTGCGGACTGCGCGCCGTAAAGTCGTCGCCGGAGTCGGGATAATATTCCTGCACGAACCCGCGGGCGAGATCGGCGCCAAACCCCAATCCGAATACGGGCGAGGTCGTAAGCGTTTCCTCCGCGACGTTTTTCCACCAGACGAGCCGGAAGCGATTATTATCACCTTTGTTGCCGCTCAGATCGCTGCGGTAGTCCCGCGTGCCGCTGACATCGACGATCGAGGCGACTGACTCATAGATCGCGTAGGCCTTGGTCTGCGTGAAATCCTCCCGTTGCAAAAGGGACACGACGGTGACCCCAAGCACGCCGGCCAAGCACACGCCGGCGAACACGCCGGCGGGACGCCAGCGACCGGCCCGCGCCAGCCAGCCAATGGCAAAGACCAATCCAACCAAGCTCGCGCGCGAAAGGAGGCTCAGGCCCAGAACGAGCGAGAGCACGGCCAGTGCCCACCGCCACCAGTCGCTTTGCCCGACGGTGTCGCCCTCGGGCAGCAGAATGACGTATCCGACATAAAGGAAGGTCGCCAGCAGGTCACCCTTGTAGAAGATAAGGGGCACGCCCTCGACCAGCAGATTTCTGAGAAAGAAATCCGGGAAAAGCGCCCCGGGCAGTCCAACGACGGGCAACACGCCAAAGGTCACCTGCAGCGAGGCATGCAACATGCGATGCGAGGCGGCGTGTCTGGCTAGGGCCTGGGTGGCGAAGAAATACAGCACGTAATAAACCGTGGCGAAGTCACGCAGGGCCAGGAAGCCATGGATCCGCACGTCCCAGAGGATGCGTCCGGCACCAAGGGTCAGCCAGAGCAGGAGCAGCCCGTTCAACCAGTTCATTGTGACGGGAAGGAAACGGCTCATGGCCCCACGCAGGAGCACGAGCGCGACGACGATCCCCAGGCCGAGCTCGCTCAGGAAGAGCGGCAGACCCGAGATGGGCATGATCTGGGCGAAGCCGCGGTTGCCGATCACATAGCCGAAGACGAGGAACCCGAGCAGCCAAGCCTCGGCCAGCGGCCCGCGGGTCCACGACAGCACGGCCCAGACCGACACCAGCGCCGCTACGGAGGCGATGAAATGCTGCTCTTGGGCCAGCGAGATCCCGATCCACACCGCCAGCCCGCAGGCGAGCAGGCTGATGAGGGCATTGCGCAATCGGGGATCCATCGGCGCGAAGCACAGCCGCCGCGGCGGGTCGGCGCAATCCCGGACGTGCGGCAATCAAAGCCGCCTTGCCTCCGGTCGGAGCGGGCGGTGAGATGCGCCATGCCCGTCGTTTCCGTCCTGATGGCCTGTCATCGCGACACACCTTTCCTGCGGCCGGCCATTGCGAGTGTGTGGGCGCAGACCTTTGCAGACCTTGAACTGGTGCTCGTGGTCAATGGAACCGGTTTGGATGCGGCCGGGCTGGGGGAGGTCGGGCGCGATCGACGGCTCCGTCTGATCCGCTTTCCTGAAAATCTCGGCATACCCGCGGCGCACAACGCGGCGGTGGCGGCCGCGCGCGGCGAGTTCATCGCCCTGCTCGACCATGACGACCTCATGAGGCCGCAACGGCTC
>DATCRM010000160.1:0-3329 GCA_036568985.1 Lacunisphaera sp. | reverse complement strand
GGGACGCTGTCGGCCGCACCGACCCCTTGGGCCCGCCTGAAAATCGGCATGTCCGCCAAGGAAACGGTCTCTCTTTTGGGTGATCCCGTGTTCCGTCGTCAGGGTCGCGGTTTCCAGACCTGGACTTACGACGACGGCGCGGAGGTTTTGATCTGTGGTTTGGTTGTGGGCTGGACGGCACCGCGATCCACCACGACCTTGATTGCGCATACCGAAGATGTCTGGCGCAACCGCCCCGCGGGCGACTATCTTGCTCCCGTTCGCGCGGTGCTGCGTCAAAACGCCGCCAAGGCCACCGCGATCGCAACGGTCAAACCATTGAGGGACAATTCCGGCATGGGATACGAGGAATACCTCCAGACTTTCGGTCGGATTAAAGGTTAGCCCAAGGCGATCCGGGCCGGTTGATCAAACGGCGGCCGGCGCCGTAGCTTTTCGCACGAGCGGCGCAACTTGAGTCCCCAGCAGTTCGATGGCCCGCATGATCTGGCGGTGCGTAAGCACCCGGTTGTCCAGCAGCACGGTCAAGCGTGAGAGACCGCCCAGCCATTCGCGTTCCTGAAGAATCTTCTCAGCCGCGGTTGCCGCATCACCGACCAGCAGCGCACCCAGCGGACCGCATTGCGCGTCGAACTGCTCGCGCGTGGGCGCGGGCCAGCCCCGCTCGCGACCGATCTTGCCAAAGGCATTGCGGTAGGCCGGCCAGAAAATTTCCCGCGCTTGCTCGGCCGTGTCGGCCAGAAACCCGATATTGTGAATGCCCACGAAGAGTTTCTCCTCCGGGTGCCCGGCCTTGCGCCAGGAGGTGCGATACAGGTCGATCAGCGAACGAAACTGCCGGGGCGAGCCGCCGATGATGGCGACAATCAGCGGCAAACCCAGTGTCCCGGTGCGGATGACCGAAGCGGGCGTGCCGCCCACCCCGATCAAGACCGGCAAAGGATTTTGCGCCGGCCGGGGATAAACTCCCTGCCCGGTCAGCGCGGCGCGATGCTTTCCCGACCAGTGCACAGTCGTTTCGGCCCGCAACTTCAACAGCAGGTCGAGCTTCTCGCTCGCCAGCTCCTCGTAGTCGTCCAGATCGAAGCCGAAGAGCGGATAGGATTCGATGAAAGATCCGCGGCCCACGATAATCTCCGCCCGGCCTTGGGAGATGAGATCCAGCGTGGCAAACTGCTGAAACACCCGCACGGGATCGTCCGAGCTGAGGACCGTCACCGCGCTGGCCAGGCGGATGCGCTTCGTCCGCGCGGCCGCTGCGGCCAGCAATACGGCCGGCGCCGAGGCCACGTACTCCGGCCGATGGTGTTCGCCGATCCCGAACACATCGAGTCCCACCTGGTCGGCGAGCTCGATTTCTTCGAGTAGCTCTTGAACCCGTTGCACGTCCCCCACCGGACCGCCTTTTGCCGTCGCCACAAAACTGTCTACGCCGATTTGCATCCGCGGGAGATAGCCAGAATCCCGCTTTCGGCAAGAAGCAGCCTTTCCAAAAACCTCAAGGCCTCCATCCGGTCCGGGTCGGAAATATCCGGTCGCCATGATCAGGCTGTTCGGCAAACTGCTCCAACTTCCCCGCCCCATGAATCGTCGCACCTTCGTCGCCTCCCTTGCCGCGGCCGGCGCTGCCGTTGCCACTGCTCCTCGTCTCTTCGCGTCCGAAAAGAAGAAACCTCTCCGCATCGGCGTCATCGGCGCCGGTTGGTATGGCGGTGTGAACCTCGGGGTTTTCGCCCGCTGCGCCACCGTGGAATTCGTCTCGATCTGCGACGTTAACCGGCACTCGCTCGACAAAACCCTCGCGGCGATCGCCAAGCTTCAGGCGGCTGTGCCGCGGACTTTCTCCGATTACCGCGAGATGCTGGCTGCGGATGTACCCGACATCGTCATCGTCGCCACACCGGATCACTGGCACGCCCTGCCCGCCATTGCGGCGATGCAGGCGGGCGCGGACGTTTATCTGGAAAAGCCTGTCAGTGTCGATGTGATCGAAGGCGAGGCCTTGGTCGCCGCCGCGCGGAAATATGGCCGCGTTGTCCAGGTCAACACCCAGCGCCGCAGCAACCCGTTCTACACCGAAGCCCGCGACACATACATCGCGAGCGGCCGGCTGGGCAAAATCGCTCTTGTTGAAACCTACAGTTATCTTGGCTCCGAAGGCTGGAGTCCCGGACCAATCCCCGATGCGCCGGTACCTGCGCACCTGAACTACGATTTGTGGACGGGGCCTGCGCCGCTGCTGCCATACAAGGCCGTCATGGAAGACCGCGGCTGGAGGGCTTTCATGGAATTCGGCAATGGGCCGATCGGCAACTTGGGTGTCCACATGCTCGACAAGGTGCGCTTTCTCCTCGGTCTCGGCTGGCCGGATTCGATCCATTCCACAGGCGGGATCTACGTGCACAAAAAATCATTCTCAAACCTGTCGGACACGCAGCGGAGCGTGTTTCGTTATCCCGGTCTGGATGTCAGCTGGGAACATCGCATGTGGGGTCGTTCGCCGATTCCCCAGCGTCATTGGAGCGACCAGTGGGGCGCCCGTTTCATCGGCAGCAGTGGCACGCTGAACCTGACGATGTTCGAGTGCGTCTTCACGCCCGCTGACGGCGGCCCGCGTGAAGGCCGCCATATGCTGTCCGCGACCGGCGATCTCGAGAACATCGATTTCAACCGGGGCGATGCCTACGTCGAGACCGAGAACCGGCACGTGCTGGATTTCCTACAGGCCCGGGAAAAGCGTTCTCGCCCCATTGCCGACATCGAGGAAGGACATATTTCCAGCGCGATGTGCATCATCGCCAATCTCTCGCTCCAACTCCGTCGACCGCTCGTCTACGATCCCAAGACGCGCACCGTTCCCGGCGACGCCGAGGCGACCGCCCTGCTCGCCCGCCCTTACCGCGCGCCTTGGGTGCATCCGGACCCAGCCAGGGTTTAGCCGGAGTAATGCCCACCGTTTCGGCGGCAGACAACAAACTGTAGGAGGGGCTTTATGCCCCGATTCGAAAGGCATGCGGCTCACGGAGCGCATGTCGCGGCGTAAAGCCGCTCCTACAGTCACGACCATGGCCCAAACGCCACCCTCACCTCAGGCCGAACACCAGTTGCAGCATCGTCGTAAGATCGGGACCCGGCGTGGGACGGCCACCACGAGTTTTGATGAGTGATTTTCCCCGGAAGGAGCGCAGGGCTGCCGAGTCCACCGATAAAATTTCGACCGCGCCCGAACGCGGGCCGGCGACCTGGGCTGCGCTCAACGGCGTCCACGCGAATGGCAAACCCGTGACGTCGCACTGCACCTCCCACCCACCGACAAGACCGTCGATCGG
>DATCRM010000159.1:0-11313 GCA_036568985.1 Lacunisphaera sp. | reverse complement strand
GGCCAGCACCGTGGCCTGGCGGACGATAGTCGGCCAGATCTTCGCGGCTTGCGTGTAGCTGGTGCCGCCCAATTCCCGCAAGATCCAGGAGAGGCGTTTCGCAATGCGGATATTGGCGCAGTCAAACGCCTCGAAAACGGGCAGTGCGAGCGTGCAATCCTCGTCCCGGGGCAATCCATACGGCAGGACGTCGGAGATCGTAGGACGGTAATCCAGCGTGAGGTCGAAGACTTTTTCCTCCGATTGATTGATCTGCTTCGCCAATTTCGCCTTGTTGAGAATCAGCACGCATTTGCAGCCGCATTGCTCGATCAATTCGGAAATCAGCCCCACCACACTCACCGAAGAAAGGGTTTCCCCCGCGCGTTCCAGGTCGTCGATCACCACGAACAGGTTTTTCAGCAGGGCCTTCTCCGCCACATTGCGGGCGATATCCCCCACCTTGGACATGTCCACCCAGCCGGTCTGTGCAATCAGAGGAATATGGGCTAGCCACCGCTGCCCGGGCGACAAACTGCTCGCCGCGATTCGGCTGCGAACGGCCTCCAGGGAGGTGAGGCCAAATAAGGAGACATGCACGAACTTGAGTTTGGCTTCCCTCAACAGCTCTGGGGATTTTTTCGCAAACTCATGGACCAGGTGCGTTTTCCCGACGCCCCAAGGCCCGGAGAGAGAGATGGCGCGCAAGTCCTTTACCCGCACGAGCGACTCCAGCGCATCCATCACCACGGCCTTATTTGCATGATCCGCCATGGCGCTATCGATATTTTAACGGCATTTGCCTACAATGGAAATCACAGGTGGTGATCGACGTTGGTCGCGGTTATGGGACGGCTAATTCCGGTTGTGCCGCAGGGCGCGCAGGTCGGGGTTGCCAAGCCCAAGTGGTCAATCAGCATGGAGGCGCCCTTCCCCCCTGACATGTTGCGCCCTGGTGATCTTCAAAAATCCGGTATTACCCGACGCTCCTTGCTCAAGTCATGGATTTTGCTTCGGAAAAGCATGCGTCAGGTCTATCGGAGGGATGTGGTTGATTTCCTCGAATACG
Source organism: Lacunisphaera sp. (assembly GCA_036568985.1). GTDB lineage: Bacteria > Verrucomicrobiota > Verrucomicrobiia > Opitutales > Opitutaceae > Lacunisphaera. The sequence continues at coordinate 10,265 of DATCRM010000159.1, read as the reverse complement.
ATATCAACCCCGACGTGTGGATTAAGCGTCTGTTCGAGGATATTCGCGACGGACACTATCAGCCTGAGACGCCGGCTCGGTTTAATATCGCCAAGTCAAACGGCTTCAAACGTCAGGTGACGCGGGCCTGCATCCCGGATGCCGTGCTCTACCGGACGATTGTAGATTTAATCTACCAGCCGTTCACTCGCTACAAGGTCAAGCACGCCTACTTTGCTCGCAATGAACTTTCCGAGGTCCAAGCCCAGATCGCAGTGGAGGAGGAGGACGACGACGATGACTACCGACCAGATAAGTTCTCGCACCTATTTCTGATCAATCCGTTCGTCACTTGGAAGCAGTTCAACCAATACCGCAAGCTGCTGATCTTCGAGAAGGTCCACCCCTTCATTATTAGCACCGACATCACCAACTTTTTCGATTCGATCCTCCACAATCAAATCCACAAAACACTCTGCGATATCTCGACGCCGCGATCAGTGGTGGAACTTTTACTACTGCTCCTTGAGCGATTATCGCCGAAAGCTCCGCTCGCGCCGACACCCGGCATTGGGCTGCCTGTCGAGGAATTTGGCTGTTCGCGCTCACTCGCCCATATCTTACTTTTTTCCCACGACCTGCGGATGGTCGCGCTGGTCGGGGAGGAAAACTATGTGCGTTGGATGGACGATCAGAATCTGGGCGTCGATTCTTACAGCAAAGCGCTGCGCACGGTGGGCGAAATCCAGCGGTCGTTGCAACTGCTGCACTTAACCCCCAATTCCGGCAAAACGAAGATCCTCGGTATCGAGCATGCGTTCGCCTATTACCACATTGAGACGAACACCGAGCTGGATGGGTTGGACAGCTCGGGCATAGTTGGCCGCGACCTGCGCCGTCTGCTGCTCCCGACGTGGCGGAAGGCTCGACTGACCGAGGGCACGGGCGAGTTCGCGAAGATTCTAAAGCGATTCTACCGACTTTTTGCTCTGGCCGGCTCGCCCCTTTTAGTCGGCCGGGCACATCGGGACGCCATCCGGTATCCGGAGCTGGCACCGCGCATCGTGGAATACTGCCGCTGCGTGCAACCAGCGGCCGCCTTCGTGACGTTTTCCATCCGCTTGCTCCAAGATGAAAACCAAGTCTACGAAGATACCGCGGTGGCCGTCTTCGAGACCTTTCTGAAACTTGAACCCGGAGCCGCTGAAGCTCGGGCCATCCTGCGCCTTGCAGAGTTAGTCTTTTCGGGCGAGAGCACCATTATGGGGGCGGGTGAATGCGCTCCCATTGCTCCCTTGCTCTTCCTACGCTATGGAGATGGTCGCACCTTGCGAAGACTCACCACGGCCCTCAGCCGCATGCCTCGTCGGATGTCCGAGCCGTCCCTGCGGGCTGTCGCAGTCGTGCTGGCCGGTTCTTCGCGGGCAGGGTTTGCGACGGTCAAGGAGTGTGCGGCCCGCTCCCACCGCAATGTCCTGGCGACGGTCGTGCGTATGGTGGATGAGATACTGAATTACCAGAATGTCCCATCGGGATTCAAAGACCGTGTGCGGCTGAACTTTGACTCACTCGAGAAGAGGCACCGGCTAGACATGCGGGCGCTCGCCACGCTTAAACTTCTTCAGCTGAATCCCGCTAAGAACGTCCAAGCCTGGCTCCAAGCGATCTTGAGGGGCTATGCTAACCGGCATTTGAGCGAGTTTGAGCGGGTGATGCTCGGTCGGCATTTCCCCCTTTTGATGCCCGACCCACTACCCCATTGAGGCATGCGCGCTTGGTCGAAATCCGGTCTAAAAAAAAGTCCCCTCTGGGGTTGCCAGAGGGGAAGTGGTGCCCCCACGGGGAATCGAACCCCGGTTTGAAGAATGAGAATCTCCTGTCCTAGCCGCTAGACGATAGGGGCGAAAAACTGGACGACCAAAAAAGCGCACCCGACAGCCGGCCGTCAAGTGTGCTTTGCTGATTATTAAGTCGAAGGGGAAAGTTTAAGAGAAAAGCCCGTCGCTGGTCCGGATGGTCCGGCAGCGGGGCACTCTCCCTTGATACTTGTCACCTGCTACTTGGCACTTTCGGTCCAAGCCCAGGGCTCAGACCGAGTAGAGTTCCTCCGGCTTGAAGAAACGGGCGAGCTCGAGCTTGGCGTTGTCGGTGCTGTCCGAGGCGTGGACGACGTTCTTCATCATCTCCGTGCCGAAATCGCCGCGGATCGTGCCCTTGGCCGCCTTCCGGGAATCCGTGGGTCCGAGCAGGTCGCGCACTTTCTGGACGATGTTGTCACCCTCCAGCGCCATCATGATGACCGGGCGCGAGCTCATGAAAGCCTCGATCTCCGGATAGAACGGCTTGCTGGCGACATGCGCGTAGTGCTCGCGCAGCAGGCCCGGGGTCAGACGACCCATCTTGCAGCCGACAATCGTGAAGCCGGCGGTCTCAAAACGGTTAAGCACGTTACCGACATGGCGCTGGGCCATGCAGTCCGGCTTAAAAATGACGAATGTTCTCTCCATAAGCGGCTCACCATAGGTTCGGAGTTCGCTTTGGAAAGCCCGGATTTGAGAAATCTTCAGGCAGGTTTTGCGCGGTTCATTTGCAACGCCGATGCGATGGCGGGCCGTGCTTCCTCATGATTAACCATGGCTTGCGACGGAGGATCAGACGTCCATCCCGAACAATTCAGTTGAACCACAAATGGACACGAAGGAACACAAATGAAACGGATGCCTCCATGGGGTTGGGAGCCCGTCGCCACACAGTGACATCTGCTCTGGGGTTTTGGATCGGGCCTGCTACCTCAGGAATTCGTGTCTATTTGTGTCCATTCGTGGTTTCCTACTGCATCGATCCGGGTGGAGAGGGGTGCCCGCAGGGCGGGGTGTGGAGCCGTCCCGCAATCTCCGAAGATCTTCCGCGATTAACCCGGCTTGCAGCCCGGACGACCTTAAAGCGCGTTGGCGTAAAGCGCCTCGTAGGCGGCCACCGCCGTCTTCCAGGAGAAATCCCGCTGCATCGCGCGCTTTTGCACGGCGGCGTGCTTCGCCTTGTCGGCGTAAAGCGCGAGCGCCCGCTTCAGGCCGTCGCGGAACTCCGCTGGCTTGGGCACAAACATGATGCCGGTGCCGGTCTCCGGATTCGCGGTGATGTCCACCACCGTGTCCACCAAACCGCCAACCCGCGACACCAGCGGCACGGTGCCGTAAGCCTGACTGTACATCTGATTCAGGCCGCAGGGTTCGAACAGCGACGGCATGAGGAAGAAGTCGGAGCCGGCCTCCACCAGATGGCTCATCGCTTCGTCCTGCCGCACGCACACCGCCACCTTGCCGGGATGCGCCGCGGCCAGGGCGCACATGGCATCCTCGTACTTCTTCTCTCCGCCGCCCAGCACCACGAGCCGGCAGTTTTCCTGCGCAAAGAAATCGGCGGTCTTGAGTACCAGGTCGAGGCCCTTGCTCACGGTAAAACGGCAGACCATGCCAAACACCGGCCCCTTGAATTTCGGGTCCCAACCGAACTCCTGCAGGAGATGGGTCCGGCAGATCGCCTTGCCGGCGATGTTTTCAACGCTGAAACGCGCGGGCAGGCTCGCGTCGGTTGCGGGGTTCCACACGGCCGTATCGATGCCGTTGATGATGCCGTGCAAATCCGCCAGTCGGGTGGCGATCACGCCGTCCATGCCGTTGCCGAACTCCGGAGTCTGGATCTCCCGGGCGTAGTTCGGGCTGACCGTGGTCACGAGGTCGGCAAAAACGATGCCGGCCTTCATCATGCACATCTGATCATAATACTCCAAACCGTCGATGGTCATGAGTTCCTCGGGCAGGTTCGTCAGGCCGAAGGATTTTCGCGAGAAGATGCCCTGGTATGCGATGTTGTGGATCGTGAAGACGGTTTTGAGCGCAAGCGTCACGCCGTAGCGCTGCTCGGCGTCGCGCAGGAACAATGGCAGCATGCCCGTCTGCCAGTCGTGGCAATGCACGATATCGGCCTTGAAATCGGTGAGGCGCAAGAGCTCCGCCACGGCCTTCTGGAAGAAGATGAAGCGCGCGTCGTTGTCGTCGTAATCGCGCTCGCCCGTCCAATAGGGCTTCTTGCGGTCGAAGAATTCCTCGCGGCTGACCAGGTGGAGCGTCAAACCGGGCCGCGGCGTGAGCGTGTAAACGTCGCCGGCCAGGAACACGTCGCCCATCTCGATCTTGAGCCGGTGCGTGAGCTCCGCGCCCTTGGCGTGCGGGCCGTCGAGCACCGAGCGGTAGCCGGGCATGAACAGCGCGATCTCGTGGCCTTGGTCGACCAGCACTCCGGTCAACGCCGCCACCATGTCTGCCAGTCCTCCGGTTTTGAGATACGGGAACACTTCGCTGGCGGCGTGGGCAATTCGCATGTTGCAACCCTACAGACCTGTGCGCACGGTGCCATCCGAAAAATCCCGGCTTTTGCCTCGGTCCTTTTGTCATCGCGAGTCCCGCCCCCGGCGGGACGGGGCGATTCATTCAGAGTGTTTCCATCATTCGCTACAGTGCTGTCCATGTGGGAGGGACTTTACGTCCCGAAACGAATACTCCTCCGGTCACGCAACGTCGCGGCATAAAGCCGCTCCCACCCTCAACCCTTCGGGCCTCCTCACGCGCCCAGCTTCATGAAAAACTATTCCGAAAGACTTTTCGCCCATCTCTCCCGCAAGCACTATGTGCCGGCGCCGGCCCAAGCCATCGCCAAGGAGTGGAAACTCGACAAGAAACGGCGCACCGCCTTCTTCTCCGAGGTCGGCCAGCTCGTGCGCGCCGGGCGGATCGCCCTGATCAAAAACGACCGTCTCTGCATTCCGCAGGAGGCCGATCTCGTCACCGGCACCATCAATTTCCGTCAAAAAGGCTCAGCCATGGTCGCGCCGGAAGCCCGCGCCACCGAACCGCGCAAGCCCGCCATCTACATCGATGCAGCCGATACCGGCACCGCCCTGCAGGGGGACAAGGTCGTGGTGCGACTCCGCTCGCCCCGCGAACGCGACTACCCGTTCTTCCTGAAACCCGGCGAACAGGCCGGACGCGTCATCGAGGTCCTCGAACGCGGCGCCGCCACGCTCACCGGCACGTTGCATCGCGGTCGCACGTATTTCTACGTCACCCCCGACGATCCCCGCATTCCCCACGACATCATTGTCCCCGACCCCACCACGACCGGGCTCAAGCCGCCGGCGATGGTCGGCGACAAGGTCATCGTGAAGCTCAACGAGTGGAAGGAGCGGCATCAGACGCCCGACGGCGAAATCACCCAGCGTCTCGGCCGCGCTTTCGAGCCCCGCGCAGAGCTGGCCGCCATCTACCACAAATACAATCTCGCCACCTCCTTCCCCGACCTCGTGGTGCGCGAGGCCGCCGCGATCCCGTCCGAGGTCCAACCCGGCGATCTGGCTGGCCGTCGTGACTTCCGCGAAGTCCCCACCTTCACCATCGATCCCGACGATGCGAAGGACTTCGATGACGCGCTTTCCATCGAGTACCTCGACCATGGCGAGATTCGCGTGGGCGTGCATATTGCGGACGTCAGCCATTACGTGAAACCCGGCACCGAGCTGGATCGCGAGGCGCAACGTCGCGGCAACTCCACTTACCTCGTCGGCACCGTCGTACCCATGCTGCCGGAAAAACTTTCCAACGGACTGTGCTCGCTCGTCGAGGCCCAGGACCGGCTCACCAAGGCGGCGATCTTCACTTTCAACAAACACGGCGCCATCAAGCACGTTGAGTTCGCCAATACCGTCATCCGCAGCCGCAAGCGCCTCACCTACAAACAGGCCTACGCGCTCATGTTCGAGGACGACCTCGGCCGGATCCGCAAGCTGCCCCTGCCCGCCGCCCACCAGACCGGCTCCACCGGCCGCGCGCTCAATGAGCTCTCGCACGGCGAGCTCACGCAGCTGCAACGCTGGGTGCGCCAGCTCTGGACGATCGCCAGCAAGCTGCGCAAGGAACGCATGGCGGACGGTTCGCTCGATCTCGACATGCCCGAGACCAAGATCTTCGTGGACGCCGAGGGCTACGCGGATCGGATTGAAAAAATCGAGAACGACGAGAGCCATCAGCTCATCGAGGAATTCATGCTCCTCGCCAACGAGGCCGTCGCCCGACTCACCCGTACCAACCGCCTGCCCTCGCTCTACCGGGTCCACGACGACCCCGACGAGGCTCGCCTCGGCGAACTCCGGGAGTTCCTCGCCACCTTCAACGTCAAGTCCGGCGACCTCATGAACCGCGACGAGGTCGTGCGCCTCCTCGCCCACCTGAAGCACCACCCCCAGGGCTACATTCTCCGCACGCAACTGCTCCGGTCGATGCGCAAAGCCTGTTACCGTGCGACGCCTGACGGCCATTACGGACTCAACAAAAAGGATTACACGCACTTCACCTCGCCCATCCGCCGCTACGCCGACCTCGTTGTGCATCGTGTGCTCGGTACCTGGCTCGCGAAGCAGCCCGGCTACCGCGCGGCACACACCGACCAGCTCGCCGAGCACCTCAGCCTCACCGAGATCAACAGCACCGAGGCCGAACGCGACTCGGTCAAGGTGAAGCTCATGGAGTATTTCGACCGCGAGGCCGACCGGAAGAAGAAGACCGTCTTCCCGGCCGTCATCACCGACGTCCGCAATCACGGCTTCTTCATCGAGCTCGCCGACGCCGGCGCCTTCGGCATGGTGCCGGTCTCCTCGTTGCGCGACGACTTCTACGTCCTCAACGGCGCCGGCACGGCCTTCATCGGCCGCAAGACCCGGCGCAAGTTCGAGCTCGGCGCGAAGATCGACGTCATCGTGATGAAGGTCGACCGCCAGAAACGCCTGATCGACTTTACCGTGCCGTAGGAAAGATCCCCGGAGCAAGCTCCGGGGCATTCCAGAAATGGAGGCAGGACTATCAGTCCTGCGAGGCGCAGGTCGCGCTCTTTCCCAAACGCGGGGCTGATAGCCTCGCCTCCAGCCAAGTCGGAGCACCTGTCAGCCGTAGGCCAGGCGAAGGCTGAAGCTCCGAGGTATTCGACCCAACGGGAATAAAGGGAGGGGATAACCACGGAATACGCAGAACACACAGAAGCATCCGAACCGGCGTTGCCTCCCTCTTCTGTGTATTCCGTATATTCTGTGGTTAATTCCATGCCGCGGATTGACGAGGTCATTTGCTTTTGCGCCTTCTGCGCCTTTTGTGGCCACTATCATTCATGAAACACTACGATTTCGCCGACACATTCCGCGCGCTCTATGACAAGGCCGTGAAGCTCTATGGCTCCGGCAACACCGACAAAGCCTCGTACTTCACCAAGGAGGAACAAGCCTTCCTCGCCGCCAACGGCCTCACGGTCCAAAACCTGTTCGACTATGCCGAGGACCACCACGGATACGGCGAACCCGGCTACGATCGCGCCCTCGCCATCGAGACCGTGCGCCGCGACTACTTCCTGAATGTCCAGGGCGGCAAGCCGTCGACCGCCATGCTCGATGAATCCAAGATGCCCGCCAAAACCGACGCCGTGAAAGGCATCACGTGGCTTCCGCGCCTCATCCCGAAGACCAAAGCCAAACTCCGCGGCGAATTGCCCGCCAGCCTGATGTACTCCTGCGGCGGCGACCGGAATTTCTTTCGCACGCACGACATCCACCCCGCCGAATTCCTAAGCCTCGTCTGGCGCAACCTCGATAACGACACCGCCGTGGTCGACTGGGTCGCCAAGCGCAGCGCGGCGAAGTAGTCGGCGTCGGGCGACGACGGACCGCGCTCGTCCTGTCGGAAGAAAAACTGTAGGAGGGGCTTTACGCCTCGATCCGACTGTCGCCAGCGTCGCTCGTCCCCTATCGCGGCATAAAGCCGCTCTTACAGTTTTTGCCATGCAGCCGCTTCCGCTCAGACTTTGATGCTCCGCACCAAATCGCGGTTCTCCAAATGCCACGCCACGGCCCGGCGGAAACCTTCCTCGGCGGACACCGCCGGCGTCCAACCCAGCAGACGTTGCGCCTTGGCGATGTCGGCCCACGTTTCCTTCATGTCCGCGGCGCTCGGCGGCTGGCCCGTGATCTTCGCCCGCTTGCCCAGTGCCTGTTCGACAAAGCCGATCACGGTCAGCAGCGAGAGGGGGTTGCGGCCGCCGCCGAGATTGATGATCTCACAGCCCAGCGGCTTGAGGGCCAGCACGGTGCCGCGGGCGATATCATCGACGTAGGTGAAATCGCGCGCCTGCGTCCCATCACCGAACAGCGTGATCGGCGTGCCCTCGTCGATCCACTTGATGAACCGGAACGGCGCCATGTCCGGCCGGCCGGCCGGGCCGAAGACCGTGAAGTACCGCAGGATCGTCACGTCCAGCCCGTGCCGGGCGTGATAATCGCGGGCGAGCAGCTCCGCCTGCTTCTTGGTCTCGGCATACGGCGATTGCGGCGCGTTAAGCGGGAGACTTTCCGAGAAGGGCATGGGGCTGCCCGCGTAGAGCGAGGAGCTGGAAGCGAGCACGTGCTTCGGCACACCAAACTTGCGCTGGCATTCGAGGACGTTGCGCTCGCCGAGAATGTTCGTGCTCCGATAGAGCTCGGGCTGCTCCAGGCTCGCGCGCACACCCGCGCGGGCAGCGAGGTTGACAACCGCATCAAAACGTCGCGCGGCAAAAACCGGCTCCAGAGCCGACATCTCCTCGATGTCGACCCGTTGCCAGGAGAAGGCCTGATGTGCCCGCAGCCGGGCGAGCCGCCACTCCTTGAGCCGCACGTCGTAATAATCGTTGAGGTTGTCGACGCCCACGACGGCATGTCCGTCCGCGAGCAGAAGCTCGCAGACCCTGGCGGCAATGAAGCCGGCCGCACCCGTGACAAGGTAGGTGGCCATCGGGTTCAGGGCATCGGCGCCTCGAAGTCCGCGCGAGCCATCCGGCGAGCCACAACCGTGCCGACGGTGCTGGCAGTCCAGCCCAGCATCTTTTTCGCGAGCCGGGCATCCCCCACGAGCGCCGTGGATTCGAGCGGCCGGTAGAATCTCGGATCAACGCGCAGGACGACCGCTCCGGTGTCCTTGCGTCGCGCCGTCTCGGCTTTGCCCCGTCCTCGGAAAACCAGTTCGATATCCAGCTCGGCGAACGCCGCCGCCGCAAACTCCCGCACCGTGCACGTGCGACCGGTGGCGAAAATATAGTCGCGCGCCGTGCCGGCCTGCAACGAACGCCACATCGCCTCCACGTATTCCGGCGCCCAGCCCCAATCGCGTTTCGCGTCCAGGTTGCCCAGCACGATTTCCTTCTGGTGCCCCGCCTTGATGCGGGCGGCGCCGAGCGTGATCTTGCGCGTGACAAAGTTCTCGCCGCGGCGCGGCGACTCGTGGTTGTAGGCGATGCCGTTGACCGCGAACAGCCCGTACGCCCGGCGGTAAACGCGGCACATCTGCGCCGCAAAGGCCTTGGCGCAGCCGTAGGGATTCATCGGGTTGATCGGTGTGGATTCGTTCTGCGGCGCGGTATCCGGTGCGCCGAACAGCTCCGAGCTCGCGGCATGGTAAAGCTTCACGGGATAATCGAGGTCGCGCAGGATTTCGAGCAGGGCGAGCGTGGCCGTGGCGTTCTCCTGGCAGGTGACCTCGGGAATCTCGAAGCTCAGGCCGACGTGGCTCTGACCGGCGAGATGATAAACCTCGCGCGGGGCAACCTTCTGAATGATCCGGCGCAGGGAGGTATGATCCGTCAGGTCGCTGTAATGCAACGTGAGGCTCTTCCCGCCCGCCGCGGCACGCAGGTGCTCGATGCGCGAACGGTTGAACATGCTGGCGCGGCGCACCACGCCGTGCACGTCATAGCCCCGGGCCAGGAGCAGCTCGGTCAGATACGACCCATCCTGGCCGGTGATACCGAGGATCAGCGCCCGGCGCGGGCTGCGGGAATGGGTCGTCCGTGATTTGATGGTGGGCATGCCGAATCGAAGTGGGGAGGTCTTTCTGCCCATTAACCCATAACGCTCAACCAAGAACTGCACGGACTCACCGCCGTGCCGCCAGCCATTTTTGCACCTCGGCGAGCGGCCAGGTGTTGAAAACCTGTTGCCTGGTCATCCAGCCCTTGCGCGCCGCCCCCACCCCGGTACGAAAATATTCCAGCTGAGAAGTCCGGTGCGCGTCGGGATTGATGCTGGTGAGCACGCCCTTCTCCGCCGCCTTCCGCCAGTGCCGCCAATCCATGTCCAGGCGCATCGGACTCGCGTTGAGTTCGATGATCACGCCGTTCGCCACCGCGGCGTCGACCACCTTGTCCACGTCCACGTCATA
>DATCRM010000158.1:0-15379 GCA_036568985.1 Lacunisphaera sp. | reverse complement strand
CCGTGAGATAGGCCGGATCCATTGCCGCCAGCGTCAGGTCGAGCCAGCGGCGGCGCAACGCGGGCGACCCGCGCAAAAACTGGTTGTCCTGCGAGGAGAAGACCACGGTCGGGAATCGCCCGATGAAGTCCCCCAGCCGCGTCACCTTGCCCTGCTCCCACATCACTTCGCGACCCTCGGGTTTCAGCGTGACGGTCACCCGGCTGGAGCCGAACGTTTCGTGCTCGACCTGAAACGCCATTCCCGCCTGCGGTTTGCCCAGCCCGATCAACGCCCGCGTCTCCGCTCCGCGGAAGGAACGCAATGCCGTCACGTATCCCAACGCCTCGAGAAAATTCGTCTTTCCTTGCGCATTGCTGCCCAGCAGAAACGACCGCCGCCCGGCGAGCGTGACCTCGGCGAGTGGCAGGTTGCGAAAATCCTGCAGGATAACGGAAGCAAAACGCATGCGAACGCGGCACGCTTGCCCCCGACCGCGCCGCTGGCAAGCCGGGCGTGGGGGGCGGTGTTCACAATTCCTTCCTCGGTAGCGGCCCTCTATGAGCGCTGTCTTACTGAGCCCCGCACGTCGCAATGACGGGCAGTAGTGGCGTGCGAAACGAAACTCCTTACACACCCCGCCCTGTCGGGCACCCCTCTTGATAGAGGGGACTTCGGCTGCGTGGATTTAAAATCCCCTCTATGAAGAGGGGTGGCGCGTAGCGCCGGGGTGTGTGGGCGGGCCATGAAGCGGCAAGAAATATTCGGGTTGGCCTATTGTGTGAGATTCGGCCGGAGAATCGGCGATCACAGGCCGCCGCTGCAGCTACAGTGACCGCACCTTCAGCTTCTGGCGTCCGCCACCAGCAGTTTCTGGAAATTCACGTCCGCCCCCAGCACGCCCAGCGGCACGCCTTGGGCGTCGCGCACGACGGCCGAGATCGTGAAGCAATAATCTCCGGTGGCCGCCGAGCGGTAGATGTCGGTCGTCGCCACCTCGTCCGGCTGGCGCAGCGCGTCTTTGAACCAGGATCGTTCGCGCCAATCCCGGCCGCGCGCTGCAGGGTCGGACCAGGTCCGGCCAGCCTTCCAGCCAATGTTGCCCGAAATCTGCCGACCGTGCGTGTCGGTAATATAGAGCAGCTCAAAGGCGGAGTGCTGATGCAGGCAGCCTTGCAGCACCTGCTCCAGACGCGGTGCGTCCGCCGCCACGGCGGCCAGTTCGGCGAGGATGGCGCGGACATTCCGCTCGGCTTGACGATGCACCGTCAATCGAAAGGTGCCGACGGCCAGCAACAGTTCCTCGGTCAGACGGTTGGCCTGATCGCCAAATGCCCGGAGCGAACGGGCACCCGCCCGCTGACTCTCTGCCGTGCCGGCCATGACTTGTACCTGGGCGTTGACCGATTGGACGGTGACGGCGGGTTGGGACGCGTCCGCGGAACCGTCCGACATCGGCGCCACGGAAGCGGCGACCTCGCCCACGCTGCCTTGGATCGCGTCCACCCGCTCCTCGATCAGCTTCGTCGAATCACGCGTCTGATCGGCCAGCTGCTGGACTTCACGCGCCACGATGTTGAAGGCCCGCCCGTGTTCGCCAGCTCGCGCGGCCTCGATGCTGGCGTTGATGGAAAGGATGCGGGTCTGGTCTGCGATGCGCGCAATGTCGCCCATGACCTCGTGAACGTTAACGGAAGCCGTCTGCAACCGGCCGATCAGCGCGCCCAATCGGTCGGTCAATTCGCGCGTGGCGCCCGCGATCGCCTCGGCCTGTTGCGCCTGCGAATCGGCCTGCTCCTCCATGCGCACCGCCAGCGAGGCGAGTTGGGGGCCGATGGCGGCCAGCCGTACAGCCGACAACGCCATGGCCTCGATCTGCCGCTGCCCGCCAACCAAGGCACTTTCAATCCCGCCGTGCACCGGCGCAGCTTGGGCACGCCCGGGCTGGGCGCTGGCGCGACCGGAAGAAGACGGCGCGGCGTTGCGGATTGAAGGCGTGGATGTGACCGAAGGCTTCGACATGACGCGCGCCCACAAGCAGATAACGTGCAAACCTTTGCCCTTCGCTGTAAATTTCGGTAACAAATGTGCTCAAGCAAATCGCCCATGTGCCGAGACGCCGGTTTGTTCTTGCGGCGGGATGTCCGCCGGGGCTTTTTGGCGGATTCATGAGCACAACTCCCTCCTCCTCCGAAGTCGCCGTGCTGAAGACCAGCTTTGGCGAGATCACCATTGCGTTCTGGCCCGACGTGGCGCCGAAGACCGTTGAGAATTTCAAGAAGCTCGCGCGCGAAGGGTTCTATGACGGCACCGCGTTTCACCGCATCATCAAGGGATTCATGATCCAAGGCGGCTGCCCCAACACCAAGGCCGGTGAAACCGGCATGCCCGGCACGGGCGGCCCCGGCTACAAGATCAAGGCCGAGTTCAATGCCAAGTCCCACGTGCGCGGCGTCATCTCGATGGCGCGCTCGTCGCACCCTGATTCGGCCGGATCCCAATTCTTCCTCTGCCACGGCGACGCCAAGTTCCTCGACCGCCAATACACGGCCTTCGGCCAGATCATCAAGGGCGACGAGGTGCTCGAACAGCTCGCCAACGTGCCAACGAAATCCAGCGGCGGCGAAAAGAGCACGCCCATCGACCGCGTCGCGCTCGAGAGCGTGAAGATCGTCGCGCAGGCGTGAGTCGCGCGGCTCCCGTTTCAATTTCAAACCCGCGCCCGGCCGGCGCGGGTTTTTTTGTGTTGGGCCGGCCTGCGACCGGCCGCTCAATCGGCGTCGGAAGGCCGGTCAGGGGCCGGCCTTGCTCTCGCTGCCGCGGCCTGCCAGCTCCTGCGTCACGGACTGACAGAGCCCGACGAAAGTCTCCTCGCCCAGCGAAAGCCGGCGCCCGCGGATATGGCCGACGCCCCACTGGCGCTTCAGCTTGCGCTTGCCGAGCGGCAGCGACACCAGCGCACCGGAGGCCAGCTCGTTGACGGCGACCCAAGGCGCGAGCACGCCCACCCCGAGACCGATCTTCACCAGCTCCTTGATCGCCTCCATGCTGCCCAGCTCGAGGATGTTGGTCAGCGGCATGTCTTCCGTCCGGAAATAATCCTTCAACATCCGAAACGTGTAGCTGGTGTGATTGTAGACGATGAGCGTCTCCTCCGCGATGGTGTCGCGCTGCACGCGACCCGCCCGCGCCCAGGCATGTCCGGGCGCGACGAGGAAGCGCATCTCGTCGGAGAACAGCGGCACGAAGGCCAGCTCCTTCTGCCCCTCGGGTTCCAGCATGAGCGCGAGATCAATCTGGTTGTTGAGCAGCAGTTCCAGCTGCCGCGCGTGATCTCCGGGATCGATCGAGATGACGCACTTCGGAAAGCTCTGCTTAAATTCCCGCAGTACGGTCGGCAGAATATACTGGCACGCCGTCGTGCTGGCGCCGAGGCGCAGACGGCCGTGACCCCAGCGCGATAATTCATCGAGACCGCGACGCGCCGACTTCATCTCGGCCAGAATTTTCTCCACGTGCCGCAGAAATTGTTCTCCGGATTGCGTCAGCGCAACGCGACGGCCCGCCCGTTCGAAGAGCCGGCAACCCGCCTGTTCCTCCAATGCCTTGATGGCATGGCTGATCGCACTCTGCGTCAGATAAAGCTCCTGCGCCGCGCGCGTGAAACTTCCGAGCCGCGCCAGGGAGGCGAAGGCAATCAACTGCCGCGTATCGAAGATATTAGTCTTCATCGAACGGCGACTGCGATCATCGCATGAAAGTGACTCATTAAACCCATGAATTCTTTAAAAGCAGTAATCAGGCCAATTGTGACGGCTGGCATGTCACGCGCTTAAGTGATGACACACCATGACTGTCAACGCCACCCGCCATTCCACCTTACCAGGCCGACCCCTGCGCGTCGGCTTTCTGGCGCTGACGGATGCCGCGCCGCTGGTGGTGGCCAAGGAGCTGGGCTGGTTCGCGGCCCAAGGTTTCGAAGTCGAACTCTGCCGCGAAGTCGGCTGGGCCACGATTCGGGACAAGGTAATCTATGGGGAACTCGATGCCGCCCATGCGCTGGCACCGATGCTCTGGGCCGCGCAGCTCGGACTCGGGTGCGGCCCGGCCGACGTGTGCACGGGTTTCGTCTTCAATCTCCACGGCAATGCCTTCACGCTTTCCACGCGTCTATGGGACGCCGGCGTTCGCGACGCCGCCACGCTGCGCGAGGAAGCCTTGCGCCGCCGCGGCGAGAACAAGCTCACTTTCGGCATCGTTTTTCCGCACTCGATGCACCACGTGCTGCTGCGGCAATGGCTGCGCGACGCCCGGCTCGATCCCGAGCGCGATGTGCGCATCGCCGTCGTGCCGCCCGCGCAGATGTTCCGCAATCTCGTGGCTGGCACGCTTGATGGTTACTGCGCCGGCGAACCGTGGAACACGCTCGCCGTGCAGCAAAACCAGGGTTGGTGCCCCGTCTGGAGCTCAGCCCTCGCCCCGGGCCACGTCGAAAAGGTGCTGCTCGTGCGCACCGCTTTCGCCGAGCGGCACCATGCGGAGCATGGCCGTCTGATCGCGGCGCTCGCGGCCGCCGCCCGTTGGTGCGACGAACCGGCCAATCGACCTGATCTCGCCCGGCTTCTTTCCGCCCCGGCCTATCTCGATCTGCCCGCCGCCGTGATTGCGCCCACCTTGCTCGGCCAGTTCACCACCCGCGCCGGCGTCACCGAGTCGGTCCCCGATTTTCATGTCTTCAGCCGCGGCGATGCCAACGCGCCCACAGCCAACCGCGCCGACACGCTCCAAAACGAGCTCGTCGCCTCCGGGGTCGTTCCGCGCTCGTCACTCTTTCCCAGCCTGCCCCGGCGTCTCTTTCGTGAAGACCTCTATCGCGAAGCCACTGCAAACCTCGATCCTCATGCACCACCACCCAACAAGCTCCACGGCGGAACATTCGTCTCCGCTTAGTCGCCGTAAATTCATCAGCCACGGCGCCAAACTCACCGGCGCCGCCGCCCTCTTTGCCGCCCTCGGCCCAAAGAGCTGGGCGGCCACCGCCGGCTCCGCCTCCGACGCTCCGGAGACAACCGACATCAACTTCGGCATGATCGCGCTGACCGACTGCTCGCCCATCGTCATCGCGCACGAAAAGGGTTTCTTCAAGAAGTACGGCATCAATTCCAAGGTGACGAAGGGCGCCAACTGGGCCGCCATCCGCGACAACCTTTCCACCGGCTCCATCCAGGCGACGCATATGCTCATCGGCATGCCGCTCGCCTCGACCATGGGACTCGCCGGCTCGCCGAAGAAGCCGATGATCGCCCCGTGGATCCTGAATCGCAACGGCCAGGCCATCACTCTCAAGACCGAGCTGAAAGGCAAAGTCGCCGGCGATCCGAAGGCGCTTAAGCCCTTTGTCGACCAGGCCAAGAAGCTCGGTGAACCGCTCACGTTCGCGATGACCTTCCCGCCGGGCACCCATGCCATGTGGCTGCGCTACTATCTTGCCGCCGGTGGCATCAATCCCGGCGGTCCCAACGGCGAAGGTGGCGACGTCACGCTCATTACCGTCCCGCCCGCGCAAATGGTCGCGAACATCAAGATCGGCAAGATGGACGGCTTCTGCGTCGGCGAACCGTGGGGCGCCCGCTCCATCGCCGACGGCATCGGCTACACGTCCGTCACCACTCAGGACATCTGGAAGGACCACCCGGAAAAAGTCTGCGCCTTCACGGAGGAATTCGCCGAGAAAAACCCGAAGACCGTCAAGGCCGTCCTCAAGGCCCTGCATGAGGCCAGTGTCTGGCTCGACGTCATGGAGAATCGCCCGGAACAGTGCGAAATCGTTTCCAAGGCCACCTACATCAACTGCGATCCCAAGACGATTCTCGGCCGCCTCCAAGGCAAGCTGGACTACGGCGATGGCCGCACGATGCAGGACGAGTTCTACATGCACTTCAGCAAGCGGAACTGCAATTATCCGCAAGCCAAGTATGCCAAGTGGTTCCTGTCGCAATACCGCCGCTGGGGCATGGTCACCGGCACGCCCGACTATGAAGGCGTCGCCAAACGCGTCATGCGCGCCGACCTCTACGAGGAGGCCATGAAGGAAATCGGTTACGCCCATGGCGGCGCCGACAGCTCTCCTGAAACCCTCTTCGACGGCATCACCTTCGATCCCGCCAACCCCGAGGCCTACGCCACCAGCTTCGCGGTGAAAAACCTCAAGGGCTGACCTTCGTCATGAGCGCCTCCACGAGCCCGCGTTTGCCTTACTGGCAGGCCTGCCGCCATCCGGCGGTCTGGGTCCGCGCCGTCAAGCTCGGGCTCGTGGTTGGTGTCATCCAGGTCTCGCTCAACCAGGGCGACCACTGGCTCCGCGGCGAAATCACCACCGGCGTCATCATCAAGTCCATCCTCTCCCCGCTCCTCTCCTTCGGCATCGCCTTCGCTTCCGCGGCGGCCACGCACGCCGAGACCCTTTCCCGCTCCTCCTCATGAAAAGCTTCAAATTCGACTGGCTCGTCCTGCCGCTCGTCGGCTTCGCCGCCGTCCTCATTCTCTGGAACATCTCCAGTGCCACCTGGGCCTCGAACCTGCCCTCGCCCGCCAAGACCTGGGAAGCGAGCCGCGACTACATCATGGCTCCTTTCGCCAAGCGCGGCGAAATGGACCAGGGCATCCTGCGCTTCACCTGGTACTCGCTGCTGCTCGTCGCCCAAGGCTACGCGATCGCCCTCATCGTGGGCACACCGATCGGCTTCTGCCTCGGCCTGTCCAAGACCTTCACCAAGATCTGCGATCCGATCATCCAGATCCTGCGCCCGGTCTCGCCGCTCGCCTGGCTGCCGCTCGGTCTCGTGCTCTTCATGAATGCCGGCAAGGAGGCGGGCACCTACGGCGCCCTCTTCACCATCGCCCTCTGCGCGATGTGGCCGACCGTCCTCAACACCGCCGTCGGCGTCCGCGCCGTGCCGCAGGATTTCCTCAACGTCGGCAAGGTCCTGAAGCTCTCCCGCTGGAAGACACTCACGAAGATCCTCATCCCCGCGACGCTGCCCTACATGTTCACGGGCTTCCGCCTTTCGCTCGGCATCGCCTGGCTGGCCATTGTCGCCGCCGAGATGCTCACCGGCCGCCCTGGCGCCGGCGGCTTCCTCTGGCAGGAGTACAACGCCCTCATCTACGAGCACATCATTCTCTCGATCATCACCATCGGCCTCGTCGGCTTCGTCCTCGATCGCCTCATGGGCCTGCTGGAAAAACGCTTCAAGAGCGTTTGATCAGGATCAAGGCGCCGACGACCACCAACCCTTAAACTGCCCGCAGACCAATTTATGATCTACGATCTACGATTTACGATTTCGAGCCGTCGTGCGCGTGGCGTTGAATATTTTCGTCAATTGTTCCGCCTCATCCCGCAATGCCCGCAATCGCTTGGACTGCAAAAGACCCGCGCGCTCGGAAAGCTCAATCCAAAAACCGGTCTCATCGGCCTCCTCAAGCACGATGGTGATTTTGTTGATGAAATCAGCGTGCGATTTGCCGCGCAACGCCGAGCGGTAGTTGGCGGCGACCGAGCACCCGCTGCGCGCGATCTGGTTGGCCACAGTCCGGCCGGATACGGTCTTGGGCAACGCATCCGCGAGTTTCAGCACACGAACAGCGAACTGCATGGTTCGCTCCTGAAGTTCTTTGGGAGTCATAGCCTGGCGAGTCTCCCGCTCGGCCATCATCAATCGTAAATCATAAATCGTAAATTACCCGTGTCCTTCCTAGAGATCAAAAACGTTTCCAAGGCATTCGGCGGCCCTCCGGTACTCAGCAACGTGAACCTGTCCCTCGAGCGCGGCGAATTCGTCGCCATCGTGGGTTATTCCGGCTCGGGCAAGTCCACGCTCATCTCCCTCATCGCCGGTCTCATCCGGCCCAGCAGCGGCACGGTCAAACTCAACGATCTGGAGATCACCTCACCCGGCCCCGACCGCGGCATCGTGTTCCAGAACTATTCGCTGCTTCCCTGGCTCACCGTCACCGAGAACATCGCCCTCGCCGTCGATCAGGTCTTCCCGAATCACTCGGAGGAAAAGCGCAGGCAGATGGTGGCCACCGCGATTGCCACCGTGAACCTGACCCCGGCCCGCGACAAGTATCCGCGTGAACTTTCCGGCGGCATGCGCCAGCGCGTCTCCGTCGCTCGCGCGCTCGCGATGGACCCGCAGATTCTCCTGCTCGACGAGCCGCTCTCCGCTCTCGACGCGCTCACCCGCGCCACGCTGCAGGACGAATTCGAACGCATTTGGGAAAAGGACAAGAAGACGGTCGTCCTCATCACCAATGACGTGGATGAGGCCCTGCTCCTCGCCGACCGCATCATCCCGCTCACGCCGGGGCCGGGCGCGACGCTTGGGCCCTCCTTCAAGGTCTCGCTCGACCGCCCGCGCGACCGCAAGGCCCTCAATCACGATCCCGAATTCAAACGCCTGCGCGCGCTCATCACCAACGAACTGCTCGGCTACGGCGAACGCCGCAAATCCACGATCAAGCAGAAGCTCGTCCTCCCCGATATCCTTCCCGAAAACCTCGACCTCCCGCGCGTCACCCGCCGTCCGCTCCGCCTGAGCGAGATCAAGGAAGAGGAAGTATCGCTCAACAGCTAAGCTTCCACCCACGCATGTCCCCCACCCGTCATTCTGAACGAAGTGAAGAATCCAAGGAGCTGCCTGCGATTGCCGGAGCCCTGCTTGGCTACCTCGCAACGCTCAAAATGGCGCCACGAGCGGACATGTCAGTTCGGGCAATCGTCGATCATAAATCGCAAATCATAAATTTCTCGTGAGCTCCTTTCTCGAAATTTCCCAGCTCGGCAAAATCTACGACACGCCCAAGGGGCCGGCCGTCATCGTCGAAAACTTCGACCTCCGGATCCGCAAGGGCGAGTTCATCACCCTCATCGGGCATTCCGGTTGCGGCAAATCCACCGTGCTTTCCATGATCGCCGGCCTCACGGAGGTCAGCAACGGTGGCATTGTGCTGTCCGGCAAGGAAGTCACCGGGGCCGGACCGGACCGAGGCGTCGTCTTTCAGGCACCCTGCCTGCTGCCGTGGCTGACCGCGTTTGAAAACGTCATGCTCGGTGTCGAGCAGGTTTACTACACCGCCGACGCCGAGGAACGCCGGCAGATCGTCGAGTATTATCTCGCGGTCGTCGGCTTGGGTGATGCCATGCACAAGAAGCCAGCCGAACTTTCCCAAGGCATGCGCCAGCGTTGCGGCATTGCCCGCGCCTTCGCCCTCTCGCCCAAGATGCTGCTGCTCGACGAGCCGTTCGGCATGCTCGACTCGCTGACCCGCGTCGAGCTGCAGCAGGTGTTGATCGATCTCTGGCAGAAGGATCAGAAGACCGCCCTCATGGTCACGCATGACGTGGACGAGGCGTTGTTCCTCTCCGACCGCGTGGTCATGATGACCAGCGGCCCGGCCGCCACCGTCGGCGAAATCCTTGAGGTCAAGTTTCCCCGCCCGCGCTCGCGCAAGCAGCTGCTGGAGGATCCCGAATACTACCGTCTGCGCGAGGAGCTCATCGGCTTCCTCGAGGAGCGCTCGCACCACCGGCCGGCCCGGCCCCCGTCCTCCGGCAGCGGACCCACTCCGCCCCGGGGCAATGCCACCGCGTTCTCCCGCCTCATTAGCGCATTCAATCCCATCTGATTTCCCGTCACACCGACCACCCGCACCATGAACACCCTCACCCGTCTCGCCGCGCTTCTTGCGCTCGCTTGCACCGTCATTCCGGCGCTCCGCGCCCAATATACGCCGCCGCCCCCGGCCCGGCCGTTCCCCGGCTTCATCAATGAGAAGCTGCGCGCCAACAACGTTTACGCCAGCGCCTGGGACATCGGCGTGAACGTCCGCTACCGCTTCGAGGGCAAGGACGATGCTGGCTTTACTGACGCCGGCTCCAACTGGGACTTCTCCAAGCGCCCGGTGGACGACAACAACAACTCCTACCACCTCACCCGCGTCATGCCGCGCGTGGGCTACACCGCCAAGTGGTGGAACTTCACCGTCGAGGGCCGCTCCAGCTACTCCATCGATGACGAGCGCTTCGCGCCCACCGCCGCCGGCAAAGGCCTCGCCGAGCGCGACGGCCCGATCGACCTGCACCAAGCCTTCGTGACCATTGGCAACCACAAGGAATTCCCCCTTTCGCTCAAGCTCGGCCGTCAGGAACTCGTCTACGGCGACCAGCGTCTGCTCGGCCATCTGCGCTGGAACAACAATGCCCGCACGTTCGACGCCGCCAAGGTCCGCTGGCAGAATAAATTCTTCGGCGTGGACGCCTTCACGGGCGGGCTCGTCTACAACGACCACAACAACCTGAACAAGTCCAACTCGCAGGACGTGTTCTCCGGCCTCTATTTCAACTTCCCGACCGTCGCCAAGAACGAGATCGTCGAGGCTTACCTCTACGAACGCACCGTCAACCGCCCCATCGCCACAGACAACTGGACCGGCATCTCCGCTCCCTTCCGCTTCCCGGGCGCGCAGGATCTCTACACCGCCGGCCTGCGCATCCGTTCCAAGCCGCTCGCCTATGAAAACTGGGACTACGGTGTCGAACTCATGCATCAATTCGGCGACCGCGCGATCGTCGCCCCGGCCGCGACTGTCGCCGCCGCCCTGGCCGCTCCGCGTCTCGATCAGGATGCCTGGGCCCTCGTTCTGCAGGGCGGTTATACCTGGAACGAGCATCCCTGGCAGCCCCGCTTCGGCGTCCTCTATAGCTATGCTTCCGGCGACAAAAACTCTGCCGATGGCACCAGCCAGACCTTCCAAAATCTCTTCGCCACGACCCACCTTCACTACGGCTACATGGATCTGAACAGCCTGCAGAACATCCATGACCTGCGCTTCGTGCTCACCGCCAAACCCCGGGCCAACATCAGTCTCGCCGCCGAGGCTCACTTCCAGAGTCTCGCCCGCACCACCGACTTTTGGTATAACGTCGCCGGCGTTCCCCGGAACTTCACCGGTGCGGCGGTAGGCAGCGGTGGGGGCTTCCGCATCAATCCCTCCTACAACAAGACGCTCGGCACCGAGGTCGACCTGGTCGCGGCCTGGACCTTTAAGCCCTACGCCCAAGTCGAGGCGGCCGTCGCCCATTATTTCCGCGGCGACTACATTACGCAGTCGCTCAAGAATGTCGGCTCCAAGGACGCCAACTACGTCTACGTTCAGCTGACCTTCAATCTCTGATCGATCGCCACACGCGGCTGACCATGACCCCGCGGCAGAAAGAGCTCGTTCAGACCACCTGGGCCCAGGTCGTGCCCATCGCCGATAAGGCGGCCGGCCTGTTCTATGGACGCCTGTTCGAGCTCGATCCGTCGCTCCGCCCCCTGTTCACGTCCGATATCAAAGAGCAGGGCAAAAAGCTCATGAACATGATCACGGTCGCGGTCCGTGGCCTGGATGATCTCGAAACTCTCGTGCCGGCGGTGCAGTCGCTTGGCAAGCGCCACGCCGGCTATGGAGTAAAGGACGAGCATTACACCACCGTTGCCAACGCCCTGCTCTGGACCCTCGAAAAGGGGTTGGGCAATGCTTGGAACGCGGAAATCAAGGATGCGTGGGTATCGGTCTATACGATTCTGGCCAACACCATGAAGGAAGCTTCACGCTGATAACCAGTCATATAACGATCGATCCATCTGAGACAGGTTCCTTAACACACCATGAGCCGTATTCATTGGTACCATGAATTCTTTCAGGGCGGCTAATTCGTAAAAACGACCGGTCTGGCATGTGGAGCGCTTAACTGAAGCTACCGTGCCAATGTTTTTTCAACTCTCTCAATACCCCGTCCAGATCGGACGGAAGGAGTGGCTTGGCGCGCCCCTCGTTGCCATGACGCCCACCCACTCCAACGCCAAAGCGGAATGTCCGTCCGCCTTGTTCAACGCCCTTCAGGCCGTCACTTCATGAGCTGGCGTGATCTTCGCAACAACGGGCATTGGCCCACCCTAGCCACATCGTTCCTCTACTTCGACGTGAGCTTCATGGTCTGGACGCTTCTCGGTGCGCTCGGCGCCTTGATTGCACCGTCGCTCCAGCTCAGTGCCGACCAGAAGTTCCTTATGGTCTCGACGCCGATTCTCGCGGGCGCGTTTCTGCGCATCGCGCTCAGCCTCCTGGTTGACCGCATCGGCACGAAGACCACGGGCATCGTTGCGCAGCTCGTCGTGATGGCGAGCCTCGCGATCGCCTGGAAGTTTGGCATCGCCTCGCTTACCCAGGCTTTGTGGCTCGGCCTGGCCCTTGGCCTTGCTGGCGCCAGCTTCGCCGTGGCGCTTCCCCAGTCGGGACGGTGGTATCCTCCCCATATGCAGGGCGTGGTGCTCGGTCTGGCGGGAGCAGGTAACATCGGCGTCGTCATCGACCACCTCGCGGCCCCGCGCATCGCTGCTATCTGGGGCTGGCAGGCCGTCTTCGGTGCGGCGCTCATCCCCCTCGGCATCGCTTTCCTGCTCTACGCCATTTTCTCCAAGGAGGCCCCTGGCGAATTCAAGAAGAAGAAGCTGTCCGACTACGCCCGGGTGCTGGGCGAGAAAGACGCCCACTGGTTCTGTTTCTTCTACACGATTAGCTTCGGTGGTTTCGTCGGCCTGGCCACGGCGTTCGCGATCTATTTCAGCGATCAATTTCATCTGAAACCGGTTCAAGCCGGCGAAATGGCGGCCTTCTGCACGCTGATCGGTGCGCTGGGCCGGCCGTTCGGTGGCGCGCTCGCCGACAAGCTCGGTGGTATTCGCGCGCTCAGCGTATTTTATACCGTGGCCGCGGCAGCCATGGTCACGGCCGCGCTTTTCGACAACCTCTGGATCTGCGGTGGCGCCTTCTTCATCGCCTCGGGCGCGTTCGGCATGTGCAACGGCTCGGTCTTCCAGCTCCTGCCGCAGCGTTTCGCCCGGGATATCAGCTTGATGACCGGCCTCGTCGGTTGCGGCGGGGGCATCGGCGGCTTCCTGCTCGGCCGGCTCTTCGGATTGTCCAAGGAATACACGGGCAGCTACACGAGCGGCATCATCTTCTTTGCCGGTCTGGCCGTCGTGGCCCTGAGCGGTCTCTTCCTCGTCAAGAAGCGCTGGCGCACCACGTGGGGCTCCACCGCCCAAGCGCGCATCTGATCCATGGGCTTGCATGTCACCACTGCCTCCATCCCCGGAACCGGTCATGAACGTTCCGACGATGCGTTCGCGCATCGGCAGCACGGCGGCGTTTATGTCTCCGCCGTAGCCGATGGGATGGGCAGCGCCCGCGCGGGGGGCGAGGCCGCGGTGAGCGCGACGCGGCGCTTGGTGGAAAACTTTGAAACCCGTCCTTCGGGCTGGTCGGTGGACCGGGCCTTGGTCGAATTCACCAAGCAGATCAATCAGCAGCTCTGCGAAGAAGCCGTCCATCGCTACGGCGCCGAAGGCGCGCTGGCCTGCACGCTCGCGGCCGTGGCGATCTCCGGCGACATGATGTGGGGCGTCAATCTGGGCGACACCGAGGTGTTTCTCCTGCGCGGCAACGAACTTCGCACCCTCTCCGAACGTCACACCCTGACCGGACCCGAGCAATCGCATGTCCTCACCCGCGGCCTGGGCCTCGAGCCTAATGTCACGCCTCATCTCTTTTCCTGGCGCGTCGCCGCCGGAGACCGCGTGCTCATTTGCACCGACGGCGTCACGCGTCCGCTGCCGCGCGAACGCCTCGCTACCTTGCTCGGCCGGCAAGCGGACGCCCCTTCCCTTCTCCGGGCCATTGAAAATCCCGAGGATGACGCCACGGCGCTGATCATCGAGATCGCCACGCCGCCGGCGGACGCGGCGACGGTTCCCGCGCTGACGGTGCCGGATGAGCTCAAGAGCGGACAGGAGTGGGCCGGACACATCCTGTTGAACCCGCTTGATCCGGGCGCCCGGGTCTGGCTCGCCCGCCGCGGGCGGGATGGCGCCAAGCGGGTGCTCAAGTTCGCCCCGAACGATGCGCGGCACGACGAACGCCTGCGCGCCCTCTTCAGCCGCGAGATCGCCCAGGCTCAGCGCCTGCAATCGCCCTTTTTTCCTTCCGTCGAAATTCCGCCTGGTGACCCGGTTTCCTGTTATAGCTTGGAATACATCGAGGCTCCCACGCTGCGCGAATGCCTGAAGGACCGCCCGCTCATCACCGAGGAGGTGATCGCCCTCGGCCGTTTCCTCACCTCGGCCGCGCAGTTTCTACTCGGTCACGATCTGGTGCACGGTGACATGAAACCCGAAAACATCCTCGTATTGCGCCGGGGCATCGCCGCGGAGTTCCTCCTGTTGGACTTCGGCAGTGTCGCCCCGCTTTTTGCTCCGCCTTCGCGAGCTGGTACCGCCAGCTATATCGCCCCGGAGCGTTTTCAAGGCGCGCCCCACTCCGAACGCACCGAAATCTACGGCATCGGCGTCACGTTGTTCGAAGCCGCCACCCGCGCCTATCCCTACGGTGAGATCGAGCGTTTTCAGAATCCCCGTTTCAACACCCCGCGCCGGCCGGCCAAACTCAATGCCGCGCTGCCGGACTGGCTGGAGGCCGTCCTGCTCCGCTCCGTCGCCGCCGAACCCGCGCAACGTTATCAAAACTATTCCCAACTCACGTTTGATCTCGAACATCCCGACCAGGTCGAACCGTTCTTCGCCCCCGACACGCCCCTTTTCGAGCGGAATCCGCTCTTGGCGTGGAAACTCGTCGCCGCCCTCTTCGCGGCCCTGAACCTGCTGCAATTCTATCTACGGAAATGAACTCTTTGCCCACTCAACCTCCCGCGACCCCGGGCTCTTTCTCGCCCGACCAGAAGGAATACCTTCAGGGCTTCATGGCCGGCGTCCTCGCCAGCGGTCAATACGCCTATGTCGGCGCCACGGCCGGCGGCCAGCTCACGGGTTCGCCCGGAGTCGCGGTCACCGGCAACCTGGCGGCGCCGGCCGATGATTCGGTTTTCGGCACGCCACTGGCCGACCTCTCGAAACCGGAACGCTGGAAGCACGAGGAGAACGGGCTCGATGTCTGGGAAAAACTCGTCGCCCACGCCAACGCCGACAAATTCCCGGACGAGCCGGACACCTTCCGTTTCAAATTTCACGGACTCTTCTACGTCGCCCCGGCCCAGGACAGTTTCATGATGCGTCTGCGCATCCCCGCCGGCGAGATCAGCTCCCACCAGCTGCGTGGTCTGGCCGGCCTCGTCGATGAGATCGGCAACGGGTGCTCCGACATCACGACCCGCGCCAATCTCCAGCTCCGCGAGCTCAAGCCGCGCTCGATCATCCGCGCCCTCACGCGCGTTCAGGAACTGGGTCTCACCTCGCGCGGTTCCGGTGCCGACAACATTCGCAATGTCACCGCC
>DATCRM010000157.1:0-10785 GCA_036568985.1 Lacunisphaera sp. | reverse complement strand
GGCGGCAGCGGGTTTCGGGGTGTTTGTCGCTTTGGCGATGGGCGTGGCGGGCATCATCCGCTCGCAGACCGGTGTGCTCCTCCAGCCGCTGCAATGGAATCCCGCGTTCGCCTGGGGTCCCGCGGTGTTTGTCGGGCTGTGCATCCTCGGGGGCTTCGTGCCCGCGGTGAAGGCGTACCGCGTGCCGGTGGCCGAGACCATTGCGCCAGTATCCTGAAGGGGTACTTCAAGAAGCGGGCTTGACGACTTTGCTAGGGTGGGGCCGGCTAACGGGCCGCCTTCATGGATCTCGCCTCCTTCTTCACCCTTGCCGCCACGGGCCTTGCGGTCGCGTTCATTCACGCTGCGATCCCGACGCACTGGCTGCCTTTCGTCGTGGTGGCGCGGGCCCAAGGCTGGTCGCGCGGACGCGCGCTGCTGATGGTGACACTTTGCTCGGGCGGTCACGTGTTGATGACAACGGCGCTGGGCGTCGCGCTGGCGTGGTTTGGCCTGCGCATCAACGAGCGCTGGGGCAACTGGTACCCGATCCTCGCCGGCCTCGCCCTCGTGGCGCTCGGCCTGATGGTGCTTGTCCGACACTGGCGCGGCTGGACGCACGGGCATAGCGAACTCCTCGGCGACCACTGCCATCATCACGATCACGACCATGGCCGGTTGATTCCACCTATCCCTCAGCCCGCGCCGAACCGCACCAGCGACTGGGCGGCCGTGGGCGGTCTGTTTGCCATGCTGACCTTTTCGCCCTGCGAAGGTTTCCTGCCGGTTTACCTGTCCGCCGTGCAATTCGGGTGGGGCGGGGTGACGATGCTCAGCCTGATCCTCGCGGCCGGCACGTGGGCCGCGATGTTGATCTTCACGTGGCTGACGCTGCTCGGGGTGGAGAAGGCGCGTTTCAAATGGCTCGAACGCTGCGAAGCTCCCGTGCTGGGCACGCTGCTGGTGATCTGCGGCGTGGCCTTGGTCCTCATGGAGCGCCTTCATATGCATGGCTAAACTCCGGGCCGAGCTTCCACGAAGCTGCGTCCAAAGGGTGGAGCCTGCTGGCTCCATATGAAGAGCCCATCGCAAACCACGCCTC
Organism: Lacunisphaera sp.; assembly: GCA_036568985.1. Taxonomy (GTDB): domain Bacteria; phylum Verrucomicrobiota; class Verrucomicrobiia; order Opitutales; family Opitutaceae; genus Lacunisphaera. Next base: position 9,704 of record DATCRM010000157.1, on the reverse strand, counting down.
GGACATACCTGCTTCTAGGCTCATTTCATGCAGGCCAACCGATCACCGCCACGGGTAGGTTTGGTCAGTTGATACCAACTATCCAACGATCCGTCCGTCGATCTCCATTTTTGCGACCCACAACACTTATCCTTCACTTACTATGTATACTATCGGAGAAACAATTCAATTAGCACCGATGGTGATTAGAGGCGGGCCTCTGTACGTCGATTCCATGCGGGTGTTTACAATGCAACCGAAGCGTGGGCATCCTCTCTCTTAACGGGCCTACAAATCTTGGTTTGGTAGAGATGAGTCAGATGCTATCGTCTGCCTACTCTCCTCTCGCTCCTTGGCCAGCGCCAGGAAACTATCTAGCGTCTTTCGATTTGGTGGAGACAAGGATGATCGCCGGGGCCCTGATACTGACAATACGCTTTGAGTACACCGTTGGTGTGCCTGGCTTCAGTGGAGGTATCTCGGGAACCGCAGACGTGAGATTTTCCAATTTCGCCTATGACGATCTGACGGAGACCATTTGGTACTACAACGCCACCAGTATTCCGGGTAACCATTGGGCCTCGTTGTCCCTGAGTGAGCTGAATGAGAACACGGTCAATTCCAGTACCGGCTTCTTGGACAATCTCTGGAACAACAGTGGAACCCAAGTACTCCCTCCGTCATTCAAGAACATAAAAAACGGCTATCCAGAATCCCAGGGAGCTCACCCGCCTTGGGGATTGGACCCGGTTCCTCCACTTACACCCTCAGAACCTATCCTACACCCAGGAGCCGGTGAATAGTCCGTTCGTCGGCATATTATGAAATTCCTACTCCTTCTTCTTGCCGTATTCGTTCTTAGCCGTGGTGCCGCCGCCGAAGCGTCGGACACGGACAAATTACTCGCAATACTTGGTAAGAACATCAGCGGGAAAGAAGCGCAGGCATTGATCGCCAGCCCGGATTCGAAATCCGAATCGCAAAGGCATCTGTTGAATGACCCCTTGGGCGGGAAGGATTATGGTCGGACATATTGGACCTACAAAGACCACGGGATGGAAATTCATACCGATGATGACGGTATTGTTACCGACATTATTTTTTATTCGGAAAGGGCCGATGGTTTTAGTCGGTATCAGGGACCGCTTCCATATGGTCTTGATTTTACCATGTCGAGAAGCGTGGTTGAAAAGACCATCGGCGCGCCGTCAAAAGCTTTCGAGATACCTGAATTGACCAAGGCAGAAGGAAGGGTCCTAAAGGCTTGCGCGCTCTATCCGGAAAAACAGGTGATGGTTGCTTACAAGACCAAGTTAAGGAGCGATATGTCAGCGCTGCTTTACTCAGTCACTCTTAGCACGGGTCTTGATCAAGGGCGCTGAAACGGGCGCAGCGCGCTACCAAGCGGCCTCACGGGAGCTCGACCTGCCCCGGCGATGAAATCCAACCAATCGTTTGACAGGCACCGTTCCTGCTTTTCCCTTACCGACCATGTCCCGTCGCTCCGAGCACCCGCTGTTTCGTGCCATCGCTTTGATGGCGGCGTTGTGTGTGCTCGCTTTGACCATCTTTGCCGCGAGTCCGGACCTGCATGCCCGTTTGCATGGGTCTTCCGGATCGATGGCTGACCAGGCGGTGCCGGTTGGTCATGCCGACCACGAGTGTGCCGTGACCCTTTTCGCCGACGGTGTGACCCCGCTGTTGGTTTTCTGCCTGCTGATGCTTGTGCGGCCGTTGGCCGCGGGCGTCTTTTTGCGCGCGACCGATGAGATCGCCGCCGCGCGCCCCCGTTACTGGCTCGTGCCATCGCACGCGCCGCCGGCGGTTTGAGTTGAACTGTTGGAATTCCGTTCGCCGCTCCGTTTTGCGGTGGGCGTTCCCTGTCACCTGCTCCGGCCGCGGCATGTCCGCGGACCGGCCCATTCCTCAACCAGCCTTGTTATGTCTTTCCGCTTTTTCCTCCTTGCTCCCTTCATTGCGTTCACCGCCACCGCGGTGCATGCCCAAACCGCGGCGTCCGATGGTGACCCGGTGAAACTTGACCCCGTGGTCACCACTGCCAGTCCGCTGGCCCGGGCCGGCGACGAGATTACCCAGCCAACCAACGTGCTCGGTGGTCAGCGCCTCGCGCAACAACTCCAGTCCACGCTCGGTGAAACGTTGTCGGGCCAGCCCGGCGTCGATTCCACCTACTTCGGTCCCGGGGCGAGCCGCCCGATCATTCGCGGGCTGGGCGGCGATCGCATCCGCGTGCTCACGGGTGGCGTTGGTACCATCGATGCCTCAGTGGTGAGTCCCGATCACGCGGTCAGCCTCGATCCCTTGCTCATCGACCGCGTGGAAGTCGTGCGCGGCCCGGCCTCGTTGCTGTACGGCGGCGGAGCCATCGGGGGCGTGGTGAACGTCATCGATGGCCGCGTTCCTGAAGTGCTGCCCGCCGCGCCCGCGACTGGTCGCTTCGAAGTGCGCGGCAACTCCGTGGCGGACGAGCGCGCCGTCGCGGGCGTGATCACCGGAGCCGCGGGCAAGGTGGCATGGCGCCTCGACGGTTTCCGGCGCGAGACCGATAACGTTAAGATCCCTGGCCTCGGGCCGACTCCTGCGATCGCGCAGGAGATGATCGCCGGTGGCGAGACGCCTTCCAATGGCACACTCATCAACAGCGCGACCAAGACGAGCGGCGGCGCCGGGGGCGTCAGCTACATTGGCGAGTCCGGGCACATCGGGGTGGCGTACAGCGGTTTCAATTCACTTTACGGCACCGTGGCAGAGCCGGATGTGCGAATCGATCTGCAGCAGCGGCGCGTAGACGCGCACGGGGAATGGCTGCAGCCGGTCGGATTGCTCCGGGCGGCAAAATTCAACTTCGGCCTGGCCGACTACCAACATGATGAACTTGAGGGCGCGGAATTGGGCACGCGTTTCAAGAACAAGGGCTACGAAGGACGCTTTGAGTTGTTGCACGAAAAAATCGGACCGCTCGAAGGCGCGATTGGCTTTCAGTCCAGCCGCAGCAATTTCGAGGCGATCGGCGAGGAAGCTTTCCTTCCGCCGACGGTCACCGAGAACCGCGCGCTGTTTGTCTACGAGGAGATCGGGCAGGGCGCCTTGACCTGGCAGCTTGGCGCCCGGGGCGAGCACCAGAAAATCACTCCGGAAAGCGCCAGCGGAATCACAGGGCGCAGCCACTCACTCGCGACGTTCACCGGCGGCGCGGTGTGGAAGCTGGATGAGAACTGGGCGCTGGCGGCCTCCCTGTCGGCCAACGAGCGTGCGCCCAACGCGCAGGAGCTGTTTGCCAACGGCCCCCATGCCGGCACCGGCACCTTCGAGCTTGGCGATGCCACCTTGGGCACGGAAAAATCCACCGGCCTCGATCTCAGTCTGCGCCGACGGCAGGGGTTCGTGACCGGCGAGCTCAGCCTTTTCCTGAACACATTCGATGGTTATATCTTCGAGGAGGCCACCGGCGCAGAGGAGGACGGCCTGCCCGTCTATGCCTTCGTGCAACGCGACGCCAAACTCTACGGCGGCGAAGTGGAGTTCACTTTTCACCTGGTGGAAACGCGGGAGTCGGCGGCTAACTTGCGGGTGTGGGCGGACTCGGTGCGCGCGACCAACACGACGGACGACACGCCGCTGCCGCGCACCACTCCGGTTCGGTTTGGCGCCGCGCTCGACTGGCACTCCGGTCCGTGGTCTTTGAATGCGGAGTTGCGGGACGTTCGAAGCCAGCGACGCATTGCTCCGATTGAAACCGCGACGGATGGTTATCAGATGCTGAGCCTCGGCGGTGCCTGGCGGTTCGATCTCGGCCGGAGCAAAGGCGAACTCTTCGCCCGCGCCACCAACCTGCTCGATGAGACCGCCCGCGTACATGCGTCGTTTTTGAAGGATATCGCCCCGCTGCCGGGCCGCGACGTGAGCGTCGGTATGAGGCTGAGCTTCTGAGCCCGCACTCCGTTTGTCATCCTGAGCCGCGCGAAGGATCCAAGGAAAAGCGTGCGTGGTACTCCATGCTTGGATCCTTCGCTGCGCTCAGGGATGACGGGAGCAAAATCTTTGACCGGCGGACCTGCGGCGTTATGTTTCAGTCGGATGAAAGCAAAACTCAACGCCTGCCTGGTGCTGCTGGCCGTCTGGCTCGCGGGAACGGTCCACGCGGCCGAGCCCGAGGTGTTGGCCGCGGGTTTCGACAAACTGGCGTCTTTTGAGTTCACCCCGCCCGAGGATCCCGCCAAGGCGGCGGCGGCCGACGCGCAGATTCCGGAGCGCGTGCGCAAGCTCGACGCCAAGAAAGTGACCGTGACCGGTTTCATGCTGCCGGTGAAGATGGAGAGCGGGCTGGTGACCGAATTTCTGCTGATGAAGGACCAAACGGGTTGTTGCTACGGCGTGATGCCCAAGGTCACCGAATGGGTCGTCGTGAAGATGGCCGGCAAGGGCGTTGCCCCCATGATGGACGTGCCGATTACCTTCGAGGGCACGTTGTCCGTGGGTCAGATCTACGAAAGCGGCTACCTGACGGGACTCTATCTGCTGAAGGGTGATCGCCGGGTGCAGAACAAGAGCTGAGGCGGCGCCGCGCGCCGCTCTACCGCGTTTTCGGAGGGCCGTGCTCCCGCGTGGCCAGCCTATCCGATTCCCGAAAGTTAGCTTCGCAGGAGCTCAGCCCTCCATGAGGCAGAGCAGGCTCCACCGGACAAACACGAGACCTAACCACCGGGTTTTGATACTTGAGCCTTGTTCCTTGTCACTTCGCTGAGGCGGAGTAGTCCGCTCCGTCGCGGCGCATCGGGCCGATGCGCCCTACCGCGAAATATCCCGCTGCGTGAGCACTTTGAAGCCCCGGGTGTTGAGGGCGCTCACGGCGATGTCGTAATCCTCGACGCTGAGGGCAAGCGCCGAGTGTCCCTTCGGGCGCACGAGAAACGCGTACGCGTAATGGACGTTGACCTCGACCGTGAGCAGGGCGGAGAGCACCGCATGCAGCTGGGACTGGTCACTGAACTCCACGGCGAGCACATCGCATTCGGTGAAGAAGAAATTGTTGGCGGCCATCAGCTCGCGGGCGCGGTCCGGATCATCCACGATCATGCGGTCGAGCGCCGTGTCCGTCTGGTCGATCGTCGTGATCGCCATGATGTGGATGTTATGTTTGCCCAGCAGGGCGACCAGGTCGTGGAGGCGGCCGACGCGATTTTCGATGAAGACCGAAAACTGCTTCACGGGTTCGGCGGCGACTGGGACTGGGACGGCGGTGTCGGACATCGGGATGGCGTCCCCGGAACCTATACCCACACCTCCAACCGGTCAATGACGCCTTGAGCCGGGCCGGTCGGCCGCTCAGGCTCCGGGCATGCCCCCGTCCGAAATCCATGCCCGCGCCACGCGACGGGCACACCAGAGCGCGCGGCTCGTGGTACGAGGCATCGCCCTCAATGCGGCGCTCGCCGCGGTGAAGCTGGCCGGCGGCATTTTCGGGCATACCTATGCACTGGTCGCGGACGCGGCCGAGTCGATGCTGGACATCATGTCCTCGTTGCTGGTCTGGACCGGATTCAAGGTCGCCGCGCAACCGCCCGACGCCGATCACCCTTATGGGCATGGCAAGGCCGAGTCGCTCTCCGGGCTGACGGTAGCGCTGTTCATCTTTGTGATGGCCGGCTGGGTGGCGTGGCACGCGGTCCACGAGATTCTCACGCCCCACCAAGGGCCGGCGTGGTGGACCCTGCTGGTCCTAGCCGGGGTGATCGTGACCAAGATCTGGTTTTCGCGACGCGTCGGTGTCCTGGGGGAGGAAGTAGGCAGCACGGCGCTTGGCATCGAGGCGCTGCACCACTGGTCCGATGCGATGACCTCGGGTGCGGCTTTTGTCGGCATCGCCATCGCGGTCTGGGGCGGAAAAGGCTGGGAAACGGCCGACGACTGGGCCGCGCTTTTTGCGTGTGTGATCATCGCGTTCAACGGCGTGGGCATGCTGCTCAAGGCGCTGGGTGACGTGATGGATACCGCCGCCCCGGCGGAGTTTGACCAGGAGGTGCGAAGCATCGCGCTCGCGGTCGCGGGCGTACGGACGCTCGACAAAGTACGCGTGCGCAAGAGCGGCCTGAGCCACCTCGTGGACATCCAAGTGCGAGTGGACGGCGGTCTCACCGTGCGAGAGGGACACGCCATCGCGCATGCCGTCAAGGACGCACTGATCGCATCGGCCTCACGCGACGTCACCGACGTGACGGTACACATCGAGCCGGAGAAATAGCCGGTCTGGCTCAGCCAAGCCTTTGCGCGACCTTCCAGCCGGCCCAGACTCCGACCATGCTCCCGATGCTGCTGCACACGCAGCAGCCGAAAAATTCGAGGCCAAGTAGTAGCATCCCCACATACCAGCCGGCATAGCCGAGGATCGTGGCGCCGGCAAAAATGCAGCGCTTGGTCACAGCGGCACCTATCGGAGAAATGGGCCCGTGCGAGTCCGGACTGACGGGCCCATTCGCCTCAACATTCGAGCAAGCGGCACACGTCGCACCCGGTTGAGTGCCGAAAACCGGGCGTTTCGGGCATCCGCAGGACTATCGCAATATTCTCCTATCATTGCTTGGTTAATCCCATTGCTTCCGCTCGCAGAGTGCAGGACCGGGTGTTTTCTCCAGCCCAAGACCGGCCGGTACTCGCGAGCCACAGCCTGCCGATTCACGGACCGGTCCACCCCAACCCCAGCTCATTCCATGCAACTCGTGAACCTGTCCCACGCCCTGTTCAAGCGGAGCCGCGCGAATTCCCCAGCATTCTTCGCCAGCTACCTGTTTATGGCCGCACTTGCGGCCGCCCAGACGGCCACACCCGACGCGGCCGAGAAAAAAGAGGACGTTTTCGTGCTCTCCGCCTTTCAAGTGTCGGCCCAGGCCGACGTCGGCTACCGGGCCGGCAACTCGGTTTCCGCCACCCGCATCGACACGGCGATCAAGAACCTGCCGTTTTCGATCAGCGCCTTCACCCAGCAGTTCATCTCCGACATCGGGGCGCGCGATCTCTTCGATATCGCGCAATATGCCCCGGGCGTGACGCACGCGGCCGTGGAGTTCGCTTCCGGCAATTCGACCTACGCCATCCGCGGTTTCAACCAGAACCCCCAGCGCAACGGTTTTGTCGGCGAGGCGTACATTGACGCCGCCACGATCGAGCGCGTGGAGGTGGTCAAAGGTCCGGCCTCGGTGCTCTACGGCGAGGTCGCCCCGGGCGGTACGGTGAACTACATCACCAAACGCGCCGGCCCCAAGCCCTTCGCCAGCCTTTCCCTCCGGGCGGGCGAGTTCAACTACGGCCGGGCGGCTCTCGACATCAACCGGCCGCTCGTTGGCGACCGGTTGATGTTCCGGCTCAACACGGCCTGGGAAAACGACATCGAATACTTCGAGCCCGGCCAGGCCAGCACCGTGGTGATCTCGCCCACGCTGACCTGGCGGATCACCGACAAGGTCGCGGTGACCGTGGACTACCAGAACCTGGACAAGAAAGAGAACCCGCCGTTCGCGACGCGCCTGCCCACCACCCGCATCGTGGCGCCGCTGCCGGCCTCGGGCATTCTGAGCACCGCCAGTGTGCTCCAGCAGAACAGCGGCGAGGACCGCGGCTTCGGCAATTTCTATCCGCTGGCCGACTCCTTCACCATCTCGGCCAACACCGACCGGCGCGACTCGGAGATGGAATCCCTCAATGCCGAGATCACCGCCCAGTTGAGCGATGCCTGGACGGCGCGGGCCAATTTCAACCGGAGCGAATACCAGATCTGGTTCAAGGGCACGGGCCTGGGCCAGATCAACATCACGGTGCCCAACCGCTATTTTGCCGGTGCCTACCCGACGAGCAACACGGCCGAATACCGCACCGGGGCCGCCGCCTACGCCGCCGACCTGTTGAAGAACCCGCGTCTCGCGCTCGACGCCCCCCAGGCCCAGATGCAGCGCCGGCTCAACCTGCAGGAAACCTTCGGCACCGGCCGCGCGGCTCAGGTGGAGATTGCCGGCAAGTTCATGCTCGGCCATGCGGAGCTGAAGCCGCTCTTCGGCGTCAGTTACCAAGAATACCGCGACAACACCCGCATGCGCCAAGTGGCTGCGAGCCTGTTCCCCGCGCCTTGGAACATGTATGTGCCCAGCACCTGGAACCGCGACACCGACTACGACGCCGACAGCATGCCGCTCACCCAATTCGACCGCGGCAACCGGCGCAGCAAGGCGGCCTATGCGATTCTCAATGCCGATCTCTTCAAGGGGAAACTGTTCGGGGTCGCCGGCGCGCGCTTCACCCGCTCCTCCGGTTCCAACGACAATTTCCTCACCCCGGCCTCGAGCATCGGCAAGGCCGAGCACGAAAAGGTAACGCCCCAGTTCGGCCTCGGCTGGAAGCCACACCGGGACATGTTGCTCTACGCCTCCTACAGTTCGTCGTTCCAGAACGCCATCGCCAACCTCCAGGTCGCCAACGTGCCCTCCGGCCCGGCCGCACCGTCCACCTCCGAGGGCTACGAGGCCGGCATCAAGACCGACTTCCTGGGCGGCCGGATCTCTTCCACGATTTCGGTCTTCACGATCGATCAGCAGGACCGCGTGATCAACTTCAACACTACCAGCCCGGCCGGCCTAATCCAGGTGAACCGCATGCAGGGCACGCTCGACCGCAGCAAAGGGGTCGAGGCCGAGCTGACCTGGTCGCCGACGGACAACTTCCAGGTCTATGTCAGCGCTTCCCACAACAACGTGCGGGTCATCAAGACGCCGGCGGGCACGGAGTACCTACTGGGTTCGCAGCCCGAAAATACCGTCGAAAACCTGGTCAACCTTTGGGCCCGCTACTCATTCAAGGACGGGTTGCTGAAAGGCCTCTGGCTTGGCGCCGGTTTCAACTATTCGGGCAAGAAGGCCCAACGCGTGAACAACCCCGCGCTCTTCACCGACCCGTTCACCTTGGTCAACTCGGCGATGGGCTACGAGTGGAAATGGCAGAACCGTCCCACGAGCCTGACGATCAACTGGAATAACATGACCGACGAAAGCTATGTCCCGGCGGCGTTTCTCCGCGGCCGGCCCAGCGCCGTCACGGTTGAACTGAGGGTGAAATACTGAGAGATCAAACCGCCCGCCGGTGTATCCCGCCGGCGGGTCCTCCCTCCATGAGCGCCCACGCCCCGCTGCAGCTCAAGCTGTGCATGTTTCTGAATTACTGCGCCTATGCAATTCAGCTGAACAGCGTCGGGATCGCCGTGCTGCAGACTCAGCGCAGCTTCGGGGTCACCGTCGTGCAAGCCAGCACCTTGGCGGCCTACAAGGGCGTGGGCATTCTCCTGGGCGCGCTGGTGGCGGGGTCGTTCCTGAAGCGCATCGGCTACAAACGCGCAATGCTCATCGCCCTGGGCGCCTCGGCCGCCGTGCTCGTGGCGGTGCCGCTCTTCGTGAGCTTTCCGTCCGTGAAGATCGTCTTCCTGGTCACGGGCCTGTGCTACGGGCTGATGAAGGTCGCGCTCTATTCCACCGTCGGTCTCATTGCCCCGGGCAAGCAGGAGCACGCGAGCCTGCTCAGCTTCGTCGAGTCGTTCTACAAGATCGGCAGCCTGCTCACGTTTGTCGTGTTCGCGGCCTTCACCAACAACGAGGACCCGCACTCCACCTCCTGGTCCCATGCCTATTCGCTGCTGGCGGGTCTGATGCTCGTGGCCTTCCTGCTCC
>DATCRM010000156.1:0-4222 GCA_036568985.1 Lacunisphaera sp. | reverse complement strand
CGAGCGACCGGTTTTGCCCCATCAAACTGTTGGGGACGGCGCGCCGTGCGCGCGTGAATCGGTCACGATTTGCGCCGTTCTCCGGCCGGCCACGGCGCCGCGGTCGTGGGGCGGCCCCGGGCTCGCTCCACCTGCAGGTGCAGGGCGTGCAGGGAAACGAAGATGTCGCGCAGGAAATCCACCAGCGAAGCCGTAAGCAGAAGAATGCTGGCGGCGAAAAGCGCCAGCACCACGCCCTTCATCCCCCAGCCGAACATCGCGGCCGCAAACAGAGCGATGACCTGCAGACAGGACAACAGCATGCTCAATCCGTTGGAGGTCACGGCCCGCCGGATCAGCAGCGCCCGGCTCCACATGATGTCGAGCTGGCTCTCCAGGTGCCGGCGCTCGTCGGCATCCGCGTTCGGGATCAACTCCGCCACGACCCGGGTACGGTCCACGATGCGGGCCATGCGGTTCGTCAGCGTGATCATGAGCGCACCCATGCCGGAGATCAGGATGACGGGAGTGATGGCCAGCTGGATGATCGGCAGCAGCGAGTTGAGCGAATCCATGGTACGCGAGGTTTGGGCGTTCCGTCCGGCAGCGCAATCCTCCTCCTGTTGCCCCCAAACCTCAAACGCCAGGTGCCAAACGCCAAAGGATCCCCGAAACAAGCAACCCCACTGTTTGTGATTAAGTTTTGTTTGGAGTTTGGTCCGTGGCGTTTGGAGTTTGCGGCGCCGGGCTGGCCCGCGTGATGCTCACGCCTTTGCCATGCGCCCTGCCTGCGTTCTCTTCGACCTCGACGGCACCTTGATCGACCATTTCAAGGCCATCCACCGCTGCCACACCCATGCGATGACCCGGCTCGGCCTGCCCGCGCCCACCATGGCCCAGGTGCGCGCGGCCGTGGGCGGCGGGCTCGACGAAGCCATCGCCAGGCTCGCCGGCCGGAACCGGGTTCCCGCCATCATGCCGATCTACAAGGAACACTGGGACGCCACCCATTTGGACGACGTGGTGCTCCTGCCCGGCGCCCGCGAGATCCTCACCGGCCTCGGCCGGGCGGGCGCGGTCAGTGCGGTTCTCACCAACAAGCGCGGTTACGCCGCGCGCGAAGTGTGCGACCATCTCGGCCTCACGCCTTTGCTCCGGGGCGTGCATGGCGTGGGCGACACACCCTGGCTCAAACCGGAACCGCGCTGGACGCATCAGGTGCTCGCCCAACTCGGCGCACCGGCCGCGAACTCGCTCTATGTCGGCGATTCCCCCTTCGACATCCAAACCGCCCGCCAAGCCGGCCTCGCCTTCATGGGCGTCACCACCGGCACGCACACCGCCGAGGAACTTCGCGCGGCGGGAGCCGAGCGTGTGTTCGCCGATCTGATCGAGGTCGCACGGACGCTCGGATTGTAGGACCGGCCTCCGACCGGTCCAGGCCAGTTCCAGACTGACCCTACTACGCCGCGCACCCCATCACCAGGGCGACGGCGGCCGGCAGCGCTTGCACAAAAAGGATTTTCCGGCTGACGGTCGCCGCTCCGAACAGCCCCGCCACGATCACGCAACCGAGGAAAAACATCCGGATCGCCTGGCCATTCTCACCAAGGACCAGACCCCAACCCAGCCCGGCGGCGAGAAATCCGTTGTATAAACCCTGGTTCGCCGCGAGCACCTTGCTCGCCTGCGCCTTTTCTTCCGTCATCCCGAACACACGCCGGCCGTAGGGCTTGGTCCACAGAAACATTTCGAGCACGAGAAAAGCAACGTGCAGCAAGGCAACGAGCGCAGTGACGAGGAGTGCGGCGGTTTGCATAGACGGTTGCGACAGTCTGTTGTCCGGAGCGGGGCGAAGAATCCAAGAGCTAATTTCAGGGCTTGGGCGTGTTTTTTCAGCCTTCAGGCACTCAAATCGGCATTTTGATGGAACGGTTCCGGGGTTGCACCGGTCCGTTTTCGACTGCAATCTTCGTCCACTTCACGTCCACCCCGGACGCGATCATCCCACCCCTTTCCCCATGAAAAAAATCCCATTCCTCCTCGCGCTCCTGGCTCTCGCCGTCGGCGCCCGCGCCGAAGAAAACGCCGCCAAGCTGGCCCTCGCCCGCGAAGCCATTGCCGCCATCCAGGCCGACAAGATGTTCGACAACATGACCAGCCAGATGAAGCAGATGGCCTCTTATTACGCCAAAGCGGACGCCGCCGCTACACCCGAAGCCAAGCAGAAAGCCGAGGCCCTCCAGAACAAGATCCTGGATCTCTCCATGGGCGAGGCCAAGGCGCTCGTCGCCAAGATGGACGGCATCTATGCCGCCGTTTACAGCGAGGCCGAGCTCAAGGCCATGGTGGCTTTCTTCAAGTCGCCCGAGGGCCAGTCCATGATGGCGAAGCAACCGCAGATCATGGCGCAGATGATGCCGCTCGTCCAAGAAATGCAGAAAAATCTCATGCCGAAGATCCAAAAACTCGTCGAGGAAACCAAGGCGGAATCGGCCGCTCCGGCTCCAGTTGCCGCCCCGACGCCGGCTCCGACACCAGCTCCGGCCCCGGTAGCAAAGTAAGGCCCCCGCTATTATCTTCCCAGCCCGCCCTTGTCGGCGGGCTTTTTTGTGCCCGATGTACTTTTGGTGGCCAAACCGGCCGCCGACCCTAGTTTCCCCCCGTGGCGTCCTCCCCACCAGAAACTCTCACCGGCGTCCTTGAGCGCATCATCTTCTTCAACGAGGAAAACCACTACACCATTGCGGAGCTGCGCGCCGAGGTGGGGCGCGGAGCCCCTTCCGCGCCGGCGAAAGAAGCCACCGTCACCATTACCGGTCCGCTTCCGGGCGTCCAATGCGGCGAGACCCTCCAGCTTACCGGCGAGTGGACCCGGCACGCCCAGCACGGCGCGCAGTTCAAGGTCGCCACGTTCAAGAGCGAACTCCCCTCCTCCGTCTACGGCATCCGCAAATACCTCGGCAGCGGCCTCGTGCCCGGCATCGGCAAGGTTTACGCCAACAAGATCGTCGACGCCTTCGGCACCGACACCTTCCGCGTTCTCAGCGAAGAGTCCGGCAAGCTCCGCAAGGTCGAGGGCATCGGCAAGGTCCGCGCCACCTCCATCAAGCAGGCGTGGGAGGAACAGAAAACCCTGCGCGAAGTGCACATCTTCCTCCAGACCTACGGCGTCACCACCTCGCAGTGCGTGCGCATCGTCAAAAAGTGGGACACCGCCGCGCAAAAAATCATCCAGAGCGAGCCCTACAAGCTCGCCCGCGAGATCGATGGCATCGGGTTCAAGACCGCCGACCGCCTCGCCATCAACCTCGGCTTCGCCAACGATGCTCCGCCGCGCCTCGACGCCGGCCTGATCTTCGCGCTGCAAACCCTCGAGGAGGAAGGCCACACCGCCTACCCGCGCGGCGAACTCGTCACCTACACCGCGAATCTCCTCGAAACCTCGTCTGACCGCATCGAGGCCCGCATCGACGCGTTGATCGCCGCCAAGGACTTGGTGGCGCATGGTGGAACCCGGCCTCCGGACGGGTTGGCTTCGCCTTCCCATGGAGGCGCGGCGACCTCGCCGCGCACCGAACGCGGCGAGGTCGCCGCGTTTCCAACGAACGCCGCCTTCATCCAACTCCCCCACAACGACCGCGCCGAGCGCAAGATCGCCGACGTCGTGCAGCGCCTCACCGCCGTCGGTTCCGGCCTCCCGGCCATCAAGATCGATGCCGCGATCAAATGGGCGCAGGACAAAGCCGGCTTCGAATTCCACCCGCTGCAAGCCACCGCCATCTCCCACGCCCTCGCCCACAAGTTCACGATCCTCACCGGCGGCCCGGGTACGGGAAAAACCACGATCTTGCGCGCACTGGGCGAAATCCTGAAGGCCAAGAAAGTGCGCGTCACCCTCGCCGCACCCACCGGCCGCGCCGCCCAACGCCTCGCCGAGACGACCGGCGGTTTTGCGTCCACCATCCACCGGCTGCTTTCGTTCGATCCCGCGCGCGGCGGCTTCCTCCACAACGAGTCCAAGCCCCTCGCGACCGACTTTCTCATCGTGGACGAATCCTCGATGCTGGACGTCCGCCTGGCCGCCGCGCTGCTCCAGGCTGTGCCGGTGCGCGCCCATCTGCTGCTCGTCGGCGACATCGACCAGCTCCCCAGCGTTGGCGCCGGCAACGTGCTGAAAGACCTGATCGCCATTGGAGGCGCGGCGACCCCGCCGCAACCGGGTAGGGCGAATCCTCCGGAT
>DATCRM010000155.1:0-5199 GCA_036568985.1 Lacunisphaera sp. | reverse complement strand
TCAGCTCGGAAGTTGAGGATCCATTCGAAGTCGACAGCGCAAAGCTGCGCCGGATCGGTGGAGGCGTGGAGGCATTGGCGTTCGTGGATGCCCAGCGCTCGGTCTACAAATTTTTCCTCTTCCGTGAAGGCGGGGCGGTGGGAGCCACGTTCGCCTTCACGCGGGCCGAGGGCGATCTGTTACAGGCCACGGCGGTGCCGGGCAGCTACCGGATGCTGATGGAGAAGCTGCAGCTTACGCACGAATTTGGCATCCCCACGGAAATCACGGGCATTACCCCGGAAGGTATTTTAGTGGCCAAACAGACGCTCGGTCGGATGTTGCCGGAGAAAACCGACGTGTCCGCGCATGCCCCCGACCGGCTGATCCCGATTCCTTCGCGCTTCCTGCGGGCCGATCGCGATCATCCGCGGCTGGCTTTCCTTAACGGCATGCCTTGGCTCGTGGCCGATACGCATGACCGCAATGTCGTGGTGGCGGAGGACGGCACCTGGCGCGTGATCGATCTGGTGGCTGCGCCGCTTCCGCTGGAATGGCTGACCCAGAGATCGTTGTTGCGCGACTGGATCGAAAGGGCTCGGCACGATCCGCACGCGGAGGCGTTGACGGTCGTGGATGACGACGAGTTGTGAGGGACAGAGCGGTTGCTCTCACCGCCTTGTTCTCGCAGCCGGACACCCCAAGGGCCGTTGAGGGCAACGGCCCCTACCGGAGTCGATTTCAGCTCTTCTTGTCGCTATCGAGGAATGCGAGAACGTTGTCGGCCTGCTTGTCGGTCACGCCGGCGTCCTTGTAAACGATCTTCCCGGCCTTGATCACGTAGCACTCACGCGAGGCGAACATGGTCGCGCTCTGACCGAAGGCTGTGATGACTTTCTTGTCGGTGTCGGCGAGCAACGGAAAAGGAAAATTATTCGTCTGCTTGAACTCCTTTTGTTTTTCGACCGGATCCGTACTGACGCCCACGACGGCGGCTCCCCGTTTGGACAGTTCCGCGCTGGCGTCGCGCAGCGAACAGCCCTGTTTGGTGCAGCCACCGGTGAGCGCCTTGGGATAAAACCAAACGACGGTATAGGTGTTCTTCGCGTAGACCTCTCCGAGGTTGAGGGTCGTGCCGGAATCGGTGACCGCCGAGACGACCGGCGCCGCGTCGCCGACTTTGAGCGATTCGGCGGAGAGTTTGGAGAAAAGACCGAGCAGGGAAGAGAACATGAGAAGAAAACGGAGGGATTTCATGGGTCAGCGGAGGATAGTCAGGGGCGAAAGATTGGCAAATTATCGCGAAAAACCGGCGGACGACCGAAGGAAAAAGGCACGGTTCCATTTTAAGGCCTAAAATTTTTGCAAAAGCCCGCCGTCAGGGAACAGGCCGCGCGGGCTGGTGTTACTGAGGGTGTCATTTCGCCAGGCCCTCCTTGCGGGTGATACCTACCAAAACCAATACAAGCATATGAACAACTCCACTACCCTTAAGACCTTTGCCCTTGCGACCGCCTTGGTCCTCGGTCTTGGCGCCACGGCGCGCGCTGACGACTCGCTGCAAGCCGAAAAGCCGGCGCCAGTTACGTCCAACCTCAGCCTGCTCGGACAGACCTATGGCACGCTGTCCTATAGCTACATCAATCTCGACGATACCTCCGTTCACGGCGATGGCTACACCTTTGAAGTGAACCAGCCCCTGGCCTTCGGTCTCGATGGCATTCTGAGCTACGAGTACGCCCAGACCGGCGTGGTCGCTGGCTCCCGCGTGAAGGCGAATGTTCTTGGCGCTGCATTGCGCGCTTTCAGCACTTCCTACAACTGGGGCAAACCTTACGTCGAGGCGGGTGGTGGCTACGCCTGGGTCAAGTATGCCGGGACCAAGGACAACTCCTTCATCTGGCATGTCGCCGTGGGTGCCGAGTTCCAAGTGAGGCCCCAAGCCACCGTCACGCCGTATATCCGCTATGAGGATGCCCCCGATCTCGAGGGTGGCAGCACGTGGAATTTTGGCGTGAAGGGCAGCTACTGGATCGATTCTTCGTGGGCCGTGACGGCCGGAATCGAACGGGACGACGAACAAAACACGGCGTTCACGGTCGGAACCAACTTCCGCTTCTAAGAATTCCGCCACAGGGCGGATGTGTGTGCATGGGCCGCGACGCAGGGGTGCGTCGCGGCCCTTATTTTTTGGTGACGATCCCTGCTCCGGGCTCGCTGATCGGCCCCGAATCAATGACCCAGGTGACGCGCCACCCAAGCGGACGCGAACTGGGTCGCGATGACCGAGAAGGTGAACAGATAGAGGCCAAACCCGATGCTGATGTCGGCGACCGCAGCCGATTTCATCGCGACGATGAGGATGGCGACAACGAACACGTCGAGCATGGACCATTTGCCGAGCGATTCCACCCAGCCATGCAGCCGGCGCACACGGGCGAGGTCATGCTCGCGTTCGAGCCAGACGATGGCGAGCAGGCCGAGTTTCACGCAGGGAAACACCAGGGTGAACAGGGTGAGCACGGCAAAAAGAAAATATTCCCCCTCGCGGAAGAGAGTGATGATGCCACCCACGACCGAGACCGCGTCGTCGAACACCCACAGCTTGGTGACGTGGAAGAAGGGGAAAAATACGCCGGTGCCGAACAGGAGGAGCGCGACAAGGATTAGGACGGGAATGGCGCGATGTGAAAGCGGCGTGGGTTCCGACATGGCGTGAGTTGTAGGTGGCGGCATGGGATTCGCGAGCCCGGAAAGATCAGGACAAATTTTCACCGCCGTCATCCTGAGCCGTGCGAAGGATCCAATAGCACAACCGCCGATGGACGTGATGCCGGATCCTTCACTTCGTTCAGGATGACGGAACGGAAGTTGGAAAAGGATCGAAGCTCTCGGCGAAATCAGATCCCGGCTCAATAGCCCACCCTCAGATGTAATACATTTCCGTGGGATTCTTCGCGGCCAACTGGTCGAGGGTGTAGCCCTTGACCTTGTCGATGAGCGCGGCGCGTACCTCGCTCCAGACCTGCTTGAGGCGCCGGCCGCTCTGCCCTTGGAAATTGCCGCTCAAGCCGAGGCAGTCGCCCTCGGTGGCGATCATGATATCGTACAGGGAAATCTCGTCGGGTGGACGCGAAAGCTTGTAGCCGCCAAGGTTGCCGCGACGGCTGGTGATGAGTCCGTGCATGCGGAGCTTGCCGAGGATCTGCGCGAGGAAATTCGCCGGCACCGCTTCGGTGCGCGCGAGGTGATCGATCTGCGCCAGCTCACCCGAACCATCGAGCCGAGCCAGTTCGGCCATCACGCGGCAGGCATAGTCGACTTTGACGGAGATCTTCATGCAGAAAGGCAGGCCGTGGCAGGGGAAACCGCGAATGGACACGAATGCACACGAAGGGCGGAGACTGGCGAAGCACTCCCTGCGAATGCGTGTCTATTCGTATCCATTCGTGGTTAAGGTTCGGGCCGGATCAGATCGCGTAGTCGGTGATCTCGGGTTTCACGAGCTCCTTGGGCGGAAGCAACATGCCGGCCGCGACGGTCGCGTTGGTGCCCTGTTCGACCAGGATGAATGAACCGGTCAGGCGGTTCGTCGCGTAGCCGTCGTAGAAAAGCGGCTTGGCGGTGCGGATGCGGATCTCGCCGAGATCGTTTACGACCAATTCGGCGGGAGAGGGCTGCGCTTCGAGGGTCGCCATGTCGAGCCGGCTGTCGATCTCGGTGACGATCGCCTGCACGGTGCTCGTAGTGTGCTTGAGGAAGAATTTCTTGCCGCGTTGCAGGGGACGCGGGTGCATCCAGCAGACCTTGGCGTGGAGCTCGGTCGCACCACCAGGAAGGGCATCGACGCTAACCAGCATGCTGCCACGGCTGATGTCCACGTCGTGCTCGAGCACCAGGGACACCGACTGCGGGCAGAACGCCTCGGCCACGGAACCGTCGTAGGTGTGGATTTCCTTCACGGTCGAGACCACGCCGCCGGGCAGCGCCATGACCTTCTGGCCGACCTTCACAATGCCGCCGGCGATCTGACCGCTGAAGCCGCGGAAATCATGAAGTTTTTTGTCCGTCGGATTATTCGGGCGGTTGACCCACTGCACGGGAAGGCGGAAGGAGCTGAGGTTCCAATCGCTCGCGATATGAACGCTCTCGAGGTGGCCAAGGAGCGTCGGACCGGCGTACCACGGGGTGTGAGGCGAGGGCGTGACGACATTGTCGCCGTTCAGCGCGCTCATCGGGATGAACTTCACGTCCTTGATGTCGAGACGTGGGAGGAACTCTTCGAACTGCTCGCGGATTTCGTTGAAGCGCGCCTCGCTCCAGTCCACGAGGTCCATCTTGTTGACGGCGACCACGAGGTGCGGGATGCGCAACAGCGAGGCGATGGCCGTGTGACGGCGGCTTTGCTCGATCACGCCGAGGCGGGCGTCTACGAGCACGATGGACAGGTTGGCCGTCGAGGCACCCGTGACCATGTTGCGCGTGTATTGGACGTGGCCCGGGGTGTCGGCGATGATGAACTTCCGGCGCGGGGTCGCGAAATAACGGTAGGCGACGTCGATCGTGATGCCCTGCTCGCGCTCGGCGCGGAGGCCATCAGTGAGGTTGGCGAGATTGATCTGGCCGCCACCGGTGATGTCGGCGGAGCGCTCGAGGGCCTCAATCTGATCCTCCATGAGCGACTTCGAGTCGTAGAGGAGACGGCCGATGAGCGTCGACTTGCCGTCGTCCACGCTGCCGCAGGTGTTGAGGCGGAGAATGTCGACGACCGGCACGGGCGCGCGGGAAGTGGAAAGGAGGGAGGAGGTGGCGACCACGGACATGAAAAGGGGATGTTGGCGGACGTCCTCACACACCCCGCCCTGAAGGGCACCCCTCTTGATAGAGGGGACCCAATCCACGCGACCGAAGATCCCCTCTATGAAGAGGGGTGGCGCGAAGCGACGGGATGTGTGGGTGGGACACGGTGAAATGGATGGTTGGGATGCGAGCTAGAAATAACCCGCTTTCTTGCGGTCTTCCATGGCGGCTTCGGAGGCCTTGTCGTCGGCGCGGGAACCGCGCTCGGTCACCCGGGCGGCGGCGACCTCGGCGATGATGTCGTCCACGGTGCTGGCCGGGCTCTCGACCATGCCGGTGCTGATCATGTCGGCGATGGTGCGGACGCGGCAGACCATCGTTTTGCGGGCCTCGGTCGGCTTGGGCCTGGCGCCAGCGTAC
>DATCRM010000154.1:0-4850 GCA_036568985.1 Lacunisphaera sp. | reverse complement strand
CGCGAGCCTCGAGCAACCTTGCGCGGAGATAGCCGGGGTTCGCTCCACTCCCGCCGCCATTGCCGCCACCATAGCGCGACTTCGAGAACTCATCCGAGCTCGCGGGCCAAGTTCAGTTCCGTCCGTGCCGGCGTTTTTCATGGCCGACAGCCTTGCCGCGCGCCAGTTGGAGATATTGGCTTCCGTTTCCGCCGCTCGCACCTAGCTCGCATAGTTCCCCCCCCTTCGATGCCGACCCACACACCCCGTCGTTCTGCTGGCCAGCAGAACGCCATTCCTCTTCATAGAGGGAAATTTAATGCCACGCAGCCGACGTCCCCTCTATCAAGAGGGGCATGGCGGGCCGTAGCGCTTGGGCGAAGGCGGCTGCCCGACAGGGCGGAGTGTGTTGGTTTGTTTCCGGGTGTGAAATATTCGCGCTAGCCCTCTCCCGCCGCATGGAACAAGCCAGCCCAGCCTCGTTGCACCCTGAAATAGCAGTCGACTATTCGCTGCTCGGGGGCGAACACATCGAGCGCGGTCGCCGGCTCTTTGCGACGGGTATGATGCTGCTGGCCGCCGCGCTGGTCTATCTCGGCGCCACGGCCAACGCGGACAACAGCCTCCATGTCTTCCAGGGATTGCTGATCTTTGTCCTTTCGGTACTCCCGGCGCTGCTCTGGGCCAAGACGGGGGGCAGCCGGTTCCCGGTCTTCGAGACGATCATGCTGCTTTGCGCCAACGCCTACGCCATGCCCCTGCTCAACGCCCGCGAGCAGCTCGCCGGCTACAGCGACGAGGTCGTCACACGGAGCGGCTGGGCGGTGATTCTCTACGTCGTCTGCGCCATTGCGACCTACCAATTCACGCGCGGTTTTTCCGGACATGGCCGTTTCTGGACCGAGTCCCTCCTCACTCCCGTCATGGAAAAAACGGTGATCTACGGGCTGCCGGCTTCAACGCTCTACGTCGGCATCAGCGTGTTCACCACGTGGATTCCACCGGAGCTGGCCAGCGTGTTGCGCGCCGTGTTCTTCGGACTCGGCATCCTTTGCACGTTCATCAGTGCGCAACGCTGGGGTCGGGGCGAACTCACCCCGGGCGACCGGGCCCTGTTTGTCTGTTCCTTCATCCCCCAGATGGTCTTCCTCTCCGTCGGTCTCGTGCTGATCGGCGCGCTCAGCCTGATCGGCATCGCGCTGCTCGGCTACCTGTCGGGCGGCAAGCGCATCCCGTGGCTGGTCATCGGCGCGGCCTTCGCGGTGATCGCCGTCCTTCACACGGGCAAATCGAGGATGCGCGAAAAATACTGGGACACCGGCCTGGCCGCGCCGACCATCACGCAGTTGCCCGCCTATTACGCGGAATGGTTTGAATACGGTCTCCAGCCTTCGGACGAAAACAAGACCGCCAGTCGCAAGTTGCTCGAGCGCACCTCGCTCATGCACATCCTCTGCTTGATCACTTCCTACACGCCCGAGCGACAGGACTACCTTTACGGTTCCACCTACCGGCATGTACTGCCGCAGCTAATCCCGCGTTTTTTCTGGCCGGACAAACCGAGATCGCACATCGCGACCTACGAGCTCTCGATCTACTACGGGTTGCAACGCGAGGAGGACACCGAGACCACGACCATCGCGTTCGGCCTGCTCGCCGAGGCCTATGCCAACTTCGGCCTGGTCGGGAGCGTCATGCTCGGTGTCATGTGGGGCGCGTTGCTCAAGAAACTTCAGATCTGGTCAACCTACAGCCCGATGTTTTCGTTCGCCGGCCTCATGATGGTGCTGCTTACCGCCTGGGCCTTCAACGCCGAGCTCACGATGGCGGCTTGGGTTTCGTCGTTTCAACAGGCGGTCGTCGTGGTGCTCGGGATTCCCTTCCTGATCAAGACCCTGTTTGGTGGCAGCTGATTCCCATGTCCCGTCTCGCCATCGTTCTCTCGCATCCGACGCAATACTACAGCCCGTGGTTCCGCTGGCTGGGTACGCACACCCGGCTGGATTTCCGGGTGTTCTACCTCTGGGACTTCGGTGTCACCACGCAGCGCGACCCGCAGTTTGGCACCAGCTTCCGGTGGGACGTCGACCTGCTGTCAGGCTACGACTACGAATTCGTGCCCAATGCCGCGCGCGACCCCGGTACCCACCACTTCGGCGGGTTGCACAACCCTGAGCTCGGTGAACGCCTCCGCGCGTGGCATCCCGAGGCCATCCTGCTCTTCGGCTACTCGTTTCGGACGCATCTCGGCTTGATCCGTCATCCACCCGCGCCGCTCATTTTTCGCGGCGATTCGCACCTCATCGGTCACTCGCCCTCCTGGCTCAAGCGCTTCGCACTGCGCCGACTCTATGCCCGTTTTGCTGCGGTGACCTATGTCGGCGCGGCCAACCGCGATTATTTCCGTGCCTTCGGAGTACCCGACTCGAAGCTGCATTTCGCCCCGCACTGTGTCGACGCCGACCGCTTCTTTCGCAGCCCCGGCTGCATCGCCGCAGCGGCGCGCCTGCGCGAGGAACTGGATCTTGGCGGACGCAAGGTAATCCTCTTCGCCGGAAAAATGCTCCCGGCCAAGCAACCCGGCGCTCTGCTCGAGGCATTCCTCGAACTCGCTCCGGCCGACTATGCGCTGGTCTTCGTCGGCGACGGCCCCGAACGCGCCGCTCTCGAAACTCGCGCCGCGCAGCAGCCCGACAGCATCGTGCGATTCCTTCCGTTCGCCAATCAGAGCGAAATGCCCTCGCGTTACGCGCTCGCCAACCTGTTCGTTCTCCCATCACGCGGCCTTTACGAAACTTGGGGCCTCGCGGTGAACGAAGCCATGCATCTCGGCGTGCCGTGCCTCGTCAGCGACCGCGTCGGTTGCCAGCGCGACCTCGTCACTGACGGCGAAACGGGCTGGGTCTTTTCAGCCACGGATCCCATCGCCCTGCGCGACGCCCTGGCCCGCGCCGTTGAAGCCCTGAGGGACGATCCGACCGAACTGCGCCTACACATCGCGGCCCGCATCGGCGGCTACACCTATGCGCAGGCCTCGAGCGGCCTTCAGGCCGCTTTGGATCAGGCGGTGGCCACCTCATGACCATCACGATCGTCTGCGGTTTTCTCCTGCCGGTTCCGCCGGTTGCCGGCGGCGCCATGGAGAAAATGTGGTGGCGGCTCGCACGGCTCTATGTTCGCCGCGGGCACCAAGTCACGCTGGTTTCGCGTCGCTGGCCCGGTTGGGCCAACGATGAAATCGTCGACGGCGTGCGCCTGCTGCGCGTGCCGGGCTTCAACCACCGCCAACGCTTGTGGCAAAACCTGCTCCTCGACGCCGTCTGGGGAATGCGTGTGCTCCGGACCCTGCCCGACGCCGACATCCTGATCACGAACACCGTCGCACTGCCCATCTTCGTACGTCAGTTGCGCGCGCGGGCCGGTCTGCTGGTCGTGAATCTCAACCGCTACCCGAAAGGCCAGGTCCGCTGGTACGGACGCGCCGCGCGCATTCAAGCGGCCAGCGGAATCATCGCGTCAGCCGCGATCAAGCAATCGCCGGCCCGCGCAGCTGTCGTGCGCCTCACGCCCAATCCCGTCGACTGCTCCCTTTTCGCCGGCCCCGCCCCGGAGCGAGAAAGCCCCGGAGCCCTGACCATCGGTTTCATGGGCCGCATCCATCCCGAGAAAGGGTTGCTCACGCTGGCGACGGCAGCCGCGTTGCTCGCTCGCGAAAAAGATCTGCCGGCCTGGCGCGTCGTGCTGCGGGGGCCGACCGAGATTGCCCGCGGTGGCGGCGGGAGCGACTTCGTCCAGCGACTCCAAGCCCTCGCGCCGGAACTCTGGCGCGACGGACGTCTTGCACTGGCACCCGCGTTGCATGACGCGGCCGCACTCGCCCGCGCCTACCGCGCCCTCGATGTTTTCTGCTACCCGACCGAAGCTGTCGGGGGCGAGGCCCACCCCGTCGCCGTCCTCGAAGCCATGGCCGCGGGCCGGCCTGTGGTTGCGACCGATCTGCCGTGTTTTGCCGACCAACTGCGTTCCGGCGAAAACTCCCTGCTGGTCCCGCCGGGCGATGCGAACGCACTCGCGGTTGCGCTCGCCCGCTTGCTGCGGGACGCAGCCTTGCGCGATACACTCGGCCGTCGCGCGCGCGAAGCCATCTGGGCGCTCGACGACCCCGTGATTGCCGACCAGCATCTGGCCGACTTTGCTGAACTCATCCATGCAGCCCGCCGCTGAAAACCCTTCCTGGCTCGGCAAGGACTGCGTCACGCCCTACCCGCGACGTGAAGTCTTCCTGCGCATGCTGTGGACAGTGGTTCAAGCCACGCTCTTTCGCTGGAGCCCGCGGCCATGGCACGGTTTCCGGGCCGCACTGCTCCGTCTCTTCGGCGCGGATATCACCGGTCCGGTGGTGATTTTCCCCACGGTTCGCGTGACCTTTCCGTGGAAACTTTCCCTCGCGCCGCGCAGCATGCTTGGCCCGCATGTCCTCCTCTACAACCTCGCGCCCATCCGACTCGGGTTCGGCGCGAATATCAGTCAATATGCCCATCTCTGCGCGGGCAGCCACGATTTCGCCCGCTGGTCCATGCCACTCGTCACCGGCCCGATCACCGTCGGTCGCAACGCCTGGCTCGGCGCCGATGTGTTTGTCGGTCCTGGTGTCACCATCGGCGAATTGACCGTCGTCGGCGCCCGCTCCGTGGTCGTGGACGATCTGCCCGCCGCCAAGATTTGCATCGGCTCGCCCTGTCGGGCAATCCGCGACCGGGCTCAACCTGTCTGATCATGCGTCTTTGTCACATCGTGCCGAGCCTTGCCGAACGGCATGGCGGTCCGTCGAAATCCGTGCGCGCCCTCGCCAATCACGCGGTCGAGGCGGG
>DATCRM010000153.1:0-3979 GCA_036568985.1 Lacunisphaera sp. | reverse complement strand
GGTCTACACTCCGCTCGAGCTCGCCGGCCGCGACCTCTACGTCCGCGAGGGCTGCTACCTCTGTCACTCGCAGATGATCCGCACGCTCGTGCCCGACGTGATGCGCTACGGCGACTACTCGCGCCTCGGCGAATCCATCTGGGATCACCCCTACCAGTGGGGCTCGCGCCGCACCGGCCCGGATCTCGCCCGGGTCGGCGGCAAATACAACGACGCCTGGCATTTCGATCATTTGCGCGACCCGCGCTCGATTTCGACCGGTTCCAACATGCCTGGCTACACCTGGCTGCACGAGGGCAAGACCGACTACGCCGCGCTGCCGGCCAAGATCCGCGCGCAGCGTACCCTCGGAGTGCCGTTCCCCAACTGGTCGCCCGCCGAGATCGACGCCCTCGCGAAGGCCCAGGCCAAGCAGATCGCCCAGGAGCTCCGCGACCAGGGCCGTTACACCGAGCCCGACAAGGAAATCGTCGCCCTCATCTCCTATCTCCAGTCGCTTGGCAAGAAGTGGCAACCCACCGCGACCGCTGCGCGGTAAAATCCAAACGCCAAATTTCAGACTCCAAACAATCGAAAATCGAGAATCCAAAATCGAAAATAGGAGAATCCCCCCATGTTCCGCCGCATCATCTACGAAGACTGGCAGCTGATCTTTCCCGTCGTCGCCCTCGCCGTGGCTTCGCTCGTCTATCTCGCCGCTGCCTGGCGGGCCTCGCGCATGAAGCCCGCCCAGAGCGAGCGCCTCGCCAACCTGCCCTTCGAAAGCGAATAAACCGCCACCATGAATTCCCACCCGACGCCCCCGCCGGATGAATCCGGCCTGAAGCTCCGCCCGCATATCTATGACGGCATCCAGGAGTTCGACCAGCGCCTGCCTAACTGGTGGCTCTACACGCTCTATGGCACCATTGCCTTCGCCATCGTCTTCTGGTTCGCCCACATGATCGCCAAGGTCATGCCGACCGATGCCGCCCGGGTGAACGCCGAGATGGCTCAAATTGCCGCCGTCAAGCTGGCCTCGTCCATCGACGTGACGAACGACGACGTCTTTTGGGACATGAGCCGCAACCCGGTTTTCACCAATGCGGGCAAGCAAACCTTCGATTCCCTCTGCGTCGCCTGTCACCTCGCCAGCCTCAAGGGCAAGGGCGAGAATCCCGCCGCGGTGGGGCCCAATCTCACGGACACGGCCTGGATCCACGGCGGCACGCCGAAGGAAATCTACAACACCGTCTCCAAGGGCGTTCTCGTGAAGGGCATGCCGACCTGGGAGCCCGTGCTCGGCCAGAAGAAGACCGCCGAGGTCGTGGCCTATGTCCTTTCTCATCACCAGAAGGGTGAACTCATCACCATCGAGAAAGTTCCCTGATCCATTCCCCTGACAGGGGCGGGTCGAACCCCGGACCCGCCCCCGCTCACCTCCACGCATGAGCGCTGACCAGAAAGTTCCTACGAAACACGACAACAGGAAACCACGTCTTGCGTCGGCCGTTCGGCCGACGGTGGATTCCGTCACGACCATCGACGCCGATGGTTCGCGCCGTGACATCCATCCCGCCGATGTGCGCGGCCGCTTCACGACCCGGCGCCGTTGGAGCGGGTGGGCGCTGATCGCCTTTTATCTGGTCTTGCCGTGGATCCCGGTGAACGGCCATCCCGCGGTCTTCCTCGACATTGCGGAACGACGTTTCCACTTCTTTGGCTATACGCTCGCGGCGCAGGATACCTGGTTGCTTTTCTTCGGCGTCACCGGCCTGGGTTTCGCGCTCTTTTTCCTGACGGCGCTTTTCGGCCGGCTGTGGTGCGGCTGGGCCTGTCCCCAGACGGTTTACCTCGAGCATGTCTACCGCGTGATCGAACGCTGGATCGACGGGGATGCCCCGGCCCGCCGCGCGCTCACCGCCGCACCGCTGACCGCCGCCAAGGCGGGCCGACGCGTGGCCAAGCACACCCTGTATTTCCTGGCATCGTTGCTCATCACGCACCTGTTCCTCAGCTATTTTGTCAGCCTGCCGGAGGTGTGGGCCATGATGCACGATGCGCCGGGCGAGCACTGGGCCGCTTTCGTCTTCGTGTTCGTGAGTGCGGGCATCCTGTATTTCAATTTCGCCTGGTTCCGCGAGCAGCTCTGTATCGTGATCTGCCCGTACGGCCGGCTGCAGTCGGCGCTCACCGACGATCACTCCATGGTCATCGGCTACGACACGAAGCGCGGGGAGCCGCGGGGAAAAATGCATCGGGAGGTAGGGCTGGTCTCCGACCGGCCCATGAACCGGTCGGAGACCGGTCCTGCTTTCGGCGACTGCATCGCGTGCAACCGCTGCGTGCAGGTCTGCCCCACGGGCATCGACATCCGCCACGGACTGCAGCTCGAGTGCATCGGCTGCGCGGCTTGCATCGATGCCTGCGACGAGGTGATGACCAAGGTCAACCGTCCAACCGGTCTGATTCGTTACGATTCCTACGTTGGTCTCGCGGGCCGCCGCACGCGTTGGATCCGCCCGCGTACCATCGTCTACTTCATCATGCTGCTCGTCGGCGTGGCGGTGGCGACGTTCGCCTTCTCCACGGTGAAACCGGCCAGCTTCCTGGTTTATCGCATGACGGGAGCCGCCTACTTCGTGGATCGTGAAGATGTGCGCAACCAGTTCATGGTGCGTCTGCTCAACAAACGGTCCGAACCGGCCGACTTGATTGTTTCCACCGAGGGCGTGCCGGCCGGCATCAAGCAGATCGGGTTCGACGCCCCCGTGACCCTCGCGGCGCAGGCGGAGCAGACCAGTCCGCTGGTGCTCGTCGTGGACCGCAAGGCCTACGCGGGCCCGTTTCATTTCACGGTACGCGTGGAGGATGCGGCCCACACTTTTCAATTATCCCGTGTCGTTGAATTCATCGGCCCCGATCCGCGCTTGCTGCGCGAGGAGGAAGAAGAGCACGAGCATGAGGGACACAAGCAGGAGGGGCATCATGACTAGATTCCGCCCCTGGCTGTTGGTTGGCGTGGTTTTTTCCGCGCTGCTGACGGCGTATTTTTTCGCCTTCCGGGCGGCCCATGAGGCTCAGATCAGGGACGTCCCGCTCGCGACCAAGGGGGCCAAGCCATGACGACTGAGGGCAGGATTGTGTTTGGCGCGGCAGCGCCGGTAGGGACGGACCGCCGCGCCGTCCGCGAACGCACGTTCGGCGCGCCCAGCGGTCGCGCCCCACCACAACCCGGAGATCAGCCATGACGCACGAACTCGCCGGCATCACCGGTCCCGGCTCGGCCTTGCTGGCCGGGCTCGTGACGAGTCTGCACTGCGCCGGTATGTGCGGTCCGCTGGCATGTTCGCTCATGCCGGCCCGGCGCGACGAGACCGATCCGCACACGGTGGCGACGACCTATCATCTCAGCCGGCTGATGGGATACGCGCTGCTTGGCGCGATAGTCGGCGGTATCGGCCGGGTGCCGCTGACTTTCATCGGCGAGGGGATGATGCGTTACCTGCCGTGGTTGCTGGTCCTGTTCTTCATCGCGGTGGCGGTGCGTTTTGACCAGCGACTGCCGCGGTTGCCACTGCTCGGCCGGGCCTATGCGATGGTGACCGCGCGGCTGCGCGGCGGTTCACGGTTGCGCGCCGCGGCATTGCTGGGCTTCGCCACGCCGCTGCTGCCCTGCGGACCGCTTTATTTCCTGCTGTCACTGGCGTTGCTCTCGGGTTCGGCGCTCCGTGGCGCAGAGACACTGCTGGCCTTCGGCCTTGGCACCGTGCCGCTGCTCTGGTTCGCGCAGGCCAACTACCATCTTATCCGCGTTCGGCTCGGCCCGGTGTGGCTGGGGCGGATCCAGACCGCGCTCGCTCTCGCTGTCGCGGTGGTTCTCGTGTGGCGCCTGCGGGGAACACTCGGCTTCGGCGGCCCGGGAGTGAACGACTTCGTCTGCTTCTAAATGAAACCATCGTGGGCCAACGGCGGTGATTG
The DNA here is from genome assembly GCA_036568985.1 of Lacunisphaera sp. Lineage (GTDB taxonomy): Bacteria > Verrucomicrobiota > Verrucomicrobiia > Opitutales > Opitutaceae > Lacunisphaera. The sequence goes on along the minus strand of DATCRM010000153.1, from coordinate 19 downwards.
CAGGGCGGGGTCTCCGAAC
>DATCRM010000152.1:0-5841 GCA_036568985.1 Lacunisphaera sp. | reverse complement strand
AAACTGATGATGAGTTCCGACCCGGTGCTGCTGGATTCGTTGATGCTCGAAAAAATGAATCTCGCGCGCAAGAAGGCGGGCTTCGATCCCATTTCGGAGGACGACGCGCGCATGCTGGAGTTCGCCCGCCAGCTCGGCGTCGGCACGACCGACACGGCGCACGCCAAGGTGCAGCGGGTGGGGGATTGAGGATCGCAGAGAGACCGTTGAGGGCAACGGTCCCTACCAAAATCCGTAATGACGGGGTGGGGGCGATTGCCCTCAATCGCCCTGGCCGCACATTTGGATCATGTAGACGTGACACTCGTCACCATGCGCCGTGACCGCGAACAGACGGTTCGCCAATCAGCGGCGATCCTACAAGGATGCGCGCAGCGCCCGTGCCTCGGCGGCGAGTTCGCGGGCTGCGGCCAGCACCTCGGAGGAACCGGCCGATGCCGTCGGGACAGGGGCGATGGACGTATGGAACCTTTCATCCGGATCGCCGAGACCGCTTTCCCGGAACCGCCGCAGTCGTTCCAGGATGAGGTCGCGTATCTCAGAACCGTTGGTGACGCTGTGGAAGAGGCCGAGGTGCATGTCATCGTGACCGTGTTGCTCGTGCTTGTTGGCGTCACCACCGCCACCAGCGGACTGCACCTTCACGTCCGAAAGCCCAAGCAGCCGCTGGAGGGGTCCCTGACTGACGACGACCTGCTGGATGTTGGCGAAGCTCATGGTGGACTCGCTGATTTTCCAGACGCCATGCCGGATGCGCAGACTGCGATCAGTAACCATGTACCAGCGCATTTCATAATCGAGACGGGCGATCAGGTAGGTGAAAGGTAACTGGGCAAAATAGGCGAGGATACCGAGGATTTTGAGCGTCCAGAGGACGGGGAAGGCCCACGGGGGGAGCTGCACGGCGATCTCGGCCAGACCGCGTTTGAATCCGGAGTAGCCGCCTCCGCGCCGGCCCTGCTTGTGCGGACCACCCGCGCCGACCTCGCGTCCGGCCTTCTCCATCGAGCGGGCAAACGAGTCAACCGTCAGCTGGGCCGGAGCGGCGCCCGCCCGGCGCCGGGCGGAGACTTCAAATTCGAGGTCGATGAAAATACTGAGCCAGAAAACAATGCCACCGAACGCGACCAGCTGGGTGAAGCCCCAGCCGAAGAGCTTCAGCTTGAAAAAATTCCGACCCGCACGGAAAACCCGCAGCGATGCCGGATCGCCGTGCGGCGCGTGGGGTTCAGGCGGCACGCGCAGCCAGTGGAGGACCAGGGCAGTGAGGCGTTGATACATTTATTTTGAAGATTCCAGGCGCCAAAGGTCCAAACGCCCAACAGGCAGCGCATCCAGGGCGTGCAAATGAGTTTTCATGCCCTGGTATTTGGCTCGGCTTATTTGGAGTTTGGCTTTTGGCATTTGGGGTCTCTCCAAGAGTTCAGCCTTGGGCTTTCTTCGCGGCCAACGCTTCGCGCACGGCCCGCAGCTCGGCGGCGGTCTCGCGCAGGACGGCGACGAGTTCGCCGGAATCGCCGGCGGAGGGAGCGGCGCTTGCCGCAGCGGGCGGGTGGTGGGGAACATCCTTCACGCCGCGCATGCGGGAGTAGAGGAAGTCGCGAAGCGCCTCGAATTCCTTGATGCCCTCGATGGTCATCTCGGCAGAGCTGCTGCCGGAGGCTGTTTGCACGAGGATGCGGGCAAGGCCAAGCCAGCGCTCGACGAGGTTGGACTTGAGATGAATGTCCTGGATGCGCGCGTAATTCACGATGATCTCGCGGCGGAAGAGAATGCCCCAGCTCATCGAGATGCCATCGTCGGTGAACTTGTAGCGCATCGTGTGATGACGAAAATACAACGGCAGGATCACGAACGGGAAAGCCGGGGGGAAAGCGCAGGCCCTGAGAATATAGTAAGTCCACAGGGCCTGGTCGGGGCGTTCGATGGACTGGATCTTCCGATCGAGGACGGGGTCGGTCATGCGCGCGAGCAAAGCCGGAGCGGACGGGCGGAGCAAGCTCGCGACCGTTGGAAAACGGCGGGGTCGTTTCCAGTGGAGTGCGAGACTGGGCGGTTCGCACGGGAATGGGACGGCCAGCCCTGTCACGACGGCTGCTACAGCCACCGCCTTCCGTTAGACTACTTTCCTGCCTCGAGCTTCGTCAGGGAGACCCGGGTCCGCTTGGTGACCGGTTGGCTCGTCGCGGCATCCACGATCCAGAACTCGCAATAGCTGTTCTTCCCGAACAGCTCGGCGTCGGTGGCGAATTTCAGCTGGTAAACCGATTCGCTGCGGACGTTCAGGGGGAGTTCGCAGTGCGCCGTGAAAACGCCGCGATTAAACGCAACTGCGAGACGGCGCGGTCCGGCCTTGAGGGTCAGTGGCGTATTCCAGCCCTGTCTTCCCGCGGAGACCGGAACTCCGTCGACGGCGGTGACAAAAGCCGTGAAGCTGTCGAGCATGGCGCTGCTTTCCTCCGAGCCGGTGATGCTGGCCGGCTTGGGCTCGATCGCGGGAGGCAAGGGCTTCGTCGATTCGGGAGCCACAACAGCGGGCTTCGGAGCGGCAGGCGCTGATGCCATGGGTGACGGGGCTGAGGGAGCGGGGGCGCTTGGATTCGTTGCGGTGCAACCAGTCAGCACCAGCAATACCACGAGGAGGAGGAGCGGGGTCCGGTTCATGGAGTGGGAGTTTCAACAAAAAGCGCACGACGGATCGTGCGCTGATGGGGAGGAAAGATTCGCAGGTTCGCTTACTTGGCGGTGACCGTGACGGCGACGGAGCTTTCGCCCGCGCTGCTCCGGAAAAACAGCGAGCCGCTGCCCGGCTTGCCGCCTTGGACCGGAATGGTGACGCTGCTAGCACCGGCCGGGACGAGCGCTTCGGGCATGACCACGCTGTCGGGCACGTCGGTCGTCACATCGATGAGCATGCCGCCCGCGGGAGCCGGCTGGGGAATGGTGAAGGTGAGTGCCTGCTGTTCGCCCGAACGCAGGAAGAGGGAGGCGGGTGTAACCTGGAAGCTAATCGCATCCACGCGGAACGTGCCAACGTCGAGGCCGACGCCGGAGCCGCGGACCGTGAGCTTGTAGCTGCGGGCGGGCTCGACGGCCGGAACAAAGAAGCTGAGTGAGCTTGGCGATTCGAAGACAGTGCGGGTCGGCGAATGGTCGAAATAAACGATGTCGGAAGGGGTGAAACCGGCGCCGAGGATGCTGACGCGCGAGCCAACGGGTGCGCGCGTGGCTTCCGGACGGATGACGTAGCGCCCGGCGACGCTGAGGTTCTGCAGCTCGGAGTAGACTTCATCGGTTTCCGTGCTGTTGCGCGTGTTGAAATTACAGATGAAATAGTAAGATGCGGTCGTGCGGCCGGCCGGGAGCTGGTAGTCGAACTCCCAGATGTCCGTGCCCACGGAACTCCGGGACATCGCATGCGATTGGCCATCGATGATGATGCGGGGCGCCACGCTGGTAGCGATCACCTGGCTGCCCGGGCGGAAACTCGCCGTGATCGTGTAGATCTGGGAAGGATTGGCCGGAACGGTATCGGGCGTCAGATTGGTGACGGTGAGATTGCAGCCCGCCAGCGTGAGCATGAGCAGGGCGGCGAAGGCGGAAAAAATTCTGCTCGCTTGAGAAGAGGGAGTCTTGTGCATTGGTTTGAAAGTGACGGAATGCCGGGGCCGCGCAGGCCGTTGGCTGACCGTTAATTGAACAAGCTCATAATGGCCGGGTTCCCCTCAGGGCAAGAAAAAGCGCAGACATCACCGATGGCTATCCCGCCGCTCGGCGTCTACGTGCATGTGCCGTTCTGTGCGACGACCTGCGATTTTTGCGCATTTTATCAGACCGTGCCGAGGGGAGACGCGGTCGCCCGCTACCTCGAAGGCGTCGAGACGGAGGCCGGACTGGTGAATTGGAACGACCGCCCTGTGGCCACGGCATTCTGGGGTGGAGGAACACCCGGTTTGCTCAAGGCTTCTGAGATCGAACGCCTGGGCCGCACGATGCTCCTGTTTTGCGGCGGTCGACCTGGCGAATGGTCCGTCGAACTTGCTCCCGCGACCGTGACCGACGACCGGCTGCGGGTCCTCAAGGACCTTGGTGTCACCCGCATCTCGATGGGCGTGCAGAGTTTTGACGATGCCTTGCTGGACGCGCTCGGACGCCAGCACACACCCGCGCAGATTTACCGGGCTTACGAGCTCATCCGGGCCAAGGGCTTCGCGAGCGTGAACATCGATCTGATGTTCGCTTTGCCCGGACAAACGGAGGTGGAGTGGCGCGCGGATCTCGACGAGGCGCTGCGGCTGGCGCCCGACCACCTGTCCACGTACTGCCTGACTTTCGAGGAGGACACCGCGCTCTGGGTGAAGCTTTCGCAGGGCAAGGTGAAGCTCGATGCGGAGAAGGAGGCGCTGTTCTACCAGCACACCTGGGACTACCTCGCAATGAAGGGCTATGCGCAATACGAGGTGTCGAACTTCGCCCGTCCCGGACATACCTGCCGGCACAACCTCAACACCTGGAACATGCATGAATGGGTTGGGCTCGGTCCCTCCGCCGCCACGCAACACGACGGCTGGCGCTGCGCCAATCCGGCTGATCTCGCTCTCTGGTTGGCCGACGTTGCGGCAGGCCGGCGGGCCTCCACCGACCGCGTGGCTTTGACGGACGGCTTGCTGGCCTCCGACGCCGTGGTCTTCGGCTTGCGCATGAACGATGGCGTGTCGCTGCCGAGGTTGCGCAGACGGTTTCCCGCCGCGCCTTGGTCCGGGCTCGAGGATTTTCTGCCCAAATTGCTCTTCGAGGGCTTGCTCACCGCAACCACCGAGGGCGTGATCCGGCTCACGCCCCGCGGCCGTTTGATCGCCGACGCCATCGGCTCGGAAATCCTGGGCGCCTTCGAGTCCGCGCTGGTGCCGAAGCCCGCTGCCCGATGACCGTGCCATTTCCCCCGTTTCGTCATCCTGAGCGCAGCGAAGGATCCAAGCGAGCCGGTCTGAGAGCCGGAATTCGTGGATCCTTCGCTGCGCTCAGGATGACGCTCGGGGTGGTTCTGCCAGGACTTTTAGCGACTCCCTTTGCCTCCGCCCAACGCATTGAGATTAGCTGGCCGACGCCGAACACCGCGTGGGAACGCGGCCGCGATTACGAAGAGTGGGTGCAGCCAACAGTCTCGGGCGAACCGCGGTCAGGACTGTGGGGCTCGGTGCGCAGCAACGGCACACAGTTCCACGAGGGGCTCGATATCAAACCCATCGCACGCGATGCGCGCGGCGAACCGAAGGACCAGGTGACGGCGGCGATGGACGGCATCGTGCGCAACATCAGCAGCCGACCAGGCGAAAGCAATTACGGCCGATACGTTGTGCTCGAGCACCCCGGCGCGACGCCGGCCGTCTATACCCTTTATGCCCATCTCGCGCGAATCGAACCCGGACTCTTCGAAGGCATGACCGTGAAGCGCGGACAGGCCCTCGGGTTGATGGGGCACAGTTCCAACGGCAATATCCCCACGGCACGCGCGCACCTGCATTTCGAGATCGGCCTGATGGCCACGGAGAATTTTTCTTCGTGGTATGCCTGGAAGAAGTTCGGCAGTCCCAATCAGCAGGGGGTGTGGAACGGCATGAATCTGATGGGGATTGATCCGCGCGAATTCCTCAATCAATGGCGGCTGCGACGCGTGGATAATTTTGCCCAGTATTTCGCGAGGCTCGACCCCGCCGTGCGGTTGCGGATCGCGACGACGCGCGTGCCGGACTTCATCCGGCGTTATCCCGCCCTATTGCGCAAACCGATCGACGGTCTTGTCGGTGGGTGGGAGGTGCAGTGCGACGTCACGGGTTTGCC
>DATCRM010000151.1:0-2102 GCA_036568985.1 Lacunisphaera sp. | reverse complement strand
GTGATATTGCTGGTGACAACCGCGCCCTGGACCGTGAAGTCAATGTGCAGCTCGGTCCGGGCGCCCACGGCTTGTCCGTCCAATCGCGCGGGGATGAACCGCCATTCCTTTAGCGTCGCCGTGACTTCACTCGCCAAACGTTCATGCGAATAACCGAGGACCAGCAGATCATCGAGCTTGCCCTCGGGGTTGACACTGACGGCCACAACCACCTGGCCGGCCGTGATGCCGTCGGCAATCAGCGTGATCGGAAAGCGCGGCAGTTCGTTGTCGGACGGGATCTTGATGGATTCAAAAGCCGCCAAAGCCGGCGTGCCGGCGACAGCCAGCAACGCGGCGAACAGGAGAGAGGAGCGGGCATTCATGGGGGGATGAGGTTACCTGGCACAACACCCGCCCGCGCCCGATCCCTTCAGGATTGCGCGTACCTTCCATTCCAAGGTGGAGCGCGCTGACCTAGCGCTTGGCTCGAAACTGTAGGAGGGGCTTTACGCCCCGATCACTCTCCCGCCGCGGCAACAAGGTAGGGCGCGACCGCCGGGCGCGCCGTCAGAAGCCCACCCCTCAATCTTTGCGGCGCAGCTGCCCCGAACCAGCGCCTTGGGGTCATTCAGGTGGCCAGCAGAACGCTCCCCCTCCTATGCATCGTTCCGGCTCCAGAGGGATTTCCGGTTATGGTGGTTGGGTTCCCTCTGGGAGAGGGGTGGCGTGAAGCCATTCGACAGGCGCAGCGCGGGCGACGGGCATAGGGGGCGAGCGCTGCCGCGTTTGAAACAGGCGGGGCACCCACGCACCGGCATGTTTCGCGTGGACTCGACCCGGCCAACCGCTTTGCTCCCCCCGCACCCCAATGACCGCCCCACGCCCTCGAGAAGCGCGCACGCTCCGCGAGCTGTCCCCGCAACAATGGAAATCCGGCGTCGCCGCCTGGCTCGGGTGGATGTTCGACGGCCTCGAGCTGCACCTGTACACGCTGGTCGCCGCCCCGCTCGTCCTGCAATTGCTCGCCACCACGGCCACCGATCCGCAGGTGAAAGAGAAGAGCGCCTTCATCCAGGGCGCGTTTCTGCTCGGCTGGGCCGTGGGCGGCGCGTTCTTCGGCCGGATCGGCGACCTGCTCGGCCGCAGCCGCGCCCTGTCGCTCACCGTGCTCACGTACGCCGTCTGCACGGGACTCTGCGCCTTCGCGCAGACGTGGTGGCAGCTCATGATCTTCCGGTTCATTGCTGCCGTCGGCATTGGTGGCGAATGGGCCGTCGGCGCCTCGCTGCTCTCCGAGACCTGGCCCAGGGCCTGGCGGCCGTGGATGGCCGCTGTCCTGCAAACCGGAGTCAACCTCGGTGTGCTGGCCGGCGCCGTCTTCGTCGGCCTGCTCATGACGTACATGCCCGCGGGCTCGGAGCGCTGGGTCTTCCTGATCGGCGTGATTCCGGCCCTCCTCGTCTTCTGGATCCGCCGCCATGTCCCCGAGCCCGAGACGTGGGAAAAGGCGGAGGAAGCGGTCGGCCGCCATAATCCCGGTGCGCGGGAACTGTTTCGCGGCCCGATCCTTTCCCTCACGCTGCGTACCACCGTCGTTTGCGCGCTTGGCCTCTCCGCGTGGTGGCTCTATCTCTTCTGGCAGACCCAGCACCTGCGGCGGATTCTCGGTGAGGCCGGCACCCCGGCCGCCGAGACGACGCGGCTCGTCTCCGCCGCGTTCTTTGTGTTCAACTTCGCCTCCATCATCGGCAATTTCGGCGGCGGCTGGCTGGCCAGGCGCCTCGGCAACCGTCCCGCCATCGTGCTGTTGTTCACCGGCCTCGCCGCCAGCATGTTCGGCGCCTTCATCGTGCCCCGCGGTTTCAGCGAACTCGCGTGGTTCTGGCTGCCCATCGGTGGATTCTTCGGCGGGGTGTTCGGCCTGTTCACGATGTATCTGCCCCCGCTCTTCCCGGTGCTGCTGCGGACCACCGGCGCCGGCTTTTGCTACAACATCGGGCGCATCGCGGCCGCGATCGCCTCCGTGGTCTTCGGCTGGCTGGCCCCCGTGGGGGATTTCCGCACCGCCCTCCTCTATTCCAGCTCCATTGCCCTCGCCCCCGCGGTCTGCGCCCTCTGGC
>DATCRM010000150.1:0-4247 GCA_036568985.1 Lacunisphaera sp. | reverse complement strand
CCGCTGGGCATATGGCTGGGGGCGCGGTTGCTGGGGCGACGGCAGGCGGTGGCGGGAGAGGATTTCGTTTTGGTGATGGCCGGCTGGACGCTGCTGGTGGCAGTCGCCGCAGCCTGGTCCCGCGGCGGCAGCGGGGAGTTTTTGTTTGGTGTGCCATCCCGTTATGCGGACTTTGTTGCGTTGCTGCCCTTGGCCAATGTCTGGTGTGCGATTCAGTTGGCGGACGGGGCCGGTCGGAGGGTTGGTCTGGTCGCGTTGGCGTGGGCGTCAGCTCTCCTGGTGGGCTGGTTGGGATTGTCGGGCGAACTGATGCGGGGAATCGTGCGGCCGCGGGCGCGGGATCGCGAGGCGCCGGTGCGGCTGGTGCAGGCCTTTCAGCGAACGGGCGACGCCGGGGTGTTTGCCGGGCAGCCGCGTTTGCTGGTGCCGCACCCGAATCCCGAGTCGGTGCGCGCGGTGCTTGCCGATCCGCGGATGCGAGGGGCGCTGCCGCCGTCGCTGCAGCCTGACCAGCCGATGGGACCGTTGTCGCGCGGCGTGCGGAAGGTGCTCGGGCGGTAGCCGGGAAATTCCAAACGCCAACGGTCCAGACGCCAAACAAACGGCGGAGGAAATGGGCAAATCCAAATGATCGTTGATGGAATCTGGCCTCCGGGCAGTTTGGTTTGTGGGCCGACATCGTGAGTCCGGCCTAGCCACATTGTCGCTGCGCTCCAATGCGGCTAAGTTCAAGCATTGCCTGCTAGCAGGCTCCCACAGGCCCGGGTGGTTTCGTCCGTTGTCCTGCGGTCCTTCGTCGCTGGTCCTTGGTCCGCGGCGGCTCCGCCGCCGCCTCAGCCGGGATTCCGCCAACGAGCGAAGGTCAGAAGCAGGATCTGGCCATCGAACCAGAGTGACCAGTTCTCGATGTAGAAAATGTCGTAGCGGATGCGTTCGGCGAGATCGGTGTCGCCACGCAGGCCGTTGATCTGCGCCCAGCCGGTCATGCCGGGCTTCACAAGGTGGCGCGGCAGGTAATGCGGGATGATGGCGGAGAGCTGGTCGACGTGGTGGGGCCGCTCGGGCCGGGGACCAACGAGGCTCATGTCGCCGCGCAGGACGTTCCAGTACTGCGGCAATTCGTCGAGATTCCACCGGCGCATGAAGGCGCCGATGCGCAACAGGCGGGGATCTCCGACCCGGGTGCTCTGGTTGGCATCGTCCGCGGCGTCGGCATCGGGGCGCATGGAGCGGAGCTTGTAGAGCGTGAACGGCTCGTGGCCCGCGCCGACACGGACCTGGCGGAAGAACACCGGGCCATGCGGCGACTCGGCCTTGATCAGCGCCGCGAGCACGGCGATCACCGGTGCGGAAGCGACAAGGCCGATGAGCGCGCCGGCGAGATCGAGCACCCGTTTCGCCGCGCGGTTGAACAGGCGCGAAATGGCGAGGTCTTCCACGCCGATCACCGGGATGCTGCCGACCGTCTGCAGCCGCAGGCCGGTCAGGAAAATGGGGAAGGCCGCGGGCACGATCTTCCATTCGACGTAGGAATGTTCGCAGACCGCCGTGATCGCCCGCAATTTGTCGGGGGGAATGTCGAGGTGGGATGCGAGGAGCACGTCGATCTGTTCCTCGCGCAGGATGGTGCCGAGCGCGTCGACCGAGCCGAGCGCACGCAGCGGGTTCATTGGTGGATGGGTGCCGTCATCGATGCTGCCCACGATGGTGTAGGGATGGGCGCGGCTTTTCCGCACCTCGTCCACGAGGCTGCGGGCGGCCGGGTTCCAGCCAAGCAGGGCGACGCGACGCTGGAGTTGCGGCAGGAACTTCGGCCCGGTGATGATGCGATAGAAGAGTTCGCGCCACAGCCAGAGCAGGAGCAACGTGACGATGCCCGCGATGACGACGAACAGGCGCGAGATCGGCGGCTCGAACTTGATGACCAGCGAAAAGGCGAGATAGACCACGATCCAGAACACGGTGCCGCGGGCGAGCAGGTTCAGGCTATGCTGTTTTCGCAGCAGCATGCGGCTGTCGTAGAGTCCCTGCTGGGCGAAGGCGCCGGCAAGGAAGACCACGCCCACCAGGAGCAGGGGCAGATAATTTTCAAAGCGCGCATCGGGTACGTCCAAGCCGAGGAGGCCGAGCGATGACCGGTAGCGCAGCCAATAGCCGAGGGCGAGGCCACCGAAAGCGACGGCGACGTCGCCGAGCAGGAGCACGCCGGGCAGGGTGGTTTCACGCAGTGGATTCTGGGAGGCGCGGGGCATCAGGGGACGGGATCGTCCAGCAGCTTGAGCAAACGGGGTGAGGGCAGCCAGCCTTTGCTGGGCAGCGGGAAGGGTACCGAGGCGGGAAAGCGCGGATCCTCGCGCACATCGTAGAGGTCAACGGGGATTCCGATGTCTTGATTGCGCATGAGGACGGGGTAGCCGATGCGCTCGCGGCGGTAGTTGATCTCCGGCCCGGGGGAAACCTGGCCGAGGCGCGGGGCAAGAGAGCGGAGCAAGGCGGCCTGTTTTTCGACCCAGGGGTTGCTTGTCTTGGGTGTTGGAATCCAAGGAGCCAACACGTGTTCATACTCCTTGGTGGCAGGCTCCCGCAGCGCCGCGACTTCCGGCACGTTCCACCAAGGCGAGGCGAGAAAAAGCGGCTCGTTGACGCACTCGAGCGCCAGCGCGCGGGCGGCACCGGCGCGGTTGCCTTGGTTGAGCCGCGCCAACCCCAATCCGAAATACACTCCGCCTTTGTCCGGCACGAGATGGGCGGCGGCGCGGAAATGCGCTTCCGCCTTCGCGGGTTCCGGCACGAGCAGCAACCAGCCGAGATTGAAATGGGCGATCTCCTGGTCGGGATTCAGCGCGAGCGACTGACTGAGCAGGGCCACGGCGCGGTCGCGTTGCGCGGGATCGCGCGCCAGCTGCAAGGCCTCGGCATTGAGAGCCGGCGTGCGGTCGCGGGCTCCGAGCAGGGCGATTGCTCCCGCCACGACCAAGATGATCAGGCCGAGATTAAGTCGGGAAACCACCGAAGCGGGGCGGGCGGAAGGTCCAGCCAGGCAGGCGGCGAGGACGGCTATCGCCGCGGCAAAAGCCGGCACATCGAGCTGATGGTCCGTGAGGGCAAATGCGCCGTAACCGGCCAGCGTGGTGACCGCGACGGGCGAGCGATGCCAATTCAGCGCCACGAGTCCGGCCAAGAGGAGTGCGGTCAGCACGCCGGCCGCGCCCGTTTCCGCCCAGAGTTGCAGCGGCGTGCTGTGCAGCTGGAGAACATTCTCGGCGCCGCCGTCGAGTGCGTGCCGGTAGCGCGGGTAAGCCAGCGGAGTCGTATTCGGACCCCATCCGAGGAGAGGTCGGTCGCGGCCCATCATCAACCCGGCGTCCAACATGGCCGTTCGCTGCACAGTACTGAGGTTGGGCTCCTGGAGCGGATCGGTCGGACCTACCAAGGAGCGGACGCGCGGGTTGGCCACCGCGAGCAGAGCGGCCAAGGCCACCGCTCCGCCGGCAACAAGCAGGAAGCGTTTCCAGCCCAACCGGGCGACCGCGACGCCAGCCACGCCCAAGGCTGCGAGTCCGATCAACCCGCCCCGGCTGCCACTGATGAATAAATTCAGCAGGGTCAGTCCCGTTGCGAAGATGGCGGCACTGCGCAGAGAGCCGCGGAGGGACCAGGTCAGTCGGGCCAGCCAAGGCAGACCCAGTAGCATTAGACCGGCGGTATAGTTGGAATGGCCGAGTGGATGAGCATTTCGCCGTAGAAAAACTGCGGACGAGAATAATTCGGTGTGGCTGAGGCTCGCGAGGTCCACCAGCCAAAGAATGGCGCTGACGATGGCATTCGCCGCCGCCGCCGCCGCGAAGATCTGTTCAAGGCAGAGTCGATGAGAGGCATCTTCGGCCAGCCAGTCGGAGAGCAGGAAAAACAGACAGGCCGCGGCCAGCGGCACACCGACGGCCAGCAAACTGGGACCACGATAGGGACTGAGGAGAGCGCTGACCAAAGGGACGGCGATGACGGCGACGGCGAGCGCAGACCAGCCTGGCGACGGCAGCCGCAGCATTCGGGCGGGCGCAAACAGGCGCAGGAGGAAAATTCCTGGAGGAATAGCCGCCACGCCCACCAACAGCCACATCCAGGGCGTGGCATACATGCGGGTGGCCCCGCGATCGACCAATGTCAGGGCGGCCAACCCGGCCAGCCCGCCCCAGGCAAAAATCCGGACTAGCAGGCGAAAAGGGTCGTGGCGGGCGGAACTCATG
>DATCRM010000149.1:0-9901 GCA_036568985.1 Lacunisphaera sp. | reverse complement strand
GCGCATTGTCGACGAACGCGGGGTGGGGCGCTTCCGGAAGATCGAGCTGCCGTTTGACAACAGCACGTCGATTTCCGGCATCGAGGTACGGACGTACAAGCCGGATGGCACGGTGCTCAAGCTCGACAAAAAGGAAATTTTCGAGCGCGACATCGTGAAAAGCCGTTCCAGCCGGCGCAGCGTGAAGTCCTTCGCTCCACCCGGGCTGGAACCGGGCGTTATTTTCGAATACAGCTACGTCGAGAATCGCGAGCGGATCACTCCACTCTGGCCGCTCCATTTCCAGCGGGATGTCCCGGCGCGGCTGGTCCGCTTCAGGTTGAAGCCTTATCCGGTGCCGGGTTACGATCTGCGCAGCATATCGTTCAACCTGCCGGCGTTCCGCCTCAAGGCGGATGCCCAGGGTTATTTCACGCTCGAGGCGGCGAATCTCAAAGGCTGGAAAAACGAACCGTTCCAGTTTCCGCCGATCCATCTCCAGGCTGCGGCCGTGATTTATTACAGTCAGGAGCAGGGCAACCTGGCGCCGGAAGCGTATTGGGCCAAAGCGAGTGCCAAGCTTTATGCGCGGACCGAATCCGCCGCCAAGCCCACGAAGGCGGTGCGCGCCGCGGTCGAGAAACTGATCGCGCCCGACGACGCGCCCGACTCCAAGCTCCGCAAGCTCTACGATTTCGTCCGCACCAAGCTGGCGAATCAGGATCTGGATGTCGCTGGTTTCACGGCGGAACAGCGCCGGAAGTTCGAGAAAAACGACAACGCCGAGGAGACGTTGGCGCACGGTCGTGGCACGGCGGATGACCTGGTGATCGCCTTCACGGCCCTGGCCCGCGCGGCGGGCCTGGATGCCCGTCTGGCGCAGGCCAGCGATCGCACTTTCATCGTCTACAACGACAAGATGCGCGAACCGTTTATCTTCCGTAAGCTCGTGGCCGCCGTGCGCACCGGCGAGAGCTGGACGTTTTGCGATCCCGGTGCCCGCTACCTGCCGTTGGGGATGCTGGATTGGAAGTACACCGGCACGAGCATCCTGGTGGCCGATCGCGAAAAAGCCCTCCTGCCGTTCGTGCCCATGTCGCCCGCCGCCGATTCAGTCAGGACGCGAAAGGCGGCTTTTTCGCTCGATGACCAGGGTACCTTGGAAGGCCGGATCACCACGATCTCCACCGGCTACTACGATGCCGTGGCCAAGAACAATTTCGATGCGTTGTCGTCGGAGGAGCGGGAAAAACGCCTCAAGGCCGACCTTCAGAAGCAGTTTCCGCTCGCCGAGCTCAATGACATCGTCTTCGAGCACGCGGCCGATCCGCTTGAGCCCATGGTCCTGTCTTTTCAGCTTCGCTTGCCGGGGTTCGCCGAGCGGACCGGATCGCGGCTCTTTGTCCAACCCGCGGTGCTGTACAAGGGAATCCCTCCGCTCTTCGACACCTCTGAGCGGCGGGGGCCGATCGTATTCAATCACCTGTATCGCGAGGCCGATTCATTCGAGATCGCGGTTCCCGCAGGCTACACCCTGGAGGCCGGCAATGCCCCGCCGGACCTCGATCTCGGCAAGTTCGGACGTTATGAAATCCACATCGGCTATGCGCCCAAAAACGCCAAAATCACCTATACGCGCAGATTCGAGCTCTTCGCCCCCGGGGCGCCGCTCAAGTTCTATCCAGCAGTCAAGCAGCTCTTCGAAGCAGTTACCGAACGCGATAACCACACGCTGACGTTCCGCAGTCCGTCCGAAACGTCCGTAGCAACCGCCACGCCCTCCGCGCCGGCGGCCGATGCGGCCCCGCAGGAGAAAGCTGAATGAGTGCCGCCGCCCGGTCAGCTTCCGGCGCATGGTGGAGCTCGCTTGCCCCAGCGCTGCTCGGTTGTGTCCCAACACAGCCCGTCGTTCTGCTGTCCAGCAGAACGCCACCCGGCTCCGATGGCGACCCAAACCCACGCAACGAAAATCCCCTCTATCAAGAGGGGTGCCCGCAGGGCGGGGTGTGTCGTTCGGGAAATCATCCACCGCGGGGTTATTCGGATAGATTCCTCAGCCGCTTCGTCCTGCTCCTGGGGTTGCTGGCCGGCCCGATGCGGCTGGCTGCAGCGGATCGGGCCCCGCCGTGGTTGGACGCCACGCGGGCGGTTCCCGTGACGACCGCCCGCAAGGAGGATACGGCGGTGGTGCTGCTGGATGACAATCGGCTCGACGTTTCGCCCAACGGCAACTTCACGGCCCGGGTGCGCTACGCGGTACGGGTGCTCGGGGCCGAGGGCAGCAAGCAGGCGGTGGCGCGGGTGCCTTACAACACCGATGCGTCGAAGGTGAAGTCGCTGCAGGCCTGGTTGATCGATCCCGACGGCAAGGTGACCGCGTATGGTAAGCGCCGCATCGTCGACGCCGCGGTTCACGCCAATGCGATGGAACTTTATGGCGAGAACCGCCAGCAGCTGATCGTCGCCTCGGACGAGGCCAAGCCGGGTGCGATTTTCGGCTACGAGGCGGTCGTGGAGGAAACGTCGGTGCTGTCCCAACGCGTGGCACGTTTTCAAACCATGCTGCCGGTCGAGCGCTGCGTCTACACGGCGCATTTGCCGGCGGGCTGGCGTCTGGAAGCTCATCCGTTCAACCAGGCTCCCGCCTACACCCGGGATACGGATGGCGGCTACGTCTGGACCGCCACCGCCACCTCTGCGCTCGCGGTGGAACCGCTGGCGCCACCGCCGGCGACATTTGCCCCGTGGGTGGCGGTCGACTTCATTCCCGCCACGGCATCCACCTCTCGCGTGACGTTCACGTCGTGGAAGGACATCTCCACCTATTTCAGTCCGCGCTATGAAGCCGCGGCCATGGCCGATGCGGCCATGAAGGCCAAGGCGGACGAACTGGTCCGCGGGCGATCGGATCTTTTCGGACGGTTGCAGGCGCTCGCAGGCTATGCGCAGGAAGTCACTTACATTTCTATCCAGCTCGATGCCTCGCATGCCGGCGCCATGATCCCGCGCGCCGCAACCCGCGTTTTCCGGACCAATTACGGCGACTGTAAGGACAAGGCGACCTTGCTGCGCGGCCTGCTGGCCACGCAGGGCATCGTTTCCTATCCGTTGATTGTCCAGACGGGCACCACAACCCACGTGCGGGAAGAGTGGCCTTCGCCACAACAGTTCAACCACGCCATCCTGGCCATCCAGGTGGACGCTTCGGTCGATTCCCCCGCGGTGTTCGCCCATCCCGGGTTGGGACGCTTGTTGGTCTTCGACCCGACCAACGAGTTCACGCCTATCGGGTCCCTGGCCGACACGGTCCTGGCTGACAAAGGCGTGCTGTTGGCGGGCGAGCAGGGCGGACTGGTGACCGTTCCGGTCGAGGCGCCGGAATCCAACCGCGTGGAGCGCCGCGTGCGGGCGGCGCTGGACGACCTCGGCGGCATCGCGGGCACGATCGAGGAGGAGTTTTTCGGCATGGCCTCGGCGGCGGCGCGCGCGGAACGACGCCGGAACGGCGAGGCGGAGTTTCGCCGCCGGATCGAGCGCTGGCTGGCTGGGACACTGCCCTCGGCGCAGAACAGTCGCGTGGAGACCGCCGACCACTTTGCCGGGAACCGCTTCACGATGACGACCGACTTCGCCTCGGCGAAATACGGCAAGCTGATGCGCGACGAGTTGCTCGTCTTCAAACCCATCCTCGTGGCGCGGCGCGGCGCCGTCGCCTTGCGCAAGGGCCAGCGCACGCAGCCCGTGCTCCTGCGTCCTTCGCGCTATACGGAGCGGACGGAAATCACGCTGCCGCCGGGTTGCACGGTGGAAGAATCGATCAGTCCTGTCGCCCTCACCACGGCGTTCGGGTCTTACCACGCGGTGTGCACCGCGCAGGACGGAAAGCTGCTTTTCGAGCGTTCGCTCGTCATGCGCGCAGCGGAGCTCCCCGCCACCGATTTCGAAGGGGTACGCGCCTTCTTCGATAAGATTGTCCAGACGGAGCAAACCCCCGTGGTGCTCCGGCGGGCGCGTCCTGCCATCCAGGCCTCGCGTTGAGCCAACAATGCAGTCGGAACGCATTCATTCTCTTCGGATCCATTGTCCCGGAGCTTGTCGCAGACGATGAGCGGAGTCGAAGGGCGCCCGATTGGTCGGATAGTGGTACAGATCTCCCAATCCGCGGGGAACTGGGTCAGGGGACGGGAAACCCGACCCACGAAACAGCAAAAGCACGATCCCGCGCTCCACCGGCAACGATAGACTCGCCGTCGGGGGCTTTTTTCTGCACGTTCCACGCTTTCCCAATGCCCACGATCCGCATCCTCTCCGACCGCGTGGCGAACCAGATCGCCGCGGGCGAGGTAATCGAGCGGCCGGCCGCGGTGGTGAAGGAGCTGGTGGAAAACTCGCTCGATGCCGGGGCCACGCGCATCGAGGTCGAGTTCAGCAGCGGCGGACGCAGCCTGATCCGCGTCGAGGACAACGGCTGCGGCATGTCGAAGGACGACGCCCTGATGTCGCTCGAGCGCCACGCCACGAGCAAGCTCGTCGAAACCGCCGACCTCGACCGGCTCGGCACCTTCGGATTCCGGGGCGAGGCCGTGCCATCGATCGCCAGCGTGTCCCGTTTCGAGCTCCGCACCCGTCGCGAGGACGCCGCCGCGGGCACGGAGATTCTCGTCAATGGCGGCAAGATGGTGCACGTGCGCGAGTGCGGCCTGGCTCCCGGCACGCGCATCACCGTGTCGCACCTGTTCAACTCCGTGCCGGCGCGCCGCAAGTTCCTGAAGACCGATTCCACCGAGTCGGCGCATATCATCCAGACGGTGCGACTGTACGCGCTGGCGTGTCCGCAGACGGCTTTCACGCTCATCGAGGATGGCCGGGTGCTCTTCCAATCGCCCATGTGCACCACGCTCGGCGACCGGGTGGCGGAAATTTTCGGCCGGCAGCTGGCGGCGGACCTTCTCCCGGTGGAGACCGCCGAGCCCGGCCTGAAACTCACCGGTCTCATCGGCAAGCCGGGCGTCAACCGCGCGACCCGGCACGAAATGCTGATGTTCGTCAACCGCCGGCCGGTGGACAGCCGCACGCTGACCTACGCGGTGATCGAATCTTTCGCGACGTCGCTCGCCAAAGGACGGTTTCCGGTGGCCGTGCTCTTCCTCGATCTCGATCCGGTCGCGGTGGACGTGAACGTCCATCCCGCCAAACGCGAAGTGCGTTTCCGCAGCGAAGGCGCTGTGCGGGGATTTGTCATCCGGGCGGTGTTGCAAGCCCTGCGCGCACACGGCGCGCCGGCGCCGATTCCGACTGCCGCCTCTGAGCCCATGCCGGGCGATCCAGCGCCGACACAAAGTCGTCCGCCCAACGGTGGAAGCTCGCCGTCGACGCCCGGCGTAATGGCGCAACCGTTCCGGCCGTTCACCGCGGTGCCCATGCGCCCGGCGACGGCGTTTGTCCCCCCTCCGCCCGCGCGCGCGTCGGCG
This sequence comes from Lacunisphaera sp., assembly GCA_036568985.1. Taxonomy (GTDB): domain Bacteria; phylum Verrucomicrobiota; class Verrucomicrobiia; order Opitutales; family Opitutaceae; genus Lacunisphaera. The sequence goes on along the minus strand of DATCRM010000149.1, from coordinate 4,451 downwards.
TCGCCCTTTGCCCGACCGGGATCCAATCCCCCGATGCCCCGCCCGCCGAGCACGAGCCCGGTGGCGCTCATGGGCTGGCGTTACCTAGACACGGCCCACGGCGACTACGCACTCTTCGAGGCGCCGGGCGGATTGGTCGTGCTCGACCGGCGCGCAGCGCACGAACGGGTCTGGTTCGAACGCCTGCAGGCGCAATTTGCGATCGGCGAGGTGGCGAGCCAGCGGTTGCTGTTCGCCGTGCCCGTGGAACTGGACGCCATCGCGAGCGCGCTGCTGTTGGACCGGTTGAAATTCCTGCATCGCCACGGCCTCGAGGTGGGGGAGTTCGGTCGCAACTTTTTCCGCATCGAGTCGGTGCCGGTGTGGCTCGATCCCTCGGATGCCGAGGGCTTCCTGCGGGACGTCATCGGCCTCATGCGCGAAGGACGCCTGGACGACCGTCGGGTTGACTTGGCGCGGGAAGAACTGGCCCGGCTAGCCGCGCAAAAGGCCGTCCGGTTGCCCAGTAGTCTGGGCGAAGGCGAGGCGTTGGCGTTGGTCGCGCAGCTCTTTGCCTGCGCCCAGCCCCACACCAGCCCGACCGGCCGGCCGACGCACTTCGAGCTGAGCAAGGGGGAACTGGCGAAACGGTTTCAGCGGTAACGAACCTCTCGGTATAACGCCGCCACCTGTAACCGGAGGGTCGATAACCGGGAGGGCCGATAACCGGAGGGCCGAGCTCCCGCGAGGCTATTGGCTGTCGCATGCCCGGCCTCGCGGGAGCTCGGCCCTCCGGGTCACGTTTTGGCGTCAGCTTAGTCCCGCCTTGCCTGTGTGGTTGGCATGCCATGTGATACTCGACCGTCATGTCTGCCGCCAAATCTGCCAAATCCGCCAAACCAGCCATTAAAACCGTCGAGGCCTCCGATTCTGTGGCGGCCTTCCGCGCCCTGATCCAGCGCCACCTGATCTCCACTCTGGCCCGGCACGAGGGATCGGCCACGCCGAACGACTGGTGGGTGGCCACGGCCCTCGCGGCGCGTGACACCATCCATGAGCGCATGATCGCGACGCAGGCGGTCCACAACGGCGAGAATGTCCGCCGGATCTATTACTTCTCGCTCGAATACCTCATGGGCCGGCTTTTTGGCAACAACCTGCTCGCCACCGGTCTGCTCGACTGCGCTCGCGAGGCCCTGCACTCGCTCGGCCAGGACTTCGAGACGATCCGCGAAGCCGAGGTCGACATGGGTCTCGGCAACGGCGGCCTTGGCCGCCTGGCCGCGTGCTTCCTCGATTCGCTGGCGACGATGGACTACCCGGCGCTCGGCTACGGCATCTATTACGAGTTCGGCCTGTTCCGTCAGCAGTTCGTCCACGGTCACCAAGTCGAGCATCCCGACAACTGGATCATCTTCGGCAACCCTTGGGAGGTCGTCCGCCCGGAATACACCCAGGAAGTCCGCTTCTTCGGTCGCGTGGAAAACATCTTCGACGACCGCGGCAACTATCGCCCGCGCTGGGTGGACACCAAGACCATCCTCGGCGTGCCGCATGACATCCCGACCGCGGGCTTCGGCACGAAGACCGTCAACCTGCTCCGGCTTTGGGCCTCGAAGTCCTCGGAGGACTTCGATCTCGCGGCGTTCAACCGCGGCGGCTACGTCGAGGCCGTCCGCGAGAAGTCCGTGGGCGAAACCGTTTCAAAGGTGCTTTATCCGAACGACAAGACCGAGAACGGCAAGGAGCTGCGCCTGATGCAGCAGTATTTCTTTGTCGCCTGCTCGCTGCGCGACCTCATCCGCCGGCACCTGCGCAACCCGGCCAACTCCTGGGCGAATTTTTCCGACAAGGTCGCCGTCCAGCTCAACGACACGCATCCCGCCATCGCCGTCGTCGAACTCACCCGCATCCTCGTCGACGAGGAGGGCATGACGCTCGACGCCGCGTGGACGATCGTCAGCCAGACCTTTGCCTACACCAACCACACGCTCCTGCCCGAGGCGCTGGAGAAGTGGAGCGTGGGCCTTTTCGAGAAAGTGCTGCCGCGGCACCTGCAGTTGATCTACGAGATCAACGCGCGCCTGTTGCATGCCGTCGAGGCGAAATGGCCCGGCGACAACGAGAAGAAGCGCGTGTGTTCCATCATCGAGGAGAACGGCGGCAAGATGGTCCGCATGGCCAACCTCGCCGTGGCCGGCTCGCACGCGGTCAACGGGGTCGCGGCGTTGCACACGGCGCTGCTGAAGAAGGATCTCTTTCCCGAGTTCGATGCGCTTTACCCGGGCAAATTCCAGAACAAGACCAACGGCATCACGCCGCGCCGCTGGCTGCTCAAGAGCAACCCGCGCCTCTCGGCGCTCATCACCAAGCGGCTCGGCAGCGAGGACTGGGTGTGCAACCTCGATTTGTTGCGCGGGCTGGAGAAAGTCGCGGACAACGCCGCCTTCCAGCAGGAATTCATGGCGGTCAAGCGCGCCAACAAGGTCGATCTCGCCGCGGTCATCAAGGCGGAGTGTGGCGTGGAGGTTTCGCCCGACGCGCTCTTTGACGTTCAGATCAAGCGCCTGCACGAATACAAGCGCCAGCACCTGAATCTGCTTCACATCGTGGCGCTCTACCGCCGGCTGTTGCAGAACCCGGCGCTCGACATCGTGCCGCGCGTTTTCGTCTTCGGCGCCAAGGCCGCCCCCGGCTACGATCTCGCGAAAAACATCATCCGCGCGATCAATGTCATCGGCGCGCACATCAACGCCGACACCCGCATCGGCGGCAAACTCAAGGTCGTCTTCCTGCCGAATTACCGGGTATCCCTCGCGGAGAAGATCATTCCCGCCGCCGACCTCTCCGAGCAGATTTCCACCGCCGGCAAGGAGGCCTCCGGCACGGGCAACATGAAGCTTTCGCTCAACGGCGCGCTGACCATCGGCACGCTCGACGGCGCCAACGTCGAGATCGGTGAGGAAGTGGGCGCGGACAACATCTTCATTTTCGGCCTCACGGTCGAGGAGGTGGCGGCGTTGCTCGCCAAGGGCTACAATCCCTGGGACCGGTATCATGCTGACGAGGAACTGCGGGCCGTCATCGACTGGCTGGGCAGCGATTATTTCACCCCGGGCGAACACGGAGCCTTCGGCGCCCTGCACCACAGCCTGCTGGGCGGCGGGGATCCGTATCTGTTGCTGGCCGACTTCCGCAGTTACAGCGACGCGCAAGCCCGGGTGGACGCCGCCTACCGCGACCGGAAGCAATGGGCGAAGATGGCGATCCTCAACACCGCCCGCATGGGCAAATTCTCCAGCGACCGCACCATCCGCGAATACGCGGAGCAGATCTGGAAGCTGAAGCCAGCCCGGGTCTGAGGGTAGGGCGCACCGGCCCGGTGGGCCGTTTCGGAACGAGCCCCGATTTCCATGGGCAGCGAGCTCGCCCGCGCGTAGGCAGACCCAAACACCTGGAGGGTCGAGCTCCCGCTCGACCGCGCATTCGCCGTGGGCAGCGAGTTTGCTCGCGCATCAGGCCACACCCCACCGCCGGCGTCTTCGACCGGCGATCCAAGAATCGTTCCAACTTTCCCGTGGCATAAACCAAGTTTTGCTTGTCACAAATTTTCCGCGCGACGATTGATCAAGTCGTGCTGCTGATGGCGGGCCAGCTTTCGGAGGCACGAATTCACCTTCGCTGAACCGTGCCCGGATCTATCGCCCGCCCGTCCTTTAAGCTTCGCCGCATGCGTCGGAATATCCGCGCGCGCTCAGCTTGGCTTTGCGCATACGTCCCCAGTCGAGCGGTCACCCAACTGAACGCGGGCAATGGTCAGCGCGTGCAGCTCTCTTCAGGAAAATGATCACCCTTTTATGAGCCCATCCAAAAGCAGTCTCAGCCAAATTGGTTTGTTCGCCGCATTGGTTCTATTCGCCTCCGTGCCGCTGGCCGGCCAAACTGTGATTTCCGGCGGCGGGAACTACATCAGCGGCACCACCTTTTATCTCGGCACGCACAGCGGATCCCCGTCGGGTTTCAGTCTGGTGTACGATGATGCCGGGTCCGACGCCGTGAAGTTCCACTCCAATCGCATCGCCTCCTGGCTGTGGGAAAATCCGGACGGTGGCTCCGGGAGCTATCCTTCGATGCGGCTCGACCAGTCCAACAACCTGATCCTCTACAACGGCACCAACGAGGGCGTGAAACTGAATCCGGTCGGCAAATCGCTGACACTGGGCGGAGCCAGCGGCGCAATCCTCACGGCCAATGGCACTGGGCTCAGCACCAATGGAGCCTTCACCGTGGCCGGCGGATTCACGAACACCAATGGATCGCTTACCGGTGGTGCCACCGGACTGAGCCTGAGCGCCGGCGGGACCGACCAAAGCATCGACCTCACGCCCAGTGGCACCGGTACGATCCGCATCCGCAATGGGGTTACGCCATCGCTCTACAGCACACTTTCCACGACCGCCAGCGGGAGCTTC
>DATCRM010000148.1:0-27658 GCA_036568985.1 Lacunisphaera sp. | reverse complement strand
CGGCGATGCAGGCCGCGCTGAAAGAGCTCAGTCGGAAATGCCCGCTGGTGAAATGGCTCGGCAGCTACCCCGTGGCGAAGCGGTGACGTGAACCACAAAGCCCGGAGCCGCAGTAAAGATCCCCGGAGCAAGCCCCGGGGCATTTGATCAATCCCACCAGGCTGCCAAGCACATCACTTTTTGTAGGAGCCTGCTTGCAGGCGATTCGGAACGGGCACCGACCGCGCAAGTGCTGCGTCGCCTGCAAGCAGGCTCCTACATCCCAACCAAGGCGAGGCAAGCTTCGCGGGATCAAACCCACCGTGCATGAAAGGCAGACTTTGTTTTGGGCTGGTTGCGTCCTTGGTGCCTCTGGGCCTGCTTTGTGGTTAAGTCTTCCGTGGTTGTGAGCCCGTATCGGTGAGCGACCACGAGCCGACGGGGATGCTGCGGAGTTTGCTCACGGTTTCGAGGTTTGCGCGCTGGCATTTTTGCGGCGGCTGACCGGCGAGGATCGACTCCAGATCGTCGGCGACGAAACGGCCGATGAGCGTCTGGATTTCGGGTACGCTGCCGAGGCGGTGGGCTTGGACGAGGGTGTTGGGCGTGTTGCGGCCGGGCTCGTTCTTGGGGATGGGTTCCTCCGGCCAGACATCAATGCCGGCGCGGATTTGTCCGCTGCGAGCGGCGGCGAGGAGTTCGGGGAAATTCACGAGCGCGGCCCGGCTGCCGAGAATGACGACGCTGCCGGGCTGCATGCTGGCGAACTGGCGCGCGCCGATCTTGCCGGCGTTCTCCTCGGTGACGGCGGCGAGGATGAAGACCACGCGGCAGCGGGCGAAACACTCGTCGAGCGAAGCGGGAATGACGCCCTGGGTTTGTAGCGTTGCGGCTGGCACCCACGGATCGTGGATGAGAATTTCGCCGGTGAACGGTCGCAGCAGCGGCAGCAGGGCGCGGCCAAGATTGCCAAAGCCGACGATTCCGAGCGGCTTGCCGTGGAGCAGGAAGGAGTCGTGATTGTCGCCTTTGAACTCCTTGCCGATCCGCAGCGCGGCATCGGCTTCGTGCATGCGCCGCGCCAGGGAAATCGCCATCGCCAGGGCCAGCTCCGCAACCGGGCGGGCGTAGACCGGCGCGGTGGAGAGCACCGGGATGCGGCGACGGTCGCACTCGGCATAGTCGACGTTCGGCAGGAAATTGCTTTCGACGTTGAATACCGCGCGCAGGTGCGGCGCCCGGTCGAGACGCGCCTTGTCCAGCGGAGACTGGCCGATCAGGGCCACGGTCTGCGGCAGGTAACGATCGATGTGTTCCGCCGGGGCGGCCGAGCCGTCGTGCCAGATCACGCGCCCGATTTTTTCGAGGCGGCGCTTGGTGGGCTCGTCGAAGATGCGGTCAATGCGACGGGGGTGAGGGTCGAGAAGGATGATGGGTTCGGCGGGCAGGGAGCTCATGGGCGCTGAAGGTTCCGCTGGTATCCCAAGCCCGGCCGGTTCTGGCGAGCGGATATCGGGTGGCGATGTTACCCCGAGGATATTCCACTGGCAGTTCCGGCACAGAGAGGGTCCGGAGACTGTCCGCACTTGCCGACGACCGCGGGAAATCGCACCTTCAGCCTCCGATGGCTTACAATGAAGATCTCGCGGAGCGGATTCGGCGCAGCTTTCGCCGCCGGCGGCGGACGTTTGTGGAAAAGCGGATGATGGGCGGGCTCTGCTACATGGTGGACGACAAGATGTGCGTAGGCGTCACGGATGACCGTCTGATGGTGCGCCTCGATCCTGCGGTGAAGGCCGAGGCGATGAAGCGCGCCGGCTGCGGACCGATGGCCTTCACCGGGCGGCCGTTGAAAGCCTTTGTGTTCGTATCGCCGGACGGTTGGGAAAGCGGCGATGGCTTGGACTACTGGCTGTCGCTGGCGCTGGAGTTCAATCCGCGGGCCCAGTCATCGAAGAAGCGGCCGGCGAAAACCCCGGCGGCCGCCCCCGGGCGGAAATACCGCGTTTCCCGGCACGGGTGATGCAGCGGCAAGAGGCGAAACCAGAGAGAGGAGACGAATCGCCTTTTTCTTCACCTGTGTTGGGGGCTTTACGCCCCGATTCTTCCTCCGCGACAGATTCAATCGGGGCATAGAACCATCCTGCAGTTTTAGCCAGCGTCCTCCAGTGGCACGTTCGGATTTTTTGAAAACAGACGCTAAATCCCGGTTGCTGCGGCGGCGGAGGTGATTTCCCTGACGCGGAACCGTTCGATTCCACCTGCTTTCTCCGCTTCCTTCATGGCCGCCACGCCCGCTCCTTCTTCCGCCCGCAAAAACGCGCCCGGATTTTCATCAGACCAGCGCTTCATGGTCGCGATGCTCGCCTTCCTGCAGTTCACCATCGTCCTGGATTTCATGGTGCTTTCGCCGCTCGGGGCGCTATTGATGCCGGCCCTCGCCATCGTGCCGCGGCAGTTCGGGTTGGTTGTGTCGGTCTACGCCATCGCCGCGGCGGTCGCGGGGATTCTCGCGGCCGGGTTCGCAGATCGCTACGATCGGAAGAAATTCCTGTTGTTCTTCTATGCGGGATTTCTTGTCGGAACGGTGTTCTGCGGGCTCGCGCCCAATTATCCGGCGTTGCTGGCGGCGCGCATCGTCACGGGCCTTTTCGGCGGCGTGGTGGGCGCGGCCAGCTATGCGATCGTGGCGGACGTGTTTCCGCTGGAGCTGCGCGGGCGGGTGATGGGTTTGATCATGACCGCGTTCGGGGCGAGTCAGGTGCTGGGCATCCCAATCGGAATCTTCCTGGCCACCCATCTCGGCTGGCACGCGCCGTTCCTGATGATCGCCGGGGTCGGACTGGCGGTGGGATTGGTGATCGTCCTGCGCATGCCGGCGGTGGACACGCACCTGCACCATACCCGCGGGCAGCATCCCGTGCGACACCTGTGGAAGACGGCGACCTCGGCGCGTTATCAGGTGGGGTTTCTCGCGACGATGCTGCTGGCGACCGGCGGGTTCATGCTGATGCCCTTCGCGAGCGCCTTCACGGTGAACAACCAGCACATCGCGGTGGACCAACTGCCGGTCCTGTATGCCATCACCGGCGTCTGCTCGATCATCTTCGGCCCGCTGATCGGCCGGCTGAGCGACCGGGTGGGGAAATACCTCACGTTTTGCGTCGCGAGCTCCATCGTGATCGCCGTCGTCCTTTACTACACGCAGATGGAGAACGCCGCGCTCTGGCAGATGATCGTCGTCAGCGTGGTGATGTTCGCGTGTGTCACCGGGCGCATGGCATCAGCGGGGGCGCTGACCTCGGCGGTGCCTGCGCCTTCCGATCGCGGGGCTTACATGTCGATCAGTTCGTCCTTGCAGCAGATGGCGGGCGGCATCGCGTCTTTTTTGGCCGGTCTGCTGGTTTACCAAGGGCCGTCGGGTCGCATCGAACACTATCCCCGCATCGGCGTGGCTGTATCGGTCGCCACGGTGCTGACGATGCTCCTCATGTACCGGGTGCACCGTATGGTGATGAAGCCTGGATCCGCGCCGGTCCCGGCTCCGAATCCGGTGCGGGCCTGACGCGCGTCCTTCGGGTTTTCTGTTGTCGTCGTTGGGACCGGGCGGCGTTTCTCCCCTCGACGAGACGAGGCTGCACATCCGCCGCCGGGTTATCGGTCCGTCACCTGATGCCCGCATCGGTGGAGTGACGGGGAACCCGCCGGAGTTGCCCTCGTCAATCTACGGATGAAAACGACACAAGCAGACTTCGGGCGCTTTTTGCGGGGGCCACGGGCGGCGGCCGCCAAGGGTTTCGTTTCGGGCGATGCCCGGCGGGTGGTGGAACTCTCGGTGCCGCGGGGCGCGGCCACGTTCCTGGGGCCGGGCGGCGGCATTGTCAGCGGAGCCGCCCGGGTGAACCGCACCAACCTCGCCGGCGCCAAAAACTTCTCCCCCGGCGGAAGCACGCGTTTGAAAGTGGTGCACACCGAGGCCGGCGAGCGCCTGGCGTTTTGGACCGGATTCCAGCGGGCACGGGTGCGTATGCCCGGCAAACCGGGCCCGGTTGCGATGAATCTCCGCGTCACCGAGATTTTCCGGAAGGAAAAACCGGGTTGGAAGATGATTCACCGCCACGCCGACATGCTCGCCAGACCGTCCGCGCCGAAGCCGCGCGGCGCTCGCAACGGAAAACGGTGATCTTCCTGGCTCGCAGTCATGCTGCCTGCCTTCCGCAGCCTTGGCGAAGGATAACGGCGGATTGTTGAAATCGCTCCGGTTCCGTGAAAATCCCTCGATCCGAAGCCCCGGATTCGCGGTCAAACCCGGTATGAAAAATGGTTTCTCTGTTTTCGCCCGCACCATCGCCGCCGTCGCCGGCCATCCCGCGGCGTTTTTGCTGGCCGTCCTCTCGGTGGTCGGTTGGGCGGCGGTTGGCCCGTTTGTTCACTACAGCGACTATTGGCAGCTCTGCATCAACACCGGCACGACCATCCTGACCTTCCTGATGGTTTTTCTGCTCCAGCATTCGCAGAACCACGACACGCGCGCCATTCAGCTGAAACTCGACGAACTGATCCGCGCGGTGCGGGGCGCCCGGAACGAACTGATCAACCTGGAGGAATTGCCGGAGGAGGAACTGGCGCAGTATTGCGCGGAGTTTCGCGATCTGCACGCGCGGTATGCCGCGAAGCTCACCAGTCGCGAGCGGCAGAATGCAGTCGAGCGGGAAGCGCGGGCGAACGCGCACGTTGAACCCTCTGGTCCCGCCGCGGGACGATAAGCGCTCCGCTTTCGGTGCCGCACGGAACGCGGCGCGATCTCGCCGGCCAACCAGCACCGCGACGGGCGATGCTTTTGCGCGGCGAAATGAAGTTCATCACCCGCATGGGGAAATCCCGGTACCCGGGAACGGGGATTTCCCGGGAACCGGCGCACCGCAGATGCATCGATAATTTGCACCAAGCCTTTCCTTCGTGCCTCTCATGAAAACCCCAACCCCATCCTCAATCGCGTTGCTGGCGCTCGCGGTGTCAGTTTCATCGCCGGCGCAGACGCAGACGCCGGCACCGTCGTCCGCCGCCGACCCCACGCTCGTGCTCGATCCCTTCGCGGTCAACGTCGAGCGCGATTACGGTTATGTCGCCGTCGATTCGCTCGCGGGTGGGCGCCAGAACACTCCGCTGCGCATCACGCCCTCGGCCGTCTCCGCCCTGACGCGCGAATTCATTGCGGATACCGGCGTCACCGACCTGGAGAGCGTCCTGCGCTGGTCACTCAACGTCGTTCCCACCAACTTCCGCTCCGGCAGCGCCGGCGGCACCGGCGGCGACACGCACAATTTCTGGTCGCTCAGCATCCGCGGCGACGGCCATGTGCAAGGCGGCAATCCGCCGACGAAGAATTATTTCCCGACTTACATGGTAATCGACATGTACAACGTCGAGCGCGTCGAGATCAACAGCGGCCCCAACTCGATCCTCTTCGGGATCGGCGACATCGGGGGGAGCCTGACCACATACACCAAGCAGCCGCGTTTCGACAAGGACCTGACGGAGGTCAACCTACAGACCACGAACTTCGGCGGTTATCGCGGCACCCTCGATGTCAACGCCGTCAAGGGACGCTTCGCTGCGCGGGTGAACGCCGTGTTGGCCGACCAGCGCGGCTGGCGCGACGGCGACTTCGACCGCCGCAAGGGCATCGACCTCGGCGTCGCCTACAAGTTTACCGAGCGCACGCAGCTGCGGCTCGACCTGGAAGGTTGGGAACAACGGCGCAACGTCTACGCCTCGGCGGTGCAGGACGGCCTCTCGCTTTGGGACGGGACAACCCATGCCGCCACCTGGGGCCTGCCGGTCACAGGCGCTGGCGACAATCCCGTCACCGCGCCCGGTTCGCCGGGCGTTAAATACATGGACGCTTGGGGCGGCGCGGACAACTACCGCGTTTACGTGCCCGGTCTCGGCATGATGAACTGGGCCCACGGTCTGCGCAGCGCCGGCACGGGGGATTTCTACGCTGGCGCCTATTTGCGTCCGGATTCCTTCACCGACGGTCGCAGCGGCCGGGCGGTGCCCGGGCTGCCGTCGCGTGAATTTGCGATCGCTTCGCCCGACAGCGTGCTCGAAGGCCGGTCCGGGGCGGCGAGCCTGACGTTCGAGCACCGTTTCAACGACCACAGCGAACTCCAGGTCCAGGGTTACCGCTACATCGACACCGCGAAAGGCAAGAACTTCGAAGGCGCCGGCGGCGGCCTGGGCTACGGTGCGGCTTACGATCTCAACCAGCAGTTGCCCGACGGACAGCCCAATCCGAACTACGGCAAGATTTACTCCGATCAGTTCCTCGACCGGCAGACGCAGAACCACCGCGTGACCGAGCTTCGCGCACAATACACGTACCGCTTCGACACCACGCTATGGAATATCCCGCTCAACCAGTCGCTCTCCCTTTCTGCGGGACAGCAGGTCACGGACTACGATGCGCGCCAGTACCAGTTGTTCTACCGGCCGGCCTACAACCCGGCGACCTGGCAGCAAGGCATGGTCTGGGGCCGCATTTACTGGGACAATCCGCAGGCTTCGTGGAGCATTCCCGAGGGTGGGGATTTCTTCTACGGTCCACACACCTACAACTGGTTCGATTTCAATTCGACCCAGAAGATCAAATACGCCGGCGTATTCTCGCAGACGCGCCTGTGGAATGACCGCCTGAACATTTCGCTCGGCGCCCGCCGCGACGACTACCGCAACACCAAGATCGGCATTCGCGGTACGGGCAATACCGAGACCATCGCGGAGGACGCCGGCAACACGTACTCCGCGGGCGTGGTCGGTTACGTCACGGAATGGCTTGGCCTCGTGGCCAACGTGTCGAGCAACTTCCAGCCGGCGGCGGGCGGTCTCGCGCCGAGCGTCACGGGCAGGATCTTCGGTCCGTCGTCCGGCAAGGGGCGCGATCTCGGCGTGCGGATTTCAACCAAGGACCACAAATACTACGGCTCGGTTAACTTCTACCAAACGAAGTCCACCGACGTCATCGGCGGCGACAGTCCCGGGTTCCAGGCGATTTGGGACCAGTACTTCAAGGCCGGCGGCACGGCCACCGACATCGGCCCGGCGGGGATTGTCACCGGTTCGCCCGGCAGCCTCAAAGCGTCGATGACCTACGTCGATTCCTACGACGTGAAATACCACGGCGTGGAGCTCGAACTGGTCGCCAATCCCACGCCAAACATCCGCCTGCAGGCGCACTATTCGAAGCCCAAGGGCGAAAAGCGGAACAACGGTCCGCACGCCCGCGTTTACTTTGCGGAGCATTTGCCCGAATGGCAGCAGGCCGCCGGCCCGAACTCGCCCGAGTCGGTCTTGCTGGGCACGCTGCTGAGCGACGCCCAGAAGCTGCTCGATTCCACCTCCGTCCCGACAATCACCCCGAAACTGCCGACGGAAATCTACAACTTCTGGGGTACGTACTCCTTCCTCGAAGGCGCGCTCAAGGGCCTCGAGATCGGCGGTGGTTTTTCATATTTCGGCCAGCAATATGGTCAGCCCTGGGAAAAGGTGAACGAAGAGCGCACGCTTTCGCCCGCGTACACGCTGGTGTCCGCCTTCCTCGGCTACACCACGGACTTCAAGGCGTGGGGCCGGAACGTCCGCATGAAATTCCAGGTCAACGTCGACAACCTCCTCGACGAGGACAAATTGATCTACACGACTTTTCAAAGCTACGGCGCCGATGGTGTCCAAGGCGGCAATTATCGTTTCCTGGATCCGCGGCGCTACACGTTCTCGGCCAATTTTTCGTTCTGATCGCCAAGGGTGATGTGTGCCAGGATGGAGTCGGACTTCATGCATGCACGAAGGATTCAGACGGGGACGTAAGCACGTTCGATCCCTTGGATCCTTCGCACGGCTTCCGCCTTCGCCAAGGCTTCGGCGGACTCGGCAGATGGACGGTGGGGCCCTTCTTTGATGGTCGCACCCACGTTGGTAATGGCTTGGTCTGGGTTTCAGGATAACGGAAGCTGGGGAACTCGATGGAACCCGAAAGACGGGCACTGGCAGCGCCAGTTGACGGAAAAATTCAGCATGAACCAATCGCCGAAATTCGACCCACGCGTCTGGCGCCGGGCGGTCTTGCTCTATGGAATCGCCACCGCGGTGCTGGTGGCCGGGATCGGGTTGGCGGCGAAACGATTTCCCGGTTCCTTCGACTGGACCTACACGGTGATCTCCGCGCTCGCGTCGCGAAAACACAATCCGGACGGAGCCGCCTGGTTCGCGGGAGCCTTGGCCATCGCAATGGCGTGTCTCTGGCCGGTCGTGAATGCTGTGGTACGCAACGGATCGGACGCTGAGCGTCCGCCTCGTTGGGTGGAGCTGGCACTGCGGGTCGGTGTGGTGTGCGGCGTGGCGGTCGGGGTCGAGCGGTTGGCGTTTCAGCATTTCTCGAGCGTGGTGCGCAAGGGGCACGAACTGATCGCGCTGGCGGCGTTCCTGGCGTTCTATGTGGGGGTGGTCGGTCTCCATCTGCACCGCATCCGGCAGCAACGCGCGTCACCCTGGGTTGCGGCACTCGTGGTGCTGCCCCTGCTTGGGGTGGGCTTCCGCGAAGGCTGGCTGTATTTCGCGCAGCGTCATCTCGGCTGGTCCGACTACGATTGGAAGGGAACCGGCGCTCCGCTCTGGCTGAGCTTCGCGTGGTGGCAATGGCTGGCCGCCGCCATGCTGTGGCTCGCGATCGGGCACTTGCTGGTGTCGGTCGCGGCGAAAGGTAGGGCGCGACCGCTGGGCGCGTCGAAATGATCCTCATCAGGTGGCACGTCGAGCGATGGTCGCCACAATCCCGAAGGATAACTGGCGAGGGAGCCTGGTTATCGCACGGCCTGTTCGAGAAGGTAGGTGCGCAGGGCGGGATCGTCGGTGAGGCTGGCTGCACGCTCGAAGGCGGTGCGGGCTTCCCCTTGGCGGCCGATCCGGCGCAACACGTGGCCGCGGGCCGCCCACCACGGCTGATAATTCGCTATGCGGGCGGCAGGCATGGCCTCGAGGGCGGCGAGCCCCGCCGGAAGATCGCCGGACTCCGCGAGCGCCACGGCCCGGCCGACCTGGGCGCCGATGGTCGGAGCGAGGCGGATCAAACCTTCGTAGAGCAACGCGATCTCCCGCCAGTCGATCACGCCGCTTACGGCGCGGTGCGCGTGGATCGACTGGATCGCGGCCTCGAGCTGGTAGCGCCCCAGGCGCTTGCCGGCGGAAGCCGCGCGCAGGTGCTTTTCCGCCTCGGCGATCATCGGCCGCGACCACAGGGCGGGGTCCTGCCGGTCGAGGGGCACGAAGGTGCCGTCGTGCGTCTGGCGGGCGGGGCGGCGCGCTTCGCAATGCAACATGAGCGCCAGCAGGCCCGAGGCCTCGGGCTCACCAGGCATGAGCTGGACGAGGGTGCGTCCGATCGCGATCGCTTCCTGCACGAGCGCATGATGGGTCGAGCCGTCGCCGGCGCCGCTTCCCCATCCGGCGGTGTAGGCGGAATAGATCGCATCGAGCACGAAGGCCGCACGCTCGTCCCACTCGGGCGGATCCGGCACGCGAAAAGGGATGCCCGCGTCGCGAATCTTGGTTTTCGCCCGCACCAGCCGCTGCTCCATCGCCGCGGGGGATACGAGAAAGGCCGACGCGATGCGGGCGGCGTCGAGCCCCAGCACGGTTTGCAACATGAGCGGGGTGCGCGCCGCGATGTCGATGGCCGGGTGTGCGCAGACAAAGAGGAGTTTCAGCCGTTCGTCCGGGAAGGTCGGATTCATGGCCGCGACGGTCTCGGCATCGGTGGTGAGCTGGAGGAGCGGTTCGGTTCTCTTGCGCACCTGCGCGTGGCGCGCGGCGTCGACCAGGCGGTTGCGGGCCGCATGGAGCAGCCAGGCCTCGGGTTTTAGCGGCACGCCGTCCTCCGGCCAGCGGCGCAGCGCGGCGCCGAACGCCTCGCTGAGGGCGTCCTCCGCGCCGGCGACGTCACCCGAACGCGCCGCGAGGTAGGCCACCAGCCGGCCGTAGGAGTTGCGTGCGACCGCCTCGATGGCGGCGTGCGTGGCGGATTCGCTCATGCGCGCTATTTGGCGGCGGCGAAATAGGATCCTCCGAGCGGATGGACCTCGACCGTGCCGACCGCCGCAGCCGGATTGCGCGCGGCCCACTCGAGCGCGGCGTCGAGGTTGGGCACGTCAATGACGACGAAGCCGCCGAGGAATTCCTTGGATTCGGCGTACGGGCCGTCCTGGACCTGCCGTTTGCCGTCCCGCAGGGAGACGGTGGTGGCGTTTTCCGGTGGTCCGAGGCCGACGCCGGCCACGAAGATCCCGGCCGCATGCAGGGCTTCGCCATAGGCCCGGCCAGCGGCGGCCGCGTCGGGATTTTTCGGGGCTTCCAGGGTTTCCTTGGGCAGATGGACGAGGAGGATGTATTTCATGATGCGTGGGAGAAAGGGAGGGGAGGAAAATGAATAGATGGGGGGGGGACGGACAGACGGGCGGAGATATCCACCGGGAAGATCAGGTTTTGTTTGCGGCATCCTGCCGGGCCGGGACTTTCGAAACCAGCCGCCGCAGGACGTGGCCTTTCCACAGCCAGAGTCCCGAAAGGACCAGGACGGGCAGGAAGAAGAACCGGACCGCAGGGGCGTAGTTGGGAATTTCCTCAAACGGGCTGTAGATGTATCCGAGGATCGGGATGCTGAAGACGAGGTGAATCCAGCGAAATATCGAGCGTTTGGCAGTGTCATTCATGGATGGGAGGGGTTTGGTTTTCACCCTGATGACGGGTCAGGCCGGCCCGTTCCGACATTTCGTTTTAAAATTTTCGGCTGACTTCCCGCGGCTAAGGACTTCGGACAAAACCAGACTATTCGTGGGCCAGCGAGTTTGCGCGCGTTCGGATTGCGCTCGACAGCGGTCGGCCGTTGTGAATTTCCGACGTCTTTCTTGATCCTTGTTACCTGTCCCTTGCTACTTCCCGGCCCGCGCCGGAGCGGGCCGGGTTACAGATCGTTCAGAGGGATCCTCTCTCGAGGTGAAATCGGGGCGTAAAGCCCCTCCTACACGCTTCGGCCGGGTCAGACGTCGTTCAATCCCTTGCCGGCGTAGATGGCGGGCACGGATTTTTCGATGCGGGCTTCGCGGGTTTTGGACTGCTTGGCGGCGGCGAAATGGAGCAGGTAACCGCGTTGACGTCCGGGCGTCAGGGCTTCAAACGCCGCCTTGAGGGAGGGCGTGCTCCGCAAGCGGGCTTGGAATTCCGGCACAACCTCGAAGTCCTCCGTCTGCTTGTACTCCACTTTGATCCCGGCTTTCTCCACCGCGATGGCTTCAGCGAGACAGGCTTTGATCGCGCTCTGCCGTTGGACGATTTCCTTGAGGCTGCTGAACCGGAGCTGGCGCGCGGCCTGCACATTCTTCGTCTGTTGAATCAGCAAGCCTTCGGGATCCTTCAACAGGGCGCCTTTGGTGAAGAGGAGCGCGCAGTATTCCTTGAAACCGTGGATCAGGACAACATTGCTCCCGTTCAAAGTATAGCAGGCGCAGCCCCACTTCAGTTCCTCGGTCAGCGGAAACCCCAGCACGATGTCCCTGAGCTTCGAAAACTCCTTCTGCCAGGTATCCTCTTTGGCGAGGACGGCGTCGACTTTGGGATTTCTGGGGTTTTTAGGCATGAGTTTTTTGCTGGCGGAGAGGATTGGAACAAACTTTGTGCCTTGGTGCCACTGTGGTGAAAAATAAATGGGATCGATGCGATAATCCCGATTCTACCGTTTGACGATCGGCGGCGTCGTGTAGCTCGCGGCGACGCGCTTGCCTTCCGGGCAATCGCTGGGGATCACGGTCCCTTCGCGGTGACAATGGGGGCACGTCTTCACACGAGCTGCGGAGCCTGCTCTCCACCACGAGTACCCCAGCGCGACAACCCCGAACAATCCGCCATAGGGAAAGATAAAGACGAGGGCGGCGACCGCCCCCACCCAAAGGGCCAATTCCAGTGCCAGTGTGCCTTTTTTATTCGCCCGGGTCTGCTGGCCGCAGGCCCGGCAGATCATCGCTTGCTTCGAAATCATAATTCCGCGGATGGATTGAGGTGACGTGGGTCGCTCGTGAGCGGTGATTGGTGTCGCGCGCCGCTGTGCATGTCAATCAGGTCGATCCGATGTGAATAAAAAAATTCACCACAAAGACGCGAAGGCACAAAGAACGGACGACAGGCCGGGGAATGAATTGCATCGAGACCGACGTTCGCTCGTCGCAAAACGCCGCCGGTCGGAATCGGCGATTCCCGGATGACGGGGCACGGGAAGCACCCGGATGGTCCGGTTCGCACCACGGGCGTATGCTCCGTCCATGGCCGATGATAAAACCAAAGTCAGCATGCCGGATCGCGCCCGGCTCTCGAAGCTCGAGGATTACGAATGGGCCTACGAGTTGTTGAAGCTGCACCGCGAATTCCCGCGCGCAACGCGCGACCAGGTGCTCGATGCGCTCGATACCGCCTACGAACAAAATGCATCCGCGCCGGTGCGCGACCGGATCGAGGATTTCGCCCGGAGTTTGCTGAATAAATGGCTCGCGCGGGCCTGATCGCGCTCTGGCATGGCTGCGCCGACTCTCACGCGTCCGCTTAGCAACCCGGAGATCGCGCATCGCCTGGTCGCGTACGCACAAGTCCTCCAATCCAAGGGAGAAAATCCGTTCAAGGTCCGCGCTTACCGTCGCGCGGCGGCGACCATCAAGGGCCTCCGGGAAAACGTCGATCAGCTCGCGCGCGCCGGTGCCGACCTCACGCGCTTCCCCGGTATTGGCAAGGGCATTGCGGCCGCCGTGCGGGAGATCGTCCTGCGCGGCACGCTGGGCCAGCTGGAGCTGCTCCTGACCGACGCCCCGCCGGAAGTTGCCATCGTCAGCGAGTACCCGCGCCTCGATCCCGAGCGCGTCGCGCGGGTCTTCAAGCGCCTGCGCATCGACACTCTGGCCGAACTCAAAGAACGATTCGAGTCGGGTGCCATCCGCGCGGCGCTGGGCCCGCGGATGGAGGACCACTTCCGCAACGCGTTCCGCGATGCGACGCTGATCCTGCTGGACGATGCCGACGCGCTCGCTGCCGAGATCAAGGCCTGGCTGCTGGCGCGCGGTGGCGTGAGACGCGTGGAGTATGCTGGCGATCTTCGCCGCCGGATGGAGGCAATCAGCGAAATCGCGCTGGTCGTGGAGACGGACGATTTCCCCGCGCTGTTGACCCGCCTGACGAAGTTCCGCGGCGGCGTCGATCTCATTGAAACCGCCGATCGCGACGCGACCTTTCAACTGCCGGGCTCGGTCATGGTGACGGTCCATGCGGCGACGGCGGCGGATTGGGGCACGGCGCTGATTGCCGCCACCGGTTCCGCCGCTCATCTGGAGGAGCTGGAGAAAGTCGGCGGCTTGAGCCGGCGCGCCCGCACCGAGGAGACCGCGTACACCAGCGTGGGATTGAAATGGATTCCGCCCGAACTGCGGGAGGGCCACGGCGAGGTCGCCCTGGCTGCCCGCGACCAGCTCCCGGAGTTGGTGGAGCTCGGCGATATTCGCGGCGATCTGCATATGCATACCACGGCCAGCGATGGGATCGACTCGATCGAAGCGATGGCCGAAGCCGCCCGGGACCGCGGTTACGAGTATATCGGGATCACCGACCATTCGCAGAGTTTGAAAATCGCCCGGGGTGTATCGGTCGCGGCCTTGTGGGGGCAGATCCGTCGGATCGACCGGCTGAACGAGAAAGGACCGGGCATCCGGATTCTGAAATCCGCGGAGGTGGACATCCTCGCGGACGGCGGTCTCGATTATCCGGACGATCTGCTCGCCGCGCTCGACTATACGGTCTGCTCGATTCACTCGCGTTTCCGGCTCGGCAAGCAGGAACAGACGGAGCGGATTCTGCGCGCGATGGATCATCCGGCGTTCAAGATCCTCGGACACGCCACCGGCCGGTTGATCCTGCACCGGAGCGGTTACGAGATCGACCTGCCGCGCCTCATCGCGCACGCGAAGGGCCGGCGCTGTTACTTTGAGATCAACGCCGATCCAGACCGGCTCGACCTGGCCCCGGATCAGGTGCGCGAGGTCGCGCGGGCCGGCATCAAGATCGCGATTGGCACGGATGCCCACCGCGCCGCCGGCCTCGACTACATGCGCTGCGGTCTTGACGTCGCGCGCCGGGCGGGGCTGACGCGGAAGCAGCTGCTGAACACCCTGCCGCTGGAGAAGCTGCAGCGGGCGTTGCGGAAAGAGTAGGGGGCAGAAACCAGAGACCACGGACCAACAGACTGCAGAGTACAGAGATGGAAATTGATTTTTCGGGGTGGATTGACGGATGACTTTTCGGACAGCATAAAGGCGGCGATGAAATCCTGAGATTCGAGATGAACGCAAACGCGCCAGACACCTTTAACTTGGAGAGATTTCTGACGGCGCAAGAAGGCGCGTATGAACGTGCGCTGCAGGAGTTGAGGGCCGGACGGAAGCTGACGCACTGGATGTGGTTCGTCTTTCCGCAGGTGGCGGGACTGGGGACGAGCGCCATGGCACAGAAGTATGCGATTGGTTCGCGGGCCGAAGCGGCGGCCTACCTCGCGCATCCTATCCTCGGCTCGCGGCTGGTCGCGTGCGCGGAGGCACTGTTGTCCGTCACCGGCCGGACAGCCCACGAGATCATGGGCTCACCCGACGACACGAAGCTGCGCTCGAGCATGACGCTCTTTGCGACGATCGCGGACCCGGGTTTGCCATTCCACGCGGTGTTGGACCGATACTATGCAGGTCGTACGGACGAACGGACGGTAGAATTTCTGGAGAGGCCGTCGCGATAGGTCCCCAAGCCGGTTGCCGCTCCGGTCCAGCCGTCGTGGGTGCCAGAGCCTGAAATTCCAAAACATTACATAGACATAGTATGGTTCCGGCTAAGAAATCGTCCGATGGTGCGTAATATATCGTAGACGAACCCATCCTCGCATCCCTGACTATCCTCTGCGCTCATGAAACCCGGCTTCATCGGTCTGCTCTTCTTCATGGTTGTGAGTTCTACCCTTAGCGGTAGCGTCAAATCTCAGAGAGCCGATATCCTTCCCTTAAAACTTGATCTTCCCCCGGTACCGGTTGCCTTCATGCCTGTTCCATGCCTTCCCCTCTCCGTTACACCACGACGGCTTGAGCCAATCGGCGCTTTGTGTGGGGGCACCTCTGTTTCTCCCCTGTTCTTTGGTTGCGGGCATTCGCATGACTTTATTTTGGTGGAGCGAAAGTCGAAGCTGCAGAATCCGCTTGCTGCCTTGGGCGCAGCTTTTTCGAAATGTCATGCCGTGACGAGCGAGGTGTTGGCTCCGTGGGTCCCGGTCGCAGATTACCCCGAAGGCTACTTTGGCGGCTGGATCCAAGACGGGATATTGGTCACGGAACGGCATGAATTCACCGACGAGGCAGCGATCCGGCGGATTTTCACGTTTCTCGCAGCAGCCATCGACAGTCAGAATGATAATTCTGATTACGATTTCGAAATATTTGAGCCCGACCCAACTCTTGCCGAATACCGGCGCGAAACCGGATTTGTTCCCGAGCTGACTTTTCGCTTCGTCGGCGAGGTGACGCTCCGAGCCGAAATCAACCAGGAGCAGGGACGACTGTTGATCCAAGCGGGCGACCAGTGGGACGTCTATTCGCTGGACCGCTGGAGTATGGTCGCGCTCAAAGAACTGTTGGCGGCCTCGACCCGCGTAGACAGTTGATCGCTCGAGTCGGACGATTCGCGCACCGCACCGCAGGAACCGCGTTCGTGACAGCAGCCGGCGCATAAAATCTCTTCGCCAACGGCGTGCGCATCGGGTTTGCCGCATTGGCTGCAGACGGGTTCGGGTTCAGGGCTCATGATGGCGATAAGGCTTTAAGCGGGCTGATGAACCATGGCTCATGGTTAACCGTTACTTTCCCTTTTCAGCAGGCGCTGGTGGGCGGGTGTAGAATTTGTCGTGCGCGAGCAGTTTGAGCCGGTGCACCGCAAGACTCAGGTCGGCGAAGAGCGCCCGCGCGGTGTCATCGGTCGGCTCGGCTTCCATCCGGCATTGCAGGCGGTGAAAGCGTTCACCCAAGGCGCGATGTTCATCGGTTTCGCCCAGCCGGACCATGAGCCGCCGCACCCGGTCCGCCTGGCGCCGGGTTTTCTGAACCAGCCGCAACGCGGTGGCGAATTCGGTCCGCCCGGCCTGCATTTCCTTGAACACTCCGCACTCAAAAATGCGGCATTGCCGCGGCCGGTCCGCGTAGAGCCGGCAGGTGCGGTCTGTGCACAAGGCGCTGCATGGCTGGGGAAATCGGGCAACGGGATTCCGGCCGCGCGAGAAGGCGACCGGCAGCCCCAGCGCCTTCAGGTGTTTGGCATCATCGCCCTCCTCGAGCTGCACGCCGTCGAAGAGCGAGCCGTCGCAACACAGGCCGCAGGCAAGGCAAAGTTGTTCGCTGGGAGTCACGCCGCAGCATCCGGCATCCGCGGCCCGGAGCGCAAGCCAGCCTTCAAGAAACGCAAACCTCAGAGCCGGATAACCACGAGACACACGGACTGCACGAAGCGAATGGCCTGACGATTTCGCAACCTTTGCGTCCTTCGTGTAAGAACTCTGGGCTCTACGGATCGAATCCGACCGCCGTAGATACGGCAGGGCGATACATGGGAAGGGAAAGCTTCGATTCAACTGAGGGCCCCACGCGTGACGCGGCTACCAGCGGTGTGACCACCGGTGCTACGTGACGAGGATGGGCGGGTGGGGCGACCGCGCCTATCCGAGATTCGGCCCGCAGACGCGGGCCCTCCAGCTGGTGCAGATCGGGAGCGTGTGGAGGTCCCGATGAAAACGCCTTCGCCCCAGCGGTCTCGGGTCTTTGGTCCCTGGTCCTTGGTCTTTCGTTTTTCGTCTTCTTATCTCAACGCCGCCCGTAGCCGTCATTCTGCGCATATGTTATACCTCGGTTGCTTTCGCCAAAGCTTCGAGGGCACACAAGTTCTCAAAAACCCCTTCCCTCATGAGCAAACGTGCCCTCTTGCTTTGCAGTCTTCTCGGCGTTGCCGGCGTGCTGGGGGTTGCCGGCGCGCGGGCTCAGGATCCGCGTTGCTACGTGTTCCTCTGCCTCGGCCAGTCGAACATGGAGGGCTTTCCCGGCATTCCAGCGGAAGACAAGACCTACGCCGAACCGCGATTCCAGGTGCTCGCAGCAGTCGATTTCCCGGCGCTGGGCCGCGAGAAAGGCAAGTGGTATCCCGCCGTGCCGCCGCTGTGCCGGCCGAATTCCGGCCTGTGTCCGGCCGATTATTTTGGCCGCACGCTCGTGCAGGCCCTGCCGGCGGACGTGAAGGTCGGCGTGGTGAATGTTTCCGTGGGTGGATGTAAGATCGATCTTTTCGAGCAAACTACGTTTGCGGATTACGTGGCCACCGCACCCGGTTGGATGAAGGGCGCACTCACGGCCTACGGTGGCAATCCCTATCAGCGCCTCGTGGACATGGCCCGGATCGCCCAGCAGTCGGGCGTCATCAAGGGCATTCTCCTCCACCAAGGTGAATCCAACACCGGCGACGCCACCTGGCCGGCGAAGGTGAAATCCGTCTACGAGCGCATCCTTGCGGATCTCGGCCTGAAGGCGGCCGATGTGCCATTGCTCGTGGGCGAGCTGGTCGCGGCCGATCAGCAGGGCAAATGCGCGAGCATGAATCCCGTCATCGCCGAACTGCCCGCGACGATCCCGACCGCGCACGTGGTGTCCTCCGCCGGCTGCGAGGCCGGGCCCGACCACCTGCACTTCACGCCCGCGGGCTACCGCGAACTGGGCAAGCGCTATGCCGAAACGATGCTGCCGTTGCTCGGCTCGCCGGCACCCGCCGCGAAATGATTTCCGTTTAACCCCCATGAACATGTCCGAAACATTCAGGAACCTCACCAAAACGGCCGCGCTGGCCGCCCTTCTCGTCTTCGCTGCGTCCGCGGTCGCGCAAGACGGAACCATCTATCCGCTCGACGCGCCGCCTGAGCCCAACGCCATTCCGCTTGGCACCGGCGGACTCGAGAACCAGCCGGCGAAGGAGAGCTGGTTCCGCCAATGGGGCGAGCCGATGGTGCGCAATGTTTCCACCGCCACGCTGACGCCGTTCCTGCCCGACCCGGCCAAGGCCAACGGCACCGCCGTCATCGTGGCGCCCGGCGGCGGTTTCCGCTGGCTGTCGATCAACAACGAGGGCTGGAAAATCGCGAAGGCCCTCAACGAGCGCGGCATCGCCGCCTTCGTGCTCAAGTATCGTCTGCAACCCACTCCGCCGACGCTCGAGGGCCTCAAGGAGTCGATGAACCGCACGTTCGCGGCCGTAACGCCTCCGGCCGACGGTGCCGCCCCCGCCGCCCCCGCGGCAGAGCCACCGCGTCCGCCACGTCCCGACTTGACCAACCAGCTCGCGGACGCCGAGGCCGCCTACGCGATGATCGTCGCGCGGGCCAAGGAATGGAACGTCAACCCCGAGCGCATCGGCATGATGGGTTTCTCCGCCGGCGCCGGCCTGACGATGCACAGCACGCTCAATTCCAAAACCATGAAGCTCGCCTTCATCGCGCCGATCTACGGCGGCATGGGCCCGGTCGAGGTGCCGAAGGATGCGCCGCCGCTGTTCGTGGCGATCGCCGCCAACGACTTCCTCTTCAACGGCCAGTTCGGCCTGATCAAGTCGTGGTATGACGCCAAAAAGCCCGTGGAATTCCACCTCTACCAGGACGGCGGCCACGGCTTCGGCATGGGCTATCCCGGTCACCCCACGTACTGGTGGTTCGAACCCTTCACCCACTGGCTCGATCACAACGGCTTCCTGAAGAGCGCTGCAGCCAAGTAGGATCGATGTAGGGCGGGGTCTCCGACTGCGCCAGCCAAAGCCTTGGCGACGGCTGAACCCCGCGATCCCTGCCGCTTACGAGTTCCCTACAGCTTCCAATCCCATGAAAAAATCCGACGTTCTTCTCGGCTCCCTGCTTCTGGCCGGATCGCTCCTCGGTCGCCTTTCGGCTGGCGAGCCCGCCCTCATCAAGGTCGATCTCGACCGCACCATCAGTGCGATCGATCCCAACATCTACGGGAGCTTTCTCGAGCCGCTTTCCCGCGGCGATCGCCCGGACATCGTTTATGGACCCCTGTATGATCCGGTTTCGCCGCACTCGGACGAGAACGGCTTTCGAAAGGAGTACCTGCAGCAGATCCGGGAGCTGAAGGTCGCGGCCGTCCGCTGGCCCGGCGGCAATTTTGTCTCCGGCTACAACTGGATGGACGGCATTGGCCCGAAGGCTGCACGCCCGGTCTCACTGGACCTGTCGCGCACTCGGAAGGAATCGAACCAGATGGGCACCGACGAGTATGTGGCCTTCTGCAATCTGGTCGGAGCGGAGAACTTCATCTGCATCAACGCCGGCACCGGCACGATCGAGGAAGCCGCCCGCTGGGTGGAGTACTGCAACGCGCCGGCCGGAACGCGTTATGCCGATCTCCGCGTGAAGTACGGCCATCCGGAGCCATTCAAGGTGAAATACTGGGCTCTCGGCAACGAGCCCGACGGACCCTGGCAGCTCGGGCACAAGAACAAGGAGGACTACGTCAAGTTCGCCATCGAGGCTGCAAAGATGATGCGCGCGGTGGACGCGGACATCAAGCTGGTCGCCGCCGGCGCGTCGAACTACCCGCTCGTCACGAAACGCTACGATCCCAAGGACGGCTGGACCGATTGGAACGATTACGTGCTCGATCAGATGGCCGGTTACGCGGACTACATCTCCCTGCACCGTTACGTGTTCCAGGTCCTGCGCGGCTTCGACAAGCCGGGCTTCGCCGACGAGATGTCCCTCGGCATGGAGATCGACCGGATCATCGAGGTCACCCAGGGCCAAATTCAAAAGGTGACGGCCAAATCCGAAACGGAC
Organism: Lacunisphaera sp.; assembly: GCA_036568985.1. Taxonomy (GTDB): domain Bacteria; phylum Verrucomicrobiota; class Verrucomicrobiia; order Opitutales; family Opitutaceae; genus Lacunisphaera. The sequence continues at coordinate 7,683 of DATCRM010000148.1, read as the reverse complement.
CGGCCGATCTACATCTCGTTCGACGAATACGGCGCTCGCGGCAACAACCTCGCTGGCCCGCTCCTCCTGGCGCAGCACCTGAACGCGTTCATCCGTCACGCCGACATCGTCAAGATGGCGAACCTCACCTTCCTGACCAGCCTCGTCGGCATCACCCCCGAGGGCGGATACAAGGCCTCGCTCTATTATCCGTTCTTCCTCTATTCGAACCACTGCCGCGGGACGGCACTCGACGTCTACACGCGTTGCGCGACCTACAGCAACAAGGCGTTCAAGGACATCCCCTACCTGGATGTCACCGCAGTGCTCAACGCGGCCGACGGCAAGCTGCTGGTCAACGTGGTGAACCGCAGCGAAACCGACGCCATCGCCGCCGACGTTGAGCTCCAGTCCGGCGCCTACACCGGCCGGGGCCGCGTGCATCTCGTCCACGCCGATTCGATCGACGCCACCAACACCGCCGCGGCAGAGCAGGTGCGCACCGTCACGACCGACCTCGCGTTCACCGACAACCGGATCAGCCACACCTTTCCGGCCCATTCCTTTACCCAGCTGGAAATCGCCCTGAAGAAGTGATTGTATGGCGGGGTCTCCGCCCATGTCAGCCATAGCCTTGGCGACGGCTGACCCCCCCCTCCGCCCACTCCATCCGACACCACTTCATGAAACTCAAACTCACTTCCCTCCTCACCCTCGTGGCCGCCACGCTCGGTTTGGCCCAAGCGCCCGCGCCCGTGATGACCGAAACCGGTCTCGTACAGGGCGTCGCCGAAAAAGATCTCACCGTCTACCGCGGCATTCCGTTCGCCACTCCGCCGGTCGGCGATCTCCGGTGGCGTCCGCCGCAGCCGGCGGCGAAGTGGGACGGCGTGCGCGCCGCCGACAAGTTCGGACCCGATCCCTACCAGGGCGACGGCCAGGGCAATGTCAGCGAGGACTGTCTCTACCTTAACATCTGGACGCCCGCGAAATCGCCCGCCGACAAGATTCCGGTGCTGGTGTGGATTTACGGCGGAGGTTTCTCGGGCGGTTCCACCTCGACGCCGGTCCACAACGGCGAACACCTCGCGCGCAAGGGCGTGGTGCTCGTCTCGATCAACTACCGCGTTGGCCCGCTCGGCTTCCTCGCGCATCCCACGCTGACCGCCGAGTCCCTGCACCGGACGTCGGGCAACTGGGGCCTGATGGACCAGATCGCCGGCCTCCAGTGGATCAAGCGGAACATCGCGGCGTTTGGTGGCGATCCGGATCGCGTGACGATCTTCGGCGAGTCCGCCGGCGGCATCTCGGTCAGCATGCTGTGCGCCTCGCCCGAGGCGAAAGGCCTGTTCCGGGGCGCCATTTCGCAGAGCGGCGGCTCGTTCGGTCCGACGCGGCCCACGACTTATCCCGGCGAAAACATGCGCACGCTGGCGCAGGCCGAGGCGGCCGGCGTGGCTTACCTCCAAAAAGCCGGCGTCTCCTCGCTGGCCGAGTTGCGCCGGTTGCCTCCCGGCAAGTTGCCGGCGGGGTGGGGCAGCGGTGCGGCCTGGCCCATCGTGGACGGCTGGGTGATCCCGGACGACCAGCACAGGCTCTACGAGGCCGGCAAGTACAACGACGTGGACATTCTCGTGGGCTACAACTCCGACGAGGGCCTGAGTTTCGCGCGGGACAAGACCCCCGCGGAATACCGCGCCAGCACCGAAACGCGCTATGGCCCGTTCGCCGAGAAACTGATGGCTGCCTATCCCGCCACTGCGACCACCGTGCCGAAAACCGCGCGCGACCTGATGCGCGACGCTGCGTTCGGCTGGCAGACCTGGGCGTGGGCGACGCTGCAGGCGCGTCAGGGCAAGTCCCACGTTTACTATTATTATTTCGACCAGCATCCCGCGCGTCCGGCGGGTTCTCCCACCGCCGACCATGGCGCGCAACACGGCGTGGACACGCCTTATGTTTTCCAGACGCTCGGCCGCAACGACCCCAACCTCTCGGCCGGTGACTGGGCGGTCTCCGACCTGATGTCCACGTACTGGACCAACTTCACCAAGCGCGGCGATCCCAACGGCGCCGGCGTCCCGACCTGGCCGCGTTTCACCGACGGCAACCGGCAGGTGATGTATTTCAAGGACACGGCCCAGCCCGGCCCGGTGCCGAGCGCGGACGCCCTCGAAGTGCTGGATGCGTATTTCGCGTGGCGCCGCACGCCCGAAGGCGCGGCGTGGGCGAAATGAAGCAAGATCCGGACAAATCATCGGTCCTCGCGATCCTGACCGGCGCCAGGTTCGCCGCTCTGTGTTGGTTGCTCGTCCCGGCGGTCATGCCGGCGCAAGCCACCGCGCCCGTCGCCCGCCAATCCACCGGCATCGTGATTGTGCCCGCACTTGAAAAACCCGCTGCGGCCCGGCCGGTACAGGAGAAGGATATGGGCGGCTACCTGATGGTTTACTTCAAGGACCAGACGCACTCCGCGTATTTCGCCATCAGTCGTGCCGGTCGCATCTTCACCGACGTCAACGGCGGTGAGCCGGTGTTCGATGGCACGGCGCTGGCCGAGCAGAAGGGCGTGCGTGATCCGCACATTGCGCGGGGACCCGACGGCGCGTTCTACCTCGCGATGACCGACCTGCACATTTTCGGTCGGCGCGCCGGGCATCGGGAGACCGAATGGCAGCGTCCGCAGGAAAAGTACGGCTGGGGCAACAATCGCGCGCTGGTGCTGATGAAGTCCTGGGACTTGATCCACTGGACGCATTCGGATTTCCGCGTGGACCTGGCGTTTCCCGAGCTCGGCGACATCGACTGCTCCTGGGCGCCGGAGACGGTGTGGGATCCGAAGACGGGAAAGATGGTGGTCTATTTCACGATCCGCTACGGCAACAAGAACGCCAACATCTACTGGGCCTGCGCCGACGAGGCTTTCACCAAACTCGAGACTACACCCAGGATGATTCCCGGCGTCGGTGGCATCGATGCCGACCTCACGCTCGTGGACGGCCAGTGGCGCATGTTCTACGTGTCTGACGCCAAGATCCGCTACGCATCGTCCGAGCGGCTCGCCGATGGCTACCGGGTGACGCCGCAACGCATCGATCCGGAAAGCGTGTCGACGGAAGCGCCGAACCTTTTCAAGCGTCTCGGCACCTCCACCTATGTGCTCATGTACGACGTCTACGGGGCGCGGCCCAACAACATGGGTTTCAGCGAAACCGAGGATTTCGTGACTTGGCGCAACCTTGGCCATTTCAACGAAGGCCCCGTCAAGGGCACGAATTTCGAGCGGCCGAAACACGGCGCGGTGATCCATCTCACGACGGACGAGCTTCGCGCGGTCGCCGCCCACTGGAAGATGGACTTACCTCTCGATTAAACCGCCTTTATGAAAAAATTGACCCTCGCCGTTTTGTTGTGTGCCGCCGGCTTGTCGATCGCGGCGCGTGCCGCCGATCGCGCGCACCATACCTACGTCATCGTCCACGGCGCCTGGGCCGGCGGTTGGGAACACCAGAAGCTCGCCCAGGCCTTGCAGGCCGACGGACACACGGTGCACCGCGTCACGCTCACGGGCCAGGGCGATCGCTCGCACCTCGCGTCGCCCGACGTCGGTGTCAACCTGCACATCCAGGATGTCGTCAATTTCATCGAGTGGGAGAACCTGCGCGACGTCGTGCTGGTCGGCCACAGCTACGGCGGCATGGTGATCACCGGGGTCGTGGATCGCCTGCCGGACCGCTTCAAGCACGTCATCTACCTCGACGCCTTCCTGCCCGACGACGGCGAGAGCGCCTATGGCACCTTCGGCCCGGAGGGCGCGGCGCGCCGCCAGCCGGCCGTCAACGGCTTCATCTCACTCGGCGACCAAACGGGGAAACCCGTGCCCCACGTCGTGCCCCAATCGGAAAAGACTTTCACCGAGCCGGTCGTGCTCAAGAACCAGGACAAGGCGCGCGCGGTCCCCACAACCTACATCCTGACCGCGGACGACGACCAGCATCCGGAGAAGGACATGTTCTTTCGCTACTACGAGCGAGCCAAGGCGCGCGGGTGGAAGACCGTGGTCATGAAGGGCGATCACGTCGTCCACCTCAGCCAGACCGCCGCCACCGCCCGCCTCCTCCAGGAAGCTCCCTGAACCCCGCTCTTGCCCATGAACCTCCGCCTGCTACCCGCCCTCCTGCTTGCTGCCGTCGGTCTGGCCTTTGCTGCGGATGAGGCCTGCGTCAGCTGCGGAGGAAAGGTCACCGTCACTGGCGACTTCACTCACCGCAAGGAGCCGCCCCGCCCGCCGGTCGGAGGGGTCGAGGCCTACCGGGAGGATATCAGCGGCGCGCGTTTCACGGTCACCGTCGCCAACCTGCCGGCCGGGCGCTACACGATCGAGATTGCTGCGGCGGAGACGGTCGCGACTGCCGCCGGCGAGCGCGTGTTCGACGTAGCCGCGGGCGACCAGGTGCTGGCGAAGGATTTCGATTTGTTCGTTGCCGCCGGCGGCAACCGGAAGGCGGCCACGATCAACGGCATGATCGAGAAGGCCGATGACGCCTTGCGCGGTCCGCTGCAGCTGGTGTTTACCGCGAGCAAGGGCGAGGCGAAGTTCAACCGGATTTCGATTAAGGACGAAGCCGGCGCGGAGGTCGTGGCGTTCGCTGCCTCCGACCTGGCGGACGCTTTTTCCCGGGCGGCGATGGTTCCGCCCGAGGTGAGAGAACCCATGATCTGGCGCGATGCCGCGCGGCCGCTTCGAGCGCGCGCGGAGGACTTGATCCGCCGGATGGCGCTCGCGGAAAAGGTCGCGCAGCTCAAAAACGCCGCACCCGCCATCCCCCGCCTCGGGTTGCCCGCCTACGATTATTGGAACGAGGCGTTGCACGGCGTCGCGAACAACGGCGCCGCGACCGTGTTTCCCCAGTCGGTCGGGGCCGCCTCGTCGTGGAACCCGGAGCTGTTTCGCCGGGAAGGCACGGTGATCGGCATCGAGGGCCGCGCCAAATTCAACGACTACGCCAACGCACACCAGGGCGATTCCCGCTGGTGGGCGGGCCTGACGTATTGGACGCCCAACGTGAACATTTTTCGCGATCCCCGCTGGGGTCGCGGTCAGGAGACCTACGGCGAGGATCCGTTTCTCACCGCCGAGATCGGGATCCAGTTCGTCAAGGGCATCCAGGGCGACGATCCGAACTACTTGCTCGCGATGGCCTGCGCGAAGCACTTCGCCGTTCATAGCGGCCCCGAGCCCGACCGGCATCGTTTCAACGCGGTGGTTTCCGAGCGCGACTTGTACGACACCTACCTGCCGCAGTTCGAACGCCTCGTGCGCGAGGCCCGGGTCGCCGGCGTGATGAGCGCCTACAACGCCATCAACGGCGTGCCGGTCAGCGCCGACGCCTCCCTCCTCACGGGCGTGTTGCGCCAGCGCTGGGGCTTCGAGGGCTACGTGGTGTCCGATTGCGATGCGATCCGCGACATCTACGGCGAGAAGCAGCACGCCTTCGTGAAGACCGCCGAGGAGGCCGCGGCGCTTGCGGTGAAGGCCGGCACGAATCTGTGCTGCGGCGGCGACTACAACGCACTGGTCCGCGCCGTCCAGCTGGGACTGATCACGGAGAAGGAGATCGACGGCGCGCTCTATCACACCTTGTGGACGCGCTTCCGGCTCGGGCTTTTCGATCCGCCGGAACGCGTGCCGTTCTCGAAGTACACGCTCCTCGACAACGACCTTCCCGCACACGACCAGGTGGCGCTGGAGCTGGCGCGGCAATCGATCGTGCTGCTGAAGAACAATGGTGTGCTCCCGTTGGACCGCTCGAAATTGAAGCAGCTCGCCGTCATCGGTCCCAACGCCGCCTCCAAATCGATGCTCGAGGGCAACTACCACGGCACCCCCACGCGCTCGGTTTCCATCCTCGATGGCATCAGGGCCGTCGCGAGCAAGGATTTCAAGGTCACCTACGCCATGGGCAGCCCGATCACGACCAAAACGGCCATCGCCCCCTGGAGCGGACAGGACAACACGACGACGCGCTCCGTCGCCGAACTCAAAGCCGAGGCGTTGGAGCAGGCCGCCCAGGCCGACGTGATCGTCTACGTGGGCGGCATCACGGCCGCGCAGGAAGGGGAAAGCTTCGATCGCGAATCCATCGAGCTGCCGCCGGAGCAGGAAGACCTCATCCGCGCCCTGCACGCCACGGGCAAGCCCATCGTCATGGTCAACTGCAGCGGCTCGGCTGTGGCGCTGACGTGGGAGGACGAACACCTGCCGGCCATCGTGCAGGCTTGGTATCCCGGACAGAACGGCGGCCGCGCCGTGGCCGAGGTATTGTTCGGCTTGATCAACCCGTCGGGCCACCTCCCGGTCACCTTCTATCGCGCCACGGCGGACCTGCCGGACTTCAACGATTATTCGATGAAGAACCGCACGTACCGCTACTTCGGCGGCAAGCCGCTCTACGCGTTCGGTCATGGGCTTAGTTATACCACCTTCGCGTACTCGAATCTCCGCGTGATCCCCGCCACCGGTGGCGCGCTGCAGGTGACCGTCGACGTGGCCAACACCGGCGCCCGCGACGGTGACGACGTCGTGCAGCTCTACGCCACGCCGCCCGCGTCTTCGCAACCGCAGGAGCTCCGGGCGCTCTGCGGTTTCACGCGCGTGCACCTCGCAGCTGGCGAGAAGCGGACGGTCGAGATCACCGTGCCCGCCATTGCGCTCCGCCGCTGGGACGTGACGGCCAAGGCCTACGCGGTTCCCGCCGGCGCATGGACGGTCGGTGCCGGCGACTCCTCGGCCGACATTCGGCAATCGGTCCATGTCACACTCTGAAACCGGAACAAATCAGTTGAACCACGAATGGACTCGAAGGAACACGAATGAAATCGACGGATCCAGAGTGCATGGAACCCAGCACCAATCGGTGGGATTCGGCTCTCAGGTTCAGCCGAGCCGGGAATGCTCGGGAAATTCGTGTCTATTCGTGTCCATTCGTGGTTTCTACGCCAACCCGCGCGGAGCGCAGGTTCCGCCTCAATCCACCCGCATCGTTCCGTTGAAAGAACCGCCCCAACCATGATTCATCGTTTCGTTCTCTCTGTTCTGTCGCTCTTCCTGATCCTTGGCGTCCGCGCCCAAGAAGTCCGCAGTCCGGACGGCGCCATCGCCGTCACATTGTCGCTCGAAGCCGGCGCGCTCACTTATCAGGTGACGCACGCCGGTCACCTGATGCTCGAACCCTCGCCCCTCGGTCTCGAGACGAGCCTCGGCAGCTTCGCCACCGGCCTGCAGGCGGCCGGCACCTCCACCGCGAAAATCGACGAGCGTTACACGCTGCCGCACGGCAAGGTGCGCGACGTCCATTACGTGGCCAACGAACTCACGGCCCGTTTCACGAACGCGGAGGGTCACCGGCTCGAGGTTATCTTCCGCGTAAGCGATCGCGACGTCGCTTTCGCCTACCGGATCGCGGGCAAGAAGGACGAGCAGCGCATCGTCGTGCAGCGCGAGCACACGGGGTTCAATTTCCCCGCCGCGGCCACGTCGTTCGCCACGTGGCAGGCGAAGCCGGGCGACGGTTGGATGGCCTCCAAGCCGAGTTACGAGGAGGACTACTTTATCGACGAAGCCGTCGGCAAAAAATCTCCCACCGGCCTCGGCTTCACCTTCCCCGCGCTCTTCCGCATCGGCGGGAACGGCTGGGTGCTGGT
>DATCRM010000147.1:0-3945 GCA_036568985.1 Lacunisphaera sp. | reverse complement strand
GAGCGGTCACCGTGGGGGGATGCTGCGGACGCCGTACGACTGGCTTGTGGCCGCGGGAGCCTTAGGCGGGCAGCAAGGCTGGGTGGCTGCTGCTTGAGCGCACGGGAAGGGCGATTGCGCACCCATTGGCAAATTCCGCGCAATATGACGATGTGGCACGGTATGCGCTTGAACCAGCCTGCCCCAGCCGGGATTTTTCCGCATCCGCGTATGATCCACACCGACCGGACAGAGCTCCAGCAATCCATTTCCGCCCGCTTGGGCGACTTCGGCGCCTTTAAGGAACGGCAGTTGCCGCCGGTGGACGCGCGCATCCAGGCATGGCTCGACGATACGTTCGGCTCCGTCGGCCCCGTGCCGCGCCTGCCGGCCCAAACCTTCGCGCTGGATCAGGCCGGCATGGCGCGAGAGCTGTCGCTGCCGCGCGACGGCGACGATTGTACCTCTCCCCTGCTCAAAAGCTACCGGCTGCGCAACGGCGTGCTCCATAATCCCGCCAGCGATCGTCGCACCACCCAGGGCGTCTTTCATGTCGTCGAGGGCGGATTGCCGGTGCCTGACGACAAGCTGGGCGTACCGCCCGGAGTGTTCGTGCGGATGCTGGAGATCGCCGTGCAGCCGCCCGTCGAGATCGCCCGGCTGCCCTATAACGCGACGGACGGCGCCGGCAGCGCTTGCCTCGTCTCGCTGCTGTTGCGCCCGTTGGTGGTGCCGGCCGTCGCCGGATTTACCGACGAGAAACGCATGGAAGTCCGCTTTTTCGCGCCCGGTTCGCTCGTCTCGAACCTCGATTTCGTGGAAAACATTTTTGGCAATGCCGGCGATCCTTCCCGCCCGGAAAACGACGCCGCGCTCAACCCCGCGGGCTGGACCGGCCACACGGGCTGCGTGATCCTCGCGCCGCATCTGACGGGTTGCCGCAAAAAGGACCTCGGCCTGCCTCATTATGACCAGGCCACCGAGCGCCAGCGTCGCGACGGGATGTGCTGGAAGAAGGAGGACGAGCGCTACAATGGCGGCTCCGCCTTCAAGATCTGCGCGCGCGATGCTTCGGGGGTGATCGTGACGCTCATTGCCGACAACTACTACGGTTACTGCAAGAAAGAGGTGAAGACGCAGATCAGTTACTCGGCCAATCTCTTTGGCCTGGCCGAGGAGGAGCATGCCGGCGGCGCGCTCGTCTATCCGGCCTATGATCTGGGCGAGGAATTTTCCGGCAACCTGCATGTGCAACAACGCGGCCACTCCTTCGCCGAGGTGGCGGAGCAGTACGCCAGTCTGATGGATGTGAAGCCGGAAGGGTATGCGGTGGACCGGGAGTACCCTGATATTCTTTATGTGCCCGAGGACGTGGCGTTCGACCTCAACGCCCAGACGGTCACCTGGGTGTGTCACGGGCGGCCTCAGAAACTGCCCCTCATGGCCGGGCGCACCTATGTGCGGCCGTCGGGATACAAGGTCCATATCGAGCAGCCGCCGGCCCACTCGGCGTGGCATCTTGTCGGCACCGTGGCCGAGGGCACGCTCTGCCACAAGCCATGCACAGTGTCCGGCGGCGGCAAGTCGGAGATCTCCAAGCCAATCTCCGACGCAATCCTACCGGGCCCGATTTTCGTCGCGGACTTCGACCAGGACATGGATCGGGTGGCCGCGCTGATCTCACGGGATTATTCCACCCGTTTCCGCGATCCGGCCAAGCGCGGCTCCGATGTGCGTCCGATCCTCAGCGCGGAGCGGTCGCTTGGTTCCGTCATCAAGCTCCTCACGCCCGCCGACCGCGAATACACCGAGGAATACAACGCCTGGCTGCGCACCATCCCGCAATACCTCAAGGAAATCGTTTTCGTCGTGAAGCGGCATTACTCGGCGGCGTGGGGTGACGACTGGCGGAAGCATTTTTCCGTGGATCTCATCAACGGGAATCCCGGCAACGAGTTGAAGTGCGACAGCCGGAAGCTGTGCGCGAGCTACCTGCGGATTGGCTACGACGCCGACGGCGCGTGGCGGGTGTTCGGCCTGCGCGAGGATTACCATCCGGCCTACAAGATTCAGATGGAGGACGACATCACGGCGTCGGTCGTCGTGCCGCTGGCGGGCCCCGACGCGCCGTCGCGGAAGTTCGTGGAAAACTGCGAGCAGAGGCTTTTCCAGCGGCCCGATGAGGCGATCCATCGCGGCTACGACAAACTGACGGAGAAGGAACTCGCCCAGCCCGATAACTTCATTTCCAATTTCGAGCCGCTTGGTCGCAGTGACGCCCAAGCCTTGGTGGACGAGGCGATCGGCTTCTCCAAGTATACGGAACCGATGAAACGCCTGGTCCGGGCCGCGGCGGATGGTGAGCCCGGTCCGACTTGGTTCGTCTCCTCGGCGCACCCGCGTATCGTCGATGGCAAGCCGTCGAAAAATCCGCGCTACCTGCAGCTCCGGCCCGACCTGATCGATGCACGCGGCGTGCATCTCGCGAAAATGGCGACGCGCCTGCACCGGCGCCTCGCCGCGGACGCCCCGGTGTTCACGCCCGTGGACGCGGTCGTGCCGGGCCGGCGCAACAATCCGCCCGAGCCTGCGGCGCGCATCCGGCCGCTGGCGGTGTTCAACCCGATCCATTACTTCGAACTGCCCGAGCTGTTCATGGAATACATCAGCTCCATGACCGGCAAATCGCCGTCGACCACCGGCGCCGGGTCCGAGGGAGCGCTGACCAAGGGCCCGTTCAACGCGTTGCCCGCGATCATCGACCTCAACGCCACGCTCGTTTCGCAGATTCTCACGGCCCAGCCGGCGTTCGTGTCGGCCGCGGGCTACGTCGGGCCCAAGGCGCGCGTCGATCACGACGTGAGCCTGCTCGTGCCCGAGGTGTGGAGCCGCATGACCGCGGCCGAGAGCGACCCGAAGTTCCTGTTCGATCACGGTTATCTCGAGCAATGCCAGGACTTCGACTGGGAGGGCCAGCAGGTGAAGGCCAGCCGGCTCGGCTATCGCATCACCGCGAAATTCGCGCGGGTCTTCTTCGGCCGCGTGTTCACGCATCCGCATTCCATCTTCACGACCGAGATGCTGAGGCCGGAGCAACAGGACATGGCGGTCTTCGTCGACGGCATGGAGAACATTTGCGCCACGCACGAGCGGGTCGCCCAAAGCTATTTTGCCGACGGTACCATCGAGATGGCGTGTCCCCCGCTCAAGGCGCTCCTGCACATCATGGCCCACGGCAATTTCGAAGGCAAAGATGCCAACGCCCACGAAGTGCGCGCACTTTTCACCCGCGAGCATCTGCTTGCCAGCGATTGGTACGCCGCCCGTCTCAAGTCGAAGCAGCAGGCCGACATCGTGCTCTGGACGCAACACGTGCAGACCTTGGAAAAATTTACGGCGGACGCGACGAACGCCGCCACGGTGGAGAAGCTCGGTCTAAGCGGCCGGCTTACCGCCGCCCGGGCCGAACTCGCCAAAGTTTCCGCCGCCGCATATCTCGGCTCGCTCCGCGGCACACTGGGGCGTCAGCCATTGTAAGCATCGGTATCAGGGCGTCGTTCACCGCGCCCACCTTTTTGCTGCAGTGGAGGGCCGACCTCCCGGTCGGCCGCGGCCCAAGTTGTGTCCGTCAAGTTCTGCAAAAAGGGATCGGTGGTCGGTGGTTTGGGTGAGATAAAAAGATTTATGGGATGGGGCACAGGGGAAGGGGCGCAGCCCCCTTCCCCGCACCTTGGCTGGGTTTAGGCGGCTTGAGGTTCGGGGTTGGTTTTGCGGTGGGTGCGCAGCAGCTCCATGTCGAGGTAGCGGTTTTCATCGACCCATTCCTCATGGGTCTCGACAGCGAGGGCGCGGACCAATCGCAGGCAGCTGGCCTCGTCGGGGAAGATGCGCACCAGCAGGGTGCGGCGTTTGATCTCCTGGTTGAGTCGTTCGAGCATGTTGGTCGATTTGAGGTGCTTGTGGTGT
>DATCRM010000146.1:0-5813 GCA_036568985.1 Lacunisphaera sp. | reverse complement strand
GTCGCCGGCTGTTCCGCCCAGCGTCCCGCCAGTTGCACCGGGGCAGCCCGCCAAGGATGCCGCGGAACGGGCCGAGGTGGAGCGGGTTTCGCGCTGGGAGCATCTCTATCCCGCGGCGCTCGCGGCGAAATTGCGGGACGTGTTCGGATCCTGGCACGGCCGCCTGGCTTTTGCGACGGAGGCCGTTTCCGATACCGCAGACCGGAGCAATCTTTCGTTCGAAGCGGGGTTGAAACGCAAATGGAAGCGCGACGAGGTGCAGCTGAACGGCCGCTACGACTACAGTGAGACCAATCAGCTCACGACCACGGATCTGGTGAAGGGCGACGGGCTCTGGCGGCACGATTTTGGCAAGAACAGCTTCGCCCAGTACCGGCCGACCTTGGAGTGGAACCGGGCGAGTTTTCGCAGCGGCCTGCCGAGCGATTACGTGCTGCTGCAGCAGGAAATCGGTGTGGGTGTCAATTTGCTCGGCAAGCCGACGCGGAAGCTGCGCCTGGGTATGTCGGAGAATTTGTTCGATACCTGGACCACGCCACCGCCCGCTTCGCACAACTCGCGGACCTCGGAGTCTCTCTTCGTCGAAACCGAATTGAAGCTGCCGTGGGGACTGCTGCTGACCGACCGCGGCGTCTACTATTATTCCTTCACTTCGCAGGGATCCGGTTGGGAAAACCGGATCGAGCTCACGAAGAAATTTACGGAGACACTGAGCACGGCAATCCGGCATGAGCTCCGCCAAGGCAGTCCCGATGGCACGGCCCAGGACTACACCCGGCTGAGACTGTTGCTCGGGCTGGATTTCTAGGACGGATTATTCCTGTCGCGGCGCGCGGCGAAATGGAGAGACAGTAACACACCTGAAGCCGGGTCGACACACCCCGCCCGATCGGGCAGTAGCCTTCGCCCAAGCGCTTCGGCCCGCCAGTCCCCTCTTGATAGAGGGGACTTCGGCTACGTGGACTTAATTCCCCTCTATGAAGCCGGAACGATGCAACTGGCGCGCAAATTAGCTCTGAAAGTTGCGATACCGAAAGGTGGACGCGCACGTCCCCGTGCGCGTGGATCGCTGCCCTCCGAAACGGGCACAGGGACGTGCCCGACCACCCGCGCCGACTGCATCGTTGCGGATGAAGAGGGGTGGCGTTCTGCTGGCCAGCAGAACGCCGGGGTGTGTGGCGGGTGGCACGATCTCGACGTCGGTCAGCCACCAGCCGTCGTCGCGTCGCGACATCCGGGCCGTGATGGCGTCGCCCCGCTTCACCTTCTCGAGGACGGCGGGTTCGACCATAAACATCATCGTCATTGCGCGCATGACGCCGGGGACTTCCTCATGTTTGACGAGAAGGGAGGACTTTTCCGGCAGAATGCCCATGATCACACCCTTGAGCGGATGGGTGACGGGCGCGGCGGATTCGGTGGCGGACCAGGCTGTGGTCAGGCACGCGGCGAACAGCAGACACAGGGACAGGAATGCTTTCATGGGTTTTGAATAACGAGGTTTCCGATGACCGTCGAGTTTCAGAACCGCCAATCCACGGCAGCGCGGATGCGATAGTCGGGAACGACCATCGTATCCGTGGTGCGAATTCGCACGGGCAGTTCGAGCGAGAGAGCTGACTCAAACCGGCGGCGCAGTGCTCCGGTCACGCGGGCGCCGAGATAGCGCACGCTGGCCCCTGTGTCCACCTGCGCCGCGCCGGCAAGCGAGTCGAGACCCCTGTGATCGGTCGAGAACAGGCCCTGCGCTGCAAGCGATCGGGTGTGGGTCAGGATCAGGTAGCGGCCGGCGCCGAATTCCCAGGTCGTTTCATCGGCGAGCCGGTAGTCGAAGGCGCCCGGACGGCGCAGCTTGCGTTGGACTTGGGTCTGGGCGAACCATCGGCCGTGTTGCCAACGGGCGTCGGCCCCAACCAGCCAATCGGTTGAGCCGCTGCCGAGCGCGAGATCGTGTTCATGCACACCGCTTGGTACAAAGTGATGGTGGACATGGTTGGCCGGTTTCAGCCGGTCGGAATTTCCCGTGGCCAATTCAATGCCACCGAGCAGGCCGAGTTCGAGCTGATTGCCGCGGTTGGTGACCGTACGCCAGAGCCGGTAGCGAGCGGCGAGGGTGGCATCGCCCAAGCCGCGCTCGCGGCCATTCTCGATGCGGGAATGATCGGGCCGGCGGTAGCTCCGGCTGATGTACGGCAGGGTGAACTGGGCCTGCCAGTCACCGCCGCGGGAGTAGCCGACCGACAGCTGGGTGATATGGCTGTCGACATACTGGTCGATGGGATTGCCGAGCTGGCGGTCGCCCGACCAGAGCGTGCCAAGGCGCGTGTATTGGTGGGCGGTGGACAGCGTGAAGCCGGGCCGACCGGCGGCGTCGGCGAGGTAGAGGGCGCAGGTGTCGCAGGCGACGGCTGTGCGGGTGAGGCCGAGGAAGAAGGTGCAGGAAGCGAGAAGCGGGGAGAACGATTTCAAAGGAGGAAAAGGTTGAGCATGCGGAAGGCGCGTGCAGGCGGACGCGGCCCGGGATTGGGGGGCGTGGAGGGGAGGCAACGCCGCGCGGACAGCGCACGGCGGGGTGGAGATACGGCGTCGAACCGACACACCCCGGCACTCGCGTGCCACCCCTCTTGATAGAGGGGATGAGGACAGTCGGCTGGCGCGTCAGGCGCGCGGTGGGGGTACGGGCACCGGCTCGCTGCGGGTGAGGCCGGCCTCATGGACGAGGCCCGGCCAGGCGGAATCAGGCGCGACCAGCACGAAGGCGGCGGCGCTGTCGGCTACGAACAGAATTTTCTCCGCCCCGGCACCGAGCGCGGCGTCGGCCGGCAGCTGCTGGCGGGCGGAGTCCTGGGCGTCTTGGGAAAGATGGCAAAGGCCACAGGGAGCGCTGCCGTCGAACGTCAGTTCCAAGGCGTCGCCGGCGGGCATCACCTGCGAATAATCATGAAACATCTTCGCCCAGGCGACGGCCTGCACGACGTTCCACACCGCGCCGTTGGCGCAAAGCCAGGCGAGCAGGAGGCAGATCGTGGAAATCGTGCGGCGCACGGGCGTCTGATGTGGCGGTGGGCGGAGTGCGGCGCAAGTCGGATGTGGCGGGATGACATCCTATCAGGGCGGCGGGCGGGGGGATTAGAGGATGCTCTTACCCAACGATGCGGCAGATTTTGTGGGAGCGAGCTTGCTCGCTCCCACAACCTGCCACTGAAAGGTGGAGCCCGCGCTCCGCGCGGGCTGATCGGTGTCCGCTTGGAAAACCTGCGCGGAGCGCAGGTTCCACCTTTGGAACCGGTTCAATTGTGCGGGAGGACGCTGCGGATGACCTGGATGAGGCTGCCGAGTTCGAATGGTTTCTGGATGAAGCCGGCGAGGCCCTTGCCGGTGAAGCGGTTGACCGCCTCCTGCTGGTTAAATCCGCTGGTGAGGACGACGCGAACCCCGGGATTGAGCATGCGCATCTGTCGGAAAGTTTCCTCCCCATCGAGATGCGGCATCGTGAGATCGAGCAGCACGAGGGTGAAACGGGTGGGATCGACGCGGAATTTCTCCATGCCTTCGCGGCCATCGGCGGCAACGACCACGGTGAAACCCAGCCGTTCCAGCATGCGGGCGGCGACCGTCCGAACCGTCTCCTCATCGTCCACGACCAGCACTGTGCCCGAGGCCTTGAAATGGGTCGCATCGGGAAACGGCGGAATGCTGTCCTCGGCGCGGCCCTGAACGACGGGGAAGAACAATTTGAAAGTGGTGCCTTTACCCGGCTCGGAATACACCCTCAGGCCGCCCTTGTGACCGCGGACGATGCCGAGCACGGCGGCCAGCCCCAAGCCGCGGCCGGTAAACTTGGTGGTGAAGAAAGGATCGAAGATCCTCGCGAGGGTCGGGCCGTCCATGCCGCAGCCGTTGTCGCTGACCTCGATGTACACGTAGTCGCCGTGGGCCGGTGAGGCGTCGGGACGGAAACCCTTGAGGTATTCCGCATCCACGCGGGCGACTCCGGTGGTGATGGCGAGGACACCGCTGCGGCTGCCGATGGCCTCGGAGCTGTTGATCACCAGGTTCATGATCACCTGGCGCAATTGCGTGGCGTCGGCCTTGATCGCCGGCAGATGGGCGGCGAGGTTGAAACGCAGGACGCACGTCTTGGTGATGGAGATCTGGAGCAGGTGCGTGGTGTCCTCGATGAGCTTGTTGACGTCGAGGCGATGGACGACGAACCGGCCTTTGCCGGAGTAGGCGAGCATCTGCTTGCACAGGTCGGCGGCGCGGCGGGCGGCGTTTTCGATCTGGTCGAGCATAGGCTGGCCGAGCGAGGAGGGTGGCAGTTCCTGGCGGGCGAGCGAGGCGTTGCCGAGGATGCCGGTCAGCAGGTTGTTGAAATCATGGGCGATGCCTCCGGCGAGCACGCCGAGGCTCTCGAGCTTGGCGGTTTCGACGAGCTTGGCTTCGAGCCGGCGGCTCTCCGTGACGTCGGTGATGAAGCCATACCAGGACACGTTGCCGTCTTTGTCGCGCTCGGGCATGGAGTCGCCGCGGAGGCAGGCGATGGTCCCGTTGGCGTAGCGGATGCGAAATTCGTGGTGATGCGGCTGGAGCGTCCGGGCCGAGTGCTGGATGCCTTCCTTGAGCACCGGCAGGTCCTCGGGATGGATCTTGCGGAAAATGGGCGTGATGTCATCGCGCACGTCTTCGGGTGCGACTTCGAAAATATGCCGGGCCGCTTCGCTGGCAAAGGGCATGCACATGGTGCCGTCGGATCGCAGCACGAACTGGTAGATCACGCCCGGCAACTGGCGGTAGATCCGGTCGAGACGTTCCGCCAGGTTGTACTTCTTTGCTTCGCCGTGCTTTTGTTCGGTGATGTCGCGGGCGATCTTGGCGGCGCCGACAATGTTGCCGGTGTGATCCCGGATAGGTGAGATCATGATCGACGTGTTGATCAGGGCGCCATCCTTGCGCCGGCGGACCGTATCAAAGTGTTTGACCGTCTCACCCTGGCGGAACCGCGCGACCACCCGCATTTCCTCCTCCAGGCGATCCGGGGGGGACAGGATCGTGATCGGCTGGCCGATCATTTCCGCCGCCGTGTGGCCGAAAACCATTTCCGCCCCACGGTTCCAACTGGTGACGATGCCATCGAGGTCGGTGCTGATGATCGCATCCTCCGAGGAGGCCACGATGGCGGCGAACAGCGCGCTATTCGTTCTGGTAAAATCGTTACCAGAGTCGGCGGTCGAGGGCTTGGCCGTTTCGTCGGGATTCACAAACGCTCCTTTTTATACCTGCGCGGACGACGATGAGGACAATGAGCGGAAATTCCGGACGGAGTGGGCGAGTTAATAAGATTCATGGACGCTGGCGGATAACCGGCGACTGGCCCGGTCGAAACGACAGGCGCATTGCCCCCGGCCTGCAAGCCTGCAAACGGACCTAGTCCTCGGTCTGCGTACTTATACGCAAGCGATGCTCAGGCGGTCTTGAAGACAAAGATTTGCCCCTGCGCGGTACCGACGGCGAGAAGCGCGTCGTCCTGGCGCCACGCAAATTTGGTGGCGGCGCTGGGCATTTTGACCTCGGCGACCATGGGGTTTTTGCGCGCAGGCGCCCATAGGGTGAACTCGCCGTTGGCGGCGCCGGAGGCGAGCAGGCCATGGGCATGCTGAAAGGCCATCGCGCACACGCGCGATTCGTGGGGCAGGAGCAGCGGTTCCCGTCCCTCGGGGCCGGCGCCGGCACAGTCCCACACACACGCATCGCGCCCGCCACCGGTGGCCAGCCACTTGGAGTCGTGGCTGAAGGAGAGTTCCTTGAGGCGG
>DATCRM010000145.1:0-9153 GCA_036568985.1 Lacunisphaera sp. | reverse complement strand
CGCGGGGCTGATAGCCCCGCCTCCATCCAAGCCGGAGCAAGTGTCGCGGCGTCACAATACCAGACCGTGACCGCATTCGGATGAGAGCAACGACCAAAAGAAAACACCTTTGGTCATCGCTGACCAAAGGTGTTCACTTGTCGTAAATGGTGCCCAAGGGGGGACTCGAACCCCCATGCTTTTAGGCACAGGCTTCTGAGACCTGCGTGTCTACCAATTCCACCACCTGGGCAAAAAACGGAAGGGCAATGGATACGTTCCACCCCGGGTGGCGCAAGAGTTTTGTTGGGGACCTCAAAAACAGCTTCCTCCGCGCATTCCCCTCGATGAATGCCTCTCAACCACGCCCCTTTTTACTGCGGTCCAGGCTCAACTTCCTGAACCAAGGCCACCTCGGTCAGGAAATTTCCGTTCCGCGTCAGTGGGCCGGCAATCAGCAGGCACCTGCGCTGCCCTTCGGCGCAAATTCGCGCTCGTGGTCGAGCAGCCGCTGCTTGCGCCAGATCCCGCCGGCGTAGCCGCAGAGGTCGCCATTCGCGCGAATGACCCGGTGACACGGAATCACGATGGCGAGCATGTTCGAGCCGTTGGCGCGTGCAATCGCCCGGCGCCCGTTCGCCACCCCCACCCGTTCCGCCATCTCCGTGTAGCTGCGGGTGCGACCGGGCGGAATCCTGCCCAGCTCGGACCAGACCCGAAGTTGAAACGCCGAACCGACCGGTGCCAAGGGCACAGCGAACTGTGTGCGCCGGCCCGCGAAATATTCCGCCAACTCGGCGGCCGTTCGATCGAGGATCGCATGATTTCCGGGCACGATGGCGCACTTCAGCCGGCGGCGAAGCACCACCAGTTCGCGCTCCAGCCCGCGCCGGTCCACGAATTCCAGCAACCGCAGGCCGGCATCATCGGCCAATGCGAGCATCGTGCCTAGCGGCGTCTCGATTCGCCGCGCCAGCAAACAAGCCGCGTTCTTCGCTCCGCGCGGCGGCGCGCCGAACACCCGGGCGAATGCGTCGCGGAAACCGCTGGTGGATTCATAACCGCGCGCCAGTTGCGCCTCGATGACCGGCTTGCCCGCCTTCACGTCGCGTAAAGCCAGGCCCATGCGACGGGCGCGTTGATAAGCATGAAACGTCATTCCGTGGTAGGCCTTGAACTGGCGGCGGGCCGTGGAAGGTTCGACGCCCATCGCCGCGAGATCCTTGTCGGTCACCCGGCCGTCAGCCGACGCCTCGACCGCCCGGCGCAAACGCTCGACGAGCGCGGGCACGGGCTTGGTGCCGTCCATCGGCCGGCACAACCGGCACGGCCGGTAGCCGCCGTGCAGGGCCTCGGTCACGGTCGGAAAGAACTCAACGTTTTCCGCCCGGGGACGCTTGGCCTTGCAGGTGGGCCGGCAGAAGATGCCGGTCGTCTTTACGCCGGTGAAAAAGACGCCCTCGTAGGCGGCATCGCGTCGCGACAACGCACGATACATCGTGCGCCGTGATGGGAGGGACTGGACGGAGGTGGCCAAGGCAAGTTCGGGTTGGAGGGGTAAACGAATTATCTCGGCCGGCGGGCGAATGCTTGGATCATCCTGAGCGTGGAAAAGGTGGCGATAACTCATAGTGATACCGTAGCACAGTTCGCCGCAAGCGCGCCGCCGATTACCGGGCAAGGTATTTCGGTTTAATCCTTGAGGTAACCGCTAATGGGATTTCGCCAAAGGCGAAATCTACAGAATGCCCTCCGCCTGATCGCCTGCGGATTTTGTTCTGGGGTCTGCTGACCGCAGACCTTGAGTCTGCCCGCAATCAGCGGGTCTCTGAAACCAACCCGTGGTGACGATCAGGCACCACACACCGCAAAGGATTCCTCCGTTGAGGAATCCATTAGTGGTTAAAAAACTCCGGGAGTCTTGCTTACGCCTTCGGCAAAAACTCGCGGACATCCGGCAGTTCCTTGTCGCGCCGTCCGCTGGTTTGTCGGACGAAATAGGGCTCCGGCGGCAGCAGGCCGGCAGCCTCCTCTGCATCTTCATCCTCCTCGTCGTCGGTCTCCAAACCCTCGATTTCGTAGATTTCCCCCTCGTCGAAATACTGCGAGAGGCGGCGGGCCGTGGGATCGAGCCAGACCAGCGGGGTCGCCAGGTCGCCCTTCGACTTCACCTGCACGAAATGACAGGGGAAGCGCTGATCCTTGTAGTGCTTGATGAAATCGCTGAGCCACTTGTTGGCCAGGCCCTCGCGGCGGGTAAGAAACACCACATCGGCGAAGTGGATGATGGCATCGAACCACTGCCGGAGCACCGGGTGCTTCTCGGCCAGCTGGCAGTCCACGACGCAGAAAATGCGGGCCAGCTCCCGACCCTGCGATTCCAGCCACGGCTTGAGCGCCTCGAGCTGGTCGATGGGGCTGGCGAGCGGATCGGCCATGAAAAACACCGTGGCTTCGGCCGGCAGTTCCATCGCGGGCAGTTCGGACCCGTTCCAAGCCCAACGCCGCACTTCCGCATTGGGCAGCGCAGCCAGCTTCGCGTTCTGGGGATCACTCCCCTCGGACTCCGACAATAACACGACCGCCTTTTCGTCCGTCGTGAGACCGTTCTCGATCAAATCGCGCACAATCGCGCGGCGGCCCGAGCCTGGTGTACCGAGGATGAAATAGACGGAGTTCATTTTCACCCGAAGATCGTCAATGAAACTGGAAATGCAACCAAACCTAAACCCGAGTGGTTAACCACGGATTTCACCGATGAACACGGATGATTGATGACCCACCCAATACATAAAACCATTTCACAGGAATTAACGGAGACAACTGAGGATTGAATCGCCCGAATCTAAAATTCCAATTCCTCTGTTTCCTCCCGTGAACCTGTCCGGATCTGAATCCGTGCTATCCGCGCAATCCGTGGTAAAATTTCCGGGATCAGAACTTGAACGTCTGGTTCTGCGCCGCGTGGCGCATCCAATGATCCACGAGTACGAGGGCGGCCATGGCCTCGACGATCACCACAGCGCGGGGCACGACGCAGGGGTCATGACGGCCACGGGCCTTGAGCTCCGTGCCGGCACCGGCGAGGTCGACGGTCTGTTGCGATTGCATGATCGTCGCCGTGGGCTTGAACGCCGTGCGAAAAACCAGCTCCTCGCCGTTGGAGATGCCGCCCTGCACGCCCCCGGAACGGTTCGTGGAAGTGCGAACGCGGCCGCCGGAGCTCACAAAGGCGTCGTTATGCTTCGATCCCTTCAGCAGCGTGCCGGCAAAGCCGCTGCCGATCTCAAAGCCCTTGGTGGCCGGCAAGGACAGCATGGCTTTGGCGAGATCGGCTTCCAAGCGGTCGAAAACGGGTTCGCCCAAACCCGCCGGAATGCCGCGCACGCGGCATTCAATCACGCCGCCGACCGAGTCGCCCTCGGCACGCACCTGCTTGATGCGCTCGATCATGAGTTCGGCCGTGATCGGATCGGGACAACGCACCGCGCTGGCCTCGACCTCTTCAAGTGAAGGAAACACCACTGCAGCGGGCGCGACGATGTCATGGATCTGCGTCACGAACGCGCGGATCTCCACGTTGCCGGCGAGCTTCAGGATCTTGCGGGCAATGGCTCCCGCCGCGACGCGACCGATGGTTTCCCGGGCGGAAGAGCGGCCGCCGCCGCGATGATCGCGGATGCCGTATTTGGCCGTGTAAGTGAAGTCGGCGTGCGACGGACGGAATTTCTCCCGCATCTCGGTGTAAGCCTCGGGCCGCTGGTCGCCGTTGCGCACCAGCATGGCGAGCGGCTGGCCGGTCGTACGGCCCTCGAAAATGCCCGATAGGAACTCGACCGCGTCCGCTTCCTTGCGGGGCGTCGTGATGTCGCTCTGGCCCGGCCGCCGGCGGTCGAGGTCGGCTTGGACCTCGGCCTCCGTCAGGGGCAGCAACGGCGGGCAACCGTCCACGACGACGCCCACCGAAGGGCCATGGCTTTCGCCCCAAGTGGAGATTTGGAAAAGTTTGCCGAAGGAATTGGGCACGATGGACGAAAGATTGGGACAACCCGAACCGCAGGCAAGCACTACGAATGAGGGCTGGCCATAGGCCGCCTTATCCATCCCGATTTATGCACGGACTGTGGAGCCTGCGCTTCAGCCGTCGCCAAGGCGACGGCGGGGCGCGCGGGTTCCACTTTCATCGTTCCCGATTCACAAAAATCCGGCGGCATCGAACGGCCGGGGTCGACCGGGCAATTGAACCCCATCTATTCTCTAGTGGTGACGGTGGCGGCGAAAGAGCAAGCGATAGGCCAGCAAGAGTACGATGGCTCCGGCCACCGCGGCAATGAAGCCCACGGGATCGCCCGCATCATACCAGCCCAGTGCTTTCCCCGCGTATCCGGCCACGAACGAACCCGCGATACCCAACAAAGCGGTGACAATAATTCCGCCCGGGTCGTCGCCCGGCATGATGAATTTCGCCACGATACCGACAACCAAACCGATGATGAGCATGGTTAGGATAGACATAGTGTTATTCCTTTTTTGGAGTTTCTGTGCGCCACATGCTACTCCGGGCCCCGCAGCATCGCCATGGGGGATAAACCGAAACCACCTACCGGGAGATGGCGCACCGCCTACCCGGCCGCCGGCCGGGAGGGGTTGGTCTCCGATTCGTGATGCCGCCTCAAAAGTGACCGGGTTATTTTGCCTTTGCGCTGGAGATTCAATCCTGATGCCTCAGGTCCCGCGATGAACTCGGAATCCGTCTGCAATGAGGCTGGCTCAGGAGCGCGAACCGTTGAGTCCGCACGAACCCGGGTTCAAGGTCCTGCGGACCGGGCGGTCCGCACTCCACTTTGTTGGTTCATGGTCGCGCTGGTGCTGTTTGCCGCCGGCCGCGCGCTGGCCGACGGCGCTCAGGAAGTGGATGCCACGCGGGTGCGCTTGCTGCCGGGTAGCGTGTTCCATGCCCGGCAGGAGTTGCACCGGACCAACTATCTGGCGTCCTGGAACTGCGACCAGTTGCTGTTCCACTACCGCGCGCTGGCCGGCTTGCCCCAGCCTCAAGGCGTGAAAGGGGGATACGAGGGTTGGGATAGCGGCTTCATTCGCGGTCATATGGCGGGGCATTATCTGTCCGCCGCATCGCGGATGGCGGCGGCGACGGGCGACAACTCGTTCCGGGACAAGGTGGATTACTTGGTCGCCGAACTCGCGAAATGCCAGGACGCGCTAAAACAGGACGGTTACCTCGCAGCGTTTCCCTCGGGCGCGTTTGATCGGCTGGAAGGCAAGCCGGGCGACGGCGCTGGTGTGGTCGTGCCATATTACACGGTTCACAAGATCATGGCCGGTCTGCTGGACGCACATCACTACCTAGGCAACGCGCAGGCGCTTCAGATCGCGGTGAAGATGGCCGGCTACTTCGAGCGACGTCTGGCCACGCTCGATGCGGAACAACTCGAAAAAATCTTCCGCACCGACGGCAGCGCCAATCCGCAGAATGAATTTGGCGCGATGAGCGATGTGCTCGCCGAACTCTACACGGTTACCGGAGATCAAAAGCATCTGGACGCGGCCCGTTTGTTCAACCGCCCGTGGTTCGTCGGGCCGCTGGCGAAAAGCGAGGACCGCCTGGCCGGATTGCACGGCAACACCCACGTCGCCCAGGCGCTGGGCCTCGCGCATTGCGCCAATCTCGACGGCGACGCGGGCGAGCTCAAGGCCTCGGAGAACTTCTGGAAGCTGGTCAGCGGGTCGCATGCATTTGTCACCGGCGGGAATTCGTTCAAGGAATGGCTCGACCAACCCGGCGTGGAAACCGGCCCGTGCATTGACGATCACCAGGAATTGCCAGCGACGACGGCCGAAAGCTGCAACACGCACAACATGCTCAAACTCACGGCGCGCCTGTTCGAGCGCAAGCCGGACGCCGGATATGCCGATTATTTTGAGCGCGCGCTTTACAACCATCTGCTCGCCACGGTTGCGCCCGATAGCGGCGCGGTGACTTATTTCCTGCCGCTGCGCGGGCAGTTTCGCACCTACCTGGACGGCACGTTCTGCTGTGTGGGCTCGGGGATCGAGAACACGCCGCGCTACAACGAAGGCATCTATTTTCAGCAGGGCGATTCGCTTTGGGTGAATCTCTATATTCCGTCCCAACTCGACTGGCGCGAGGCGGGATTGGTCGTCCGGCAGGAAGGCGACATTGTTCGCGGCGAGCCGGTGCGGTTCACGGTCGTCCAAGCCGAGAAGAAAACGAGCACGCTCAACTTTCGGATTCCACATTGGATTTCCGGTCCGGCGGTTCTCACGCTGAATGGCAAGGTGAGGGAGCACTCGGGAAAACCGTCCACCTACGTCTCGCTGAAAAATAAGTGGAAGAAAGGCGACGTTATCACGCTTACGCTCCCGGCCGCGCTGCGCTTGGAACGGGCCAAGGACAATCCTTCCATGGTGTCGGTGTTTTTTGGTCCGGTGTTGCTGGCGGGCGAGCTGGGCCGCGAAAACATGCCCAACACCGATCGTGGCGATAAGGACGCCTACACGAAATTGCCCGCCGTGGCCGTTCCCGAAATCACCAATTCCGCGGCTTCGGAGAAATGGCTGGCACCGCTTCCCGGTGCGACGCTGGCCTTCCAGGCTCACGACGCCGGTCCGGCGGATGGGATCACCTTCCGTCCGCTTTACGACGTCCACCATCAACGCTATTCCGTCTATTGGCGTGTTCCCTAGGGGATTCGAAATGAAAGCCGGGCCGATCCTGATCGCTCCCCTCCCAAACCGGTACGGGTTGCTTCGCCTCCGGTGACTCGCCAGCGCAATTCTTTTATTCGTCGGGCCCGCGAGCGGCTCAAATGCTCATCTGAACTAAGCATCCTTTGGAAATCGAACCGTTTGCGCTTTTGGCGAAATGGTGCCCCCGCCCGGAATTGAACCGGGATCACACGTTTAGGAAACGCGCGCTCTATCCATTTGAGCTACGGGGACTAAAGGTGTTTCCAAACAGGGCCACGCCGGACCTTTGGCAAACTAAAAAATGCCCGTTGACAGTGACTAGGTGTTTCCCAACGTTCCGCCTCCCTTTTCCAACATGAGCACGACCGAACAGAAGACCCAGACTCTCACGCCGCAGCAGGTTCCCCTGACCAGCCCTCAGCTTTATAGCCGTTACATCACCGACACCGGCAAGATTCTGCCGCGCAAATACACCCATCTTTCGGCCAAGGAGCAGCGCGCCGTGACGTCCAAGATCAAGGCGTCCCGCAACATGCTGACGATGCAATAAGCCGTTGCCCTGCCCAACGCTTCCGGCCGGAGCCTCCGCTCCGGCTTTTTTATGCCCGGATACAAAGCGGGAGGATGGCACCACCAATCCACACTCATTCCTCACTAATCCCGAACCCTCCGCTGACTGATTTCATGAGTGAGGTTTGGTGATCATTAGTGGTTAACTGCATCGAACCGTGCCGGCCCAAATTTACACACCCACCCCAGCCAACCTGCGGCGCCTCGCCCGCGTCCTCCGGCATGGCGGGCTCGTGGCGATGCCGACGGAAACGGTGTATGGACTGGCTGCGCACGCGCTCGATGCCAAAGCCTGCCGCGCCATCTTTCGCGCCAAAGGCCGGCCGGCCAATGATCCGCTGATCGTGCATGTGACCGACCTGGCTCACGCGGAAGAGTTGGCGGAGTTCAACGACGCGGCACGGCGCCTTGCCCGTCGCTTCTGGCCCGGTCCGCTCACCCTTGTGTTGCCCAAAAAAGCCTGCGTGCCCGGTATCGTGACTTCCGATGGTCCGACCGTCGCGCTGCGCTCGCCCGCCCATCCGCTCGCCCGTCGGCTGCTCAAACTCTCCAGCGTGCCACTGGCCGCGCCCAGCGCCAATCCCTTCAGCTATATCAGTCCGACTTCCGCGGCCCACGTACAACAAGGCCTCGGTTCGCGCATCGACCACATCCTCGACGGCGGAGTCTGCCCGATCGGAGTCGAGTCCACCGTGCTCGATCTCACCCGCCCCGCGCGCCCCCGCATTCTGCGTCCCGGCGCGATCAGCGCCGACCAGCTCGCCGGGTTCCTCAAAACCAAAGTCACGACAGTCCGGAACGCAGGCAAACGCGGCTCCCATCTGCTCGCACCGGGCCTGCTCGACAAACACTACAGCCCGCGCACGCCGCTCCGCTTGATGGCCCATCCGGGCAAACCGACGGACGGCACCGCGATCATCCATCTGCGTCAACCCGCGGGAAAATCACCCGTGGGCGTTTACTGGCTGAGCCGGCGCGGCGCGCTATCCGAAATCGCACGCAACCTCTACCGCGTGCTGCGTGAGGCCGACGCTGGCGGACACCGCGCGATTGTGGTCGAAAAATTGCCGCCGACTGCCGGTGGCCTCGCTGCCGCGATCAACGACCGGTTGAAACGGGCAGCGGCAAAGCGGTGACTTTTGTGGGCGGGCTCGCGTCCTTTCGAAATCTTTGCCGGGTAAATCGGGCTTGATGGAGGGTCCGCGTCTCTGCGGACCGGGCAGGGATGGTTGTGGAGGGCTCAGCTCCAGCTGAGCCGCGGCCCAGCTGGAGCTGGGCCCTCCACGAAACACTGTAGCGGCAGTCTATGACCGCCGACGAAACCGGACGACGCTCATAGAGCGCCGCTACAGTTTCAAAACGGTCTTCAAGCCCGCCAGCAGCCGCTCGTTCTGCGCCGTGGTGCCGACCGTCACGCGCAGCCACTCGGGCAGGCCGTAGCCTTTCACGGGGCGCGTGATCACACCCAATCGCTGCAACGCATCGAACACCGCCATGCCGTCGCCCACTTTCACGAGTTGAAAATTTCCCCGGCCCGGTACGAACTCCAGCCCCAGTGCCTTGAAGCCGGCCGCGAGCTGCGCGAGTCCGGCGAAATTCTCGCGGCGGACCCGGCCCACAAACTCCGCATCATCCAGCGCGGCAACCGCGGCGGCGGCGGCAATCGCGTTCACGTTGAACGGCTGGCGGGCGCGCTGCACGATGGCGATCAGCTCCGGTGCGGCGTAGCCGTAACCGATGCGGAGCGAGGCCAGGCCATAGATCTTCGAGAAGGTGCGCAAGCAAATCACCTTGCGGCCCTCCGCGATCAACGGGCGAAGGTCGGGAGGATTTTCCAGGAATTCCACGTAGGCTTCGTCCATCACCAGGATGACG
>DATCRM010000144.1:0-10376 GCA_036568985.1 Lacunisphaera sp. | reverse complement strand
CCCCCCGCCGCGCCCAAGGCGGGATCGGCGATCCCGCCCTGCAGAATCATCCGGCTTAAAAGTCGAAAAACCAAGGGCGATTGGTGGTAGACGCTTTTGTCCGGAGATCGTTTTGGCACCGCGAAGCGTCTGACCGCCCGGGCACCCCGGCTCGTACCCCTGACTGGGCGATGAATCCGATCCGTCGGAAATCACGCAAATTTAATTCATGGATCAATGCGGCCCCCTCGGACGCGGCGGCATTGGGCGTGCTCAGCGACGTCAGCCAGTCACAGACCACCACCAACACCCACCACTCGCCGATCATGAAAAAATTCGTCCGTTTCGCTGCTATCGCAGCCTTTGCGTGCCACGGGCTTCTCGTTTTGGCCCATGCGCAAAGCACCGCCGCGCCGTCCACCGACGCCAAGGAGCCCATCTTTGTCCTCGAGAAATTCGTGACCGAGAACAAGGCCGAGGATCCCAATGCGATCATGCCGAGCCAACCGGTCGGCATCCTCGGTCTCGACAAGAAGATCGTCGAGACGCCGCGCTCCATCAGCCTCGTCTCGGGCGAGATGATCGACAAGTTCAACATGAACGAGCTCGCCGACCTCTCGCGCTTCGCGCCGAGCACCTACACGGCCTTCTCCTTCGGCGTGCAAGGCGGCCTCTCGATCCGCGGCGATTCTTCGGACACCTACTACGGCGACATGAAGAAGCTGAACAACGGTTCCAATCTGAAAATGATCGTGGGTGCCAGTGACGGCGTCACCATCGTGCGCGGTCCCCCGTCGGCCGTGCTCGGCGCCGGCCAGGTTGGCGGCTTCATGAACTATCTGCCGAAATCCGCCCGCGCCAGCACGGGCAAATATCTCGAAAAACCCACCGGCAAGCTCAGCTACACGACCGACCAATGGGGCAAGAACGTCGGCACCGCCGAGATCGGCGGGCCGGTCAAGTTCGGCAAGCGCCGCGCCGGCTTCTACGTCTACACGCAGATCGAGCGCTCCGACACCTATTACGTCGGCCAGCGCATTGAGGATGAACTTATCCAGGCCACGTTCACAGCCGATCTGACCGATTGGTTGCGTCTCGAGGTCAATGCCAACTACCAGAACCATCTCGGCACCGGCATCGCCGGTTGGAACCGCGTCACCCAGGACCTCGTGGACAACCGCACCTACATGACCGGTTCGCCCAACTTCAGCCTGATCGACAAGGACGGCAACGGCTGGGCCTCGCTGGCCGAGCTGTGGAATGCGGGCCTGATCAACGATTATCGGTTCAACGCTCCCGGCGTCCGCGGCAGCAACACGGTCAAGGCTGGCACCACCGCCTACACCGCGCCGAACGGCCCGCTCGCGTTCGTGACCAATGTCGGCTTCACCAAGCTCTCCCCGCGCAACGTGCTGCTCGAGCGCGTCAACTCCGGCTCCGAGCACATCGGCATCATCAAGCTGGTCGCCGACAAAAACCCGAACCTGGTCTTCAAGAACTATCTCTTCTACAACTACCAGGATTACTACAAACTGTCCGACATCGCCTATTTCCGCGCCGGCAACACCTACCTCTTCGAGGAGAAGTTCAGCGTCGATTGGAAGGTGCAGGGTCTGCCCGACTGGCTCGAAATCACCAACGTCACGGCGCTCAACTACCGCTACCTTGACGCGTTCAACTCGACGACGAACTATCACCAGATCTTCAACTACTGGGACCTGACGGTCTACACGGATGGTCACTATAAGTTCTACAACGGTTGGGACAATCCGGTCGAGGCGGGCCTCGGGTCGGCCACGGAGAGCCGGCACAGCCAGGGCGGCATCGGCAATATCGTCGACATCACGGCGTTCAAGAGACTGAACCTCGTCGTCGGCTACCGCCACGATTGGGTCGATGGCAATGTCTACAGCTTCGCCGCCGTCCGCAACAACGGCGCGGCCATCGCCCCGACCTGGGGCGCGGGCTCGGGCAACAAGGGCTCGCTCACATCGGCCAGCCTGTCCTTCAAGGTCACGCCGAGCATCGTGCCTTACATCACCTATGCCGAACCGCAGACCGTGCTGCCCGGCAGCACCGGCGGTCTCAGCATCGCACAGGTGACCGACGTCAACGGTCCCTTTAACGGCGCCACACTCAAGGAAGCCGGCATCAAGGGCGAGTTCTTCAAGGGCAAGCTGTTTGCCTCCTACGCCTGGTATGAGCAGTACCGCACCGCCTGGGACCAGACGCTCAACAACGGCGATGGCGACTTCCGCCAGACGCGCGCCGTCGGTCATGAAGTCGAGGCCCGCTACGTGCCGACCCGCTACTTTAACATCGCCCTGGCGATGGACTGGATGCGGCGCGACAACATCCCGCTCGCGGCCGGCTTCATCGCCGCTCCCGTGCAAACGGTCGGCCTGGATCCCGTCCAGTTCGGCGCGGGCCGCTACCAGATTGCCTATGATCCCTCCATCACGCGGCAGATGCGACCGGCGCGGGTGTTCAGCGTCTTCGGCAACTACATCTTCGGCAAGAGCGGCTGGGACATTTCCGCCGGCTCCAACTACGTTTCGGGCTACACGTTCACCACGATCGGCGACATCTCGATGGGCGACAAGATCACCTACTCAATGGATGTCGGCTACCAGCTCAACAAGCGCTGGAGCTTCCGCATCTCGGGTAAGAACCTGAGCAACGAGCTCTACTTCACCTCGACGAGCGGCAGCGCCGGTCTCATCCCGCAGCCCGGCCGCACCATCACCGGCAAGATCAGCTACCGGTTCTGAGGTCGGTCCGATTATAGCGAGAGGCGCAACCGGCGTTGCGCCTCTTTGATTCAGATTCTTCCGACTGTAGGAGGGGCTTTAGGCCCCGATTATGCCCGGGGAGATGCAGCCATCGGGGCCTAAAGCCCCTCCTACAGCCAAGTCCTTCCTCCCGTCTCTCCATCACCTGCCAGACACATCCATCGCTGTAGCGGCGCTCTCTGAGCGCCGTTCCCCGAGGCGGCGGTCATAGACCGCCGCCACAGTGGTCCAAGCAGCATCAGCCCCAACCCACCTATGAGCTTTCCTCGCCCCCGCCGTTTGTCGCAACTGTTCGCCCTGACGCTCGCCTTCGCGTTCGTTTCCAATTCCGTCGTCGCCGCCCCCGCCAAGCCCGCGTTTCAAGTCGAGGAAGCCACCATCGCGGACATTCACTCCGCCATCCTCGCGAAGAAGCTCACCGCCACCGAGCTGGTGAAACTCTACCTCGCCCGCATCAAGGCCTACAACGGTCCCGCGGTCGAGGAGACGTATGGTTTTCTCGGACCGGTCAAGCCCATCGCCCACGCCAAGGGGATCAACGCGCTCATCACGCTCAACCTCCGCCCGGCCACGCGCAAGGCCATGGGTTTCGACGACCGCAAGGCGCGCAGCATGACCGATCTCGTCGACAACGATCCCAACATGCCCGACGCCCTGGAGGTCGCGGCGAAACTCGACGCCGAGTTTGCCCGGACCGGCAAGCTCGTGGGGCCTTTGCACGGCGTGGTGATGGCGATCAAGGATCAGTACGACACGTTCGATCTGCGCACGACGTCGGGCGCCGACGCGTTCTACGCCAACGACCGTCCGCCGCACGACTCGACCTTCGTCCAGCGGTTGCGCGACGCCGGCGCGATCATCCTGGCGAAGGCCAACATGGGCGAGTACGCGGCCGGTTACCGCAGCTCGTTCGGCGGCACCGAGGCGAATCCTTACAACACCGACCGGCAACCCGGCGGCTCCAGCGGCGGCTCCGCCACGTCCGTCGCGGCCAATCTCGTGACTTGCGCCATCGCGGAGGAAACCGGTCCCTCGGTCCGCGCGCCGGCCCGTTCCAACAGCACCGTCGGCATCGCTCCCACGCAGGAACTCGTCAGCCGGCATGGCATGATGAACACCGGCATCAACACCCGCGTCGGGCCCATTGCCCGCACCGTGGAGGATGCGGCGCGCGTTCTCTCCGTCATTGCCGGCTTCGATCCGAAGGACGAAATGACGGCCTTTGCGGTCGGTCGCATGCCGGCGGCGCCCTACGAAAGCTTCACCAAGGAAAAAAGCCTCAAGGGCATGCGCATTGGCGTCGTCCGCGAATACATGGACAAGGCCGCCTTCACCAAGGCGGACGAACAGAGCATCGATCTGGTCAACCAGGCGATCGAGGAGCTGAAGAAACTCGGCGCCACGATCGTCGAGCCGGGACCCGACGGTCTGTTCACCGATTACATCCGCCGCTACAATCCGATGCTCAGCAATTCTTCCTGGACGAAGCTCTTTCCGGAGCTCTTCCCGGTCGACGCTGCGGGCAAGCCGACGAAGGACCACACGGCCATGCTGGTCAAGCTGGCCGGTGATCCTTCAAAGGTGCCCGGCAAGCTGACGATCCGTGACTTCGAGGGCGCGCAGGCCGTGGGCGAAAGCAAGTACGGTTACAACGTGTACCTGCAGGAGCGCGGCGACGCGAACATCAAGACGCTCGACGATCTGATCACCAAGGCGAATTTCTTCAACGACGGCAACGGCCCGTCCAAGCGGACGACGCTCGAAAATGCCAACAAGCCGCTGTTGCTCGACACGGCGGTCCGCCAGCAGCGCCGCTTCGCCATCCAGCAGATCGTGCTGATGTGCTTCGCCGACCTCAATCTCGACGCCGTGGTTTATCCCACCGGCAACATTCCGTTGGGCATACTCGGAAAGCCCAACGAACCCACCGTCAACGGGCGCAGCACCACGTGGACGTTTCTCGGTGCGCAGGGATTTCCCACGATCACGGTTCCGGCCGGATTCACGACGGAGGTGTGGGACCGCGAGCCGGACCCCGCTGCGCCGGTCGCGACTCAGACCCGGTCGTCCGGTGCCGGAGCGGGCGAGGAGGGTGGTGGAGGCGCGTCCCAACCCACGAAGCTCGTTGGTCCCGTGGCAGCCAAGGTACCGGTTGGCGTCGATTTCCTCGGCCGGCCTTTCGCCGAGCCGACGATCATCAAGATTGCCGCCGCCTACGAGCAGGCGACGAAACACCGCCGTCCGCCGCCGGATTTCGGTCCGCTACCGCAAACACCCTGACCTGAATATTTTCATTCCTCCATGCCCATCCCACACACCCCGGCACTGCGTGCCACCCCTCTTCATAGAGGGGATCTCAATCTCTCGCAGCCGAAGTCCCCTCTATCAAGAGGGGTGCCCGACAGGCGGGGTGTGTCGGTTCGATTCCGAGTGCGCAACGTTCAGACTAATTATCACTCAACCCATCCATGAGCTCTCCCTCCCCAAGCCGCTTCGCGCGGTTGCTCACCCTGTCGCTCGCCTTCGGGCTGGCTTGCACCGCCACCGTGCCGACGGTGATTGCGGCCGATAAGAAGACCACTTTCCACATCGAGGAGGCGACCATCTCCGATATTCAGGGAGCGATCCTGGCGAAGCAGATCACCGCGACTGAAGTGGTGAAACTCTACCTCGCTCGCATCAAAGCCTACAATGGCCCGGCGGTGGAGGAGCCCGATGGCATCCTCGGGCTGGTCAAGCCCGTCGAGCACGCCAAGGGCGTCAACGCCCTCGGCACCCTTAATCTCCGCCCGGCCACCCGCAAGGCGCTGGGCTTCGACGACCGCAAGGCACGGAGCATGACCGATGCCGTGGACAACGATCCCAAGATGCCCGACGCCCTCGAGGTTGCCGCGGCCCAGGACGCGTATTTCGCCAAGACCGGCAAGCTTATCGGCCCGCTGCACGGCGTGGTCCTTTCCATCAAGGATCAATACGACACCTTCGACATGCGCACGACTTCGGGCGCCGATGCGTTCTACGCGAACGACCGCCCGCCCGACGACGCGCTCTTCGTGGCCCGCTTGCGGGCGGCCGGCGCCATCATCCTCGCCAAAGCCAATGCCGGCGAATACGCCTCGGGCATCCGCAGCGCGTTCGGTGGCACCATCGTCAACGCCTACGACACCTCGCGCGTGCCCGGCGGCTCCAGCGGCGGTTCCGGCGTCTCCACGGCGGTAAACCTCGTCACGGCCTCCATCGGCGAAGAGTCGGGTCCGTCCGTCCGCGCTCCGGCCACCTACGCCAACACCATTGGCATCGCGGCCACACAGGAGCTCGTGCCGCGCGACGGCATGATCAACATCGGCATCAACACCCGCGTCGGCCCCATCGCCCGCACCGTGGAGGACGCCGCGCGCCTGCTCACCGTCATCGCCGGTTACGATCCCAAGGACGAGCTGACCGCCTTCGCCGTCGGCCGCATGCCGACGGAGCCCTACGAGAGCTTCACCAAGGAAAAGAGCCTGAAGGGCGTGCGCATCGGCGTGGTGCGCGAATACATGGACCGGAAGGTTTTCTCCGACCCGGTTTATGGCCCGAGCATCGATCTCGTCGAGAAGGCGATCGAGGATCTGCGCAAGCTCGGCGCCACGATCGTCGACGGCGGTCCGGAGGGGCTCTTCACTCCCTATATCGAGCGCTACGCCCCGATGGCTTTCAATTCGCTCTACACCAAGGCGCACCCGGAGCTGTTCCCGGTGGACGCCGCGGGCAAGCCCGTCGGCGATCACTTGACGACGCTCGTCGATCTCGTGACGGATCCGTCGAAAGTCCCGGACAAGCTCACGATGCGCGATCTCGGGAAGCTCGGCGGAAATTCCGTGGGCGAGAGTCGCTTCGGGTTTACGCTTTACCTCAAGCAGCGCGGCGATGCGAACATCCAGACGGTCGACGACCTGATCAACAAGGCGAACTTCTTCAAGGATGCCGCCGAAGGCGACAAGAAGGCCTCGATGACCAACACGAACAAGCCGCAGACCTACGAGATGGCCTACCGGCTGCAGCGCCGTTTCGCGGTGCAGCAGATCGTGCTCGCGTGCATGGCCGACCTCAAGCTCGACGCCCTGGTCTATCCCACGAGCAACATTCATCCCCGCAAGATCGGCATGCCGCGCGATCCATCGGCCAACGGCATTGGCAACTACGGCATGTGGACCTTCATCGGCGCGCAGGGCCTGCCGGCGATCACGGTTCCAGCCGGCTTCACGACGGTGGTTTATGACCGCATCCCCGATCCCGCGGCTGCGCCCGCCGCGAAGAGCAGCCGCGGTGGCGACGAGGAAGGACCATCGGTCCCGATGATCACCACCGGTCCGACCCCCGCCAAGCTTCCGGTCGGCGTGGATTTCATGGGCCGGCCCTTCAGCGAACCCACGCTGCTGAAGATCGCCGCTGCCTACGAGCAAGCGACGCATCACCGCAAGCCCCCGCCGGACTTCGGCCCATTGCCCTGAGCGCGTTCCCAGCCGCTGCGCTGTTTCCCCGAGCCATCCGCGTCAAGCGGATGGCTCGTATTGTTTTCAGAAGGTAGGGCGTGACCGCCGGGCGCGCCGCAAGGACTACCGAGAACGATATTCCACAACAATTCAGGACGGAGTCAGGCCTCCGTCGATTGGACCACCACGGCATATAAACGCGGAGGGCGCGGAGGAAAAACCGAGGAAATTTTCGCGGATCATCCGAAAGGTGAATCGCTCAAACGACGCGAGATCGGATCCAAAGTCCTGTTTTGACCACGGATTTCACCGATGGACACGGATCCAGGATCGGCGGCGTGATATCCCCCGAGCTTCGCGTTTCGTAGTTTGATCCCATCCGTTCAATCCGTGTCATCCGTAGTGAAAGTGCCTGCCCTGGTGGTTGAGGCCTCCTTGATTCCCTGTGGGTCCATACCACGGAGCTTGCTCCGGCTTGGTTGGAGGCGGGACGATCGGTCCCGCGTTTGGGGAAGAGCGCGGCGCACGCCTCGCAGGACTGATAGTCCTGCCTCCATTGCTGAAATGCTTGGGGGCTGGACCCGAGGATCTTTACTGAAAGGCGATTTGCAGATTGCCCTGGCGCGCGGGAAAAATACGTTCGCTGGAAACTGCGCAACTCGGGTTTGGGCCGGACCTGATTTTCGCCAAAGCGCACGCATGCAACGTTCTCCCCATTTGATTGAGCCAACCGGCAGTCGGATATTCAGAAATCCGGCCCAGGTCCCGTTTTTTACCGGGGTTGGTTTTCGGTTAAACCCTCACGGCCAATCAAATCCCGATTTGATTGAGCCACTGGCAGTGGCATAAACAACGTTAGCCCGAACATGACCGCTCACACGATGCCTCGCCCCGAGAAGCTGGTTGTCGGTCTTATGGCCATCCAAGTCATCTTGTCTCTTTCGGTCATGTTGCTCCATCCAGGATTTGATAAGAAGAATGACCTCGGTCTGGATTTTGACTTCGTCATCGCGATGGTTGTCGTCGCGGGATTCACCTGGATTGCCGGTTTGGTTTTCGCGCTCCAGCTCGAAGCAAGAAAGGGGCGGTATTTGATTGGCCACTTGGTGACCCTCGTGTTCGGCGTCCTCTTCTTCGCCCTGGTATGAAAGAAGAGGCTCACCATCCGCCAGAGCCAATTCGGGCCAGCGCTCCGCGCCGGCCTTCTTGGCTCATCTGAATCGTTAATCCGACTGCCTGACGATCGTGATGAGTACGCAGAGAAAATCCAAATTTGGAGTGGGCGATGATGACGGTGTCGCCGCGTGGTTAAGGTTGACGGCACAGCAGCAGCTGAGCCGCTCAACCGCCGCACCACGCGGCGAGCGTACCTGCATGGGGTTACGATCCCAAGACAAACAGGTGAAATGTCCGTGCCAACTCCCTCGACGCAAAGCGCAGGCGCGGCTTAACGTCCGTCTGAGCCGACACCGCGCAGACGCGGCGCGGCTCAACTCATAGTTAGGCTAAGCTGACCATGTCTGCGTTTAATCCTTCTGAACAGCGTTGGTTCTGGCTTTCGGTGGGCGCTGTCATAAGTACGGTGGGCTTCGTTGGTCTTGCATCTGTGTTTCTCCCCGCCGCCAAAAGAACGGAGCTGCGGTGGAACCGCGGACCAGCGATGTCGAGACTCAGCATTGCGTTACTCGCGAGCGGCGTGTTCTCATCTGGAGCGTTTCTGATATTTTCAAGATTTCGAGGAAGCGCATCCCAAGAAATATCGGGACCCGTTTGGGCCACGTATTTCGCTGTCCTCACTGCTTCTGCCTTGTATGACGTTTTTAAGACAAAAGCCTAACCAGCCATTAGAGCGCAATGCCTACGTCCGTCACGGCTCACTTTTAACGATCGGCGAAAGATGATGATCACACTCCTCCAGTTAGCCGGGTTTCTGGTGGCCGTATTCGCGTTCGTCGTGCTCATAGATACCCGGAGCAAGTCTACCAAGAGAAGATTGGGCTTGGCCGGCCTCATGGCGTTTGGACTACTCAGCCTCGGTTCCGGTCTTCGCGCCTATTTTTCTGGAGCGGAGATTTCACATTTTAGCACGAGATATGGAGCCATTCATTGGGTTCAAGATGTGGCCGTAGGCGCGCTTTTTTTGCTCATGGCTCTGGTGCTCTACGTTAAGACACCCTCGAAGGAAGAAGGCCGATCCAAACCGCCAGAGAACAACGCGCGGGATGTGACCTAAATCGCATGTGCCTTCTCCGCTCAGCATCTCCAGGATTTCAAAAGGGCCCACTCCACGCTCGCCCGCGCGTGTCTCATCGGTGACGATCGGCGGAAGATGGATGATGAAGCTATCAAATGACCAGCCACCTGAGGGGGTGAAGGTGAAGGCACACGCTTACACCATGGGGGCTGTCGTGATGCTGTTCTTTTTCCCGTTCGCCGTATTCGGGATCATCTCGGGCATCAAGCATGACGAAGCGGGTCTCCTGCTGCTCGGGACGGGCACGCTGCTATTGCATGGCTACCTCATTTTCGAAGCAGTCGTGCATTTCCGGAAAGAGAAGGCCCGGAAGGCCATCTGGATCAAAACCGAATGGGGAATTGGATTGGATGACCAGTAAAGAGCCGATCTCTGACCACCACAGCCAACGACCTTCATGCGGACTAGA
The DNA here is from genome assembly GCA_036568985.1 of Lacunisphaera sp. Taxonomy (GTDB): domain Bacteria; phylum Verrucomicrobiota; class Verrucomicrobiia; order Opitutales; family Opitutaceae; genus Lacunisphaera. The sequence goes on along the minus strand of DATCRM010000144.1, from coordinate 467 downwards.
TCGCACATGGCGCTCCACGCTCAAGATTCAGTTTTAGTTCGGAAGGGTTTTGTTTGCGCTCGCCGGTCGTCGGCTGACTGGTAACGTTAATCCGACTGCCTGACGATCGTGATGAGTACGCAGAGAAAATCCAAATTTGGAGTGGGTGATGATGACGGTGTCGCCGCGTGGTTAAGGTTGACGGCACAGCAGCAGCTGAGCCGCTCAACCGCCGCACCACGCGGCGAGCGTACCTGCATGGGGTTACGATCCCAAGACAAACAGGTGAAATGTCCGTGCCAACGATCGACGAAAGGAAGATGAAAGCAGTATTCTTCGGGCTAGTATATCTTTACATGGCCGCGACGACGCTGGCTATCTGGTCGTCGCTCACTCCCTTTGCCGCACGAAGGCGACTTTTGCTGGCCTTAGCATGGGTTACGACCGCTTTTGAACTTGTCGGCATAAGTTTGGTATTCTGGATGGCG
>DATCRM010000143.1:0-7578 GCA_036568985.1 Lacunisphaera sp. | reverse complement strand
CGGCTCCATCTCCCACTTCGGCCGGGTATTCAGCGCATAGGTGTTGGCAAAGAAGTAGCCCGGACGGCCAGTCTCCGCCGCTCCGGGATAATAATAGGCCGTCGTCTGCGATTTCTCGGCATAGGTCGGAACTGGCAGCACGCCGTAGGGGGTCCGGGGCAGCGTCTTGAACAGCTTGATGAGCTGCGGATCGGCGCGCTTGGCGATGTCCCGGTAGGCGCGCAGCAAGTCCTCCTTGTCGGTGAAAAAGAATTTCGGGTCTGTGCGCAGGTAAGCGAAGAATTCCTGCAGCGAGCCCTTGAAGCCGGTTTCAGCCTTCACCCGTTCCATCTCAGCCCGGATGCGCTTCACCTCGGCCAGCCCGATATCGTGAATCTGCTGCGCCGTGAGATCGGTCGAGGTTTCCGTCTTGATGCGCCAGGCATACCACGCCTTGCCATCGGGCAGGTCCGAAGCCGCGATGGTCTGACGCGCGCCGGGCAGGTACTTCTCGCGGACAAATTTTTCCAAACGCTGGAAGGCCGGCCTCACCTCCTCCGCGTAGATTTTGGCGCCCGCCGCCCTGAATTCCAAACCCTTCTCGCCCGACACGGCAGCTGGCAAATTGACGAACGCGCCCAGGAGCGGGCTCTTGAGCGGCTCCTCCGGAATTTGATTAAGCACCTGCGTCGGCACCTCGCGCAGCGTGATTTGCGGAGGAGTCACGCCTTTCGCCAGCCCCTCTTCGAGGAGCGAAATAACATGATCTACTTCGGCCGGCAGAGCCTTGAGGCGAGCGAGCTGGTTTTCGAGCTGTTCGGCATTTTCAGCCGGCATGCTCTGCAACACCTGCGCAGCGTCCTGATGAATACCGTTGAGCTGGGTAAGCTGGTAGAGCTCGCGGGGAAAGCGGTTACCTTCGACCTCCTCTTCGGTCAGGCGCTTGAAGATGTCGTAGCTCACGCGATCCACTGGGCCAAGCTGTGCGCGGTCAATCGTGGCCAGTGCCGGCAGGGCGCGGCTGGCCAGCGCCTTCCGCCGGGCGATGGCCTCGCGCGACAGGTCGGTCCAGCGTGTTTCGCCGCCCGGATAGCCGTTGTAGGTGGCCGATTCCGGAGAGACCGCCATCGCGTAATCCCAATCCACTTTGAACAGCTCGTGCAGGCGTTCCGCCTCAGACGCCTGGCCTTTCGACGCGATTACGGCGTTGTAGCGGGCCTCGAACTCATCACCACGTGCCGAAACCAACGAAGCGGCGACCGCAATCAGTCCCGCGATAAAACGAAGTTTGCTCTGCATGACCCGAGAGCTTTGAACTTCGCTCGCCCGAAGCAAACCCGCAATGGCTCACCCCATCGAACTCATCGTCGCCTGTTCCGAGAACCGTGTCATCGGCCGTGCTGGCCGGCTGCCCTTCGACATCCCCGAGGACAAGCAATGGTTTCACGATCAGACGGCCAACCAGACCGTCGTGCTCGGTCGCATTTGCTTCGAGACCTGGCCGCGCGTGCTGGCCGACGGACGCCAGCCGGTGGTGATCACTTCACAACCGGAAAATATCCGGAAAGCAGGAGCCTCCAAGGTGGAGCCCGCGCTCCGCGCGGGCTTAAAAACGCCCGTTCCCCTCACCGCCCCCGGTGTCCCCGCTGCCCTCGCTCTCGCGCAAACCCTGCCCGGTCGCATCATGGTATGTGGCGGCCAGCGCATCTACGAGGAAACCCTGCCCATCGCTGACCGCATCCTCCTCACCCTCGTCCACGCACAAATCGAGGGCGACACCTGGTTCCCCGAGTGGCGACATTTGAACTGGCGCGAAACCTGGCGGCGTGAAGGTTCCGACCCAAACTATCGCTACACGTTCTCGATCCTGGAACGGATGCAGTAGCGCGTCCTGCGTCCTATGAGGTAGGGCCAGTCTGTGACTGGCCCCGGGTCCGCTCACAGACCGGACCTACCCATGTGAGGCTACCTCAATGGTCGCACGCGGTTGTATCGATATGGAGCAGTGCGTAGAGCGGACAATAGCCGACGAGTGCGGTCAGGACCGGCACCGTGCCGATCAAGCCCCACCACGTTTCGACATGCACCCCCCAAAGACCGATCAGACTCCCGGCAACAAACCTCGCAGCACCGTCAAAAGATCCGATGTTGGTTTTCATGGCTTTTCCGTTGTTGCCGACAACTTATGCCCGTCCGCGAGAGACTGCTCCGCATTAATTGCCAAAACGAGAGCACGTGCAGGCCCGGTCTCCGCCGGCCGCTGGGTCGGTGAGGCAAACGAGCCGCCCGAAACCGGCTCCTTACTTGGCCCGCGCCGCGTGCGCCTTCGCGACTTCGACGTATTTTTCCGCCCACGCGCGCAGCCCCATCAGTTCGGACTCCTTCAACGACCGCACGACCTTGGCCGGTGACCCAAGGATCATCGAACCGGGCGGAGCGACGAAACGCTGCGTGACCAGCGCGTTGGCGCCGACGATGCAATGGTCGCCGATCACCGCCCCGTCGAGGATGGTGGCGCCCATGCCAATGAGACATTCATCGCCGATTTCGCAGGCGTGAATGATGGCGCTGTGTCCGATCGTCGTGTAGCGGCCGACCTTCACGCCATAGTCGTCGGCCAGATGCACCATGGCGAGGTCCTGCACATTGCTCCCTTCGCCGATCTCGATCGTGTTGATGTCGCCGCGCAGCACACAGCCATACCACACGCTGCTCAATGCGCCGAGTTTCACATTACCCAACACCGTCGCATTGGGCGCCACGAAGGCTGCTTGTGCCGTTTCAGGCTCTTTGCCCAGATGCCGGGCCAGCCGCTCCTTGATATCCATTCCCGGAGTCTAGGGCTTGCCGGCCGGAGGGCAAACCTCACTTGCGCGAATCCAGCGGCTGCCGCCGAACCAAACCAAAAAACAAACCACGCATCCGGATGTCACCATGACCGAAGCCACCAAGCCTGCGAGTAAGAGGATCAAGTCGATGGCATCCATGCGCGATGCCGAGTAGACGCGGTCGGCGGAAGAAAGTTTCCGGTTTATTAAAAAATCTCGCTCCGGGCTCCGGCGCCACAGCTCACTAGTGTAGTGAAACCCCCGACACAGCCTCGTGCAGCTTTGCTTGGTTTTTGCGTTTCTTGTGTTTTTTGTGGCCAATCGCTTCATAAAACCCGCCCGTCTCACCTCTTCCACCCCATCGCGCCCGTTCCGCGGCGACGCCGTGGCTCCTCCTTGAGCATTCGGCAAAAGTTCATCTTCACCCATGCAGGCGACGCCCTCGGAATATCGCGCCGAATTTTGCCTCTCCTTCGAGGGCGAGATTGGCGAAAATCCCTATGCGATTTATGAGAAAATCCTGCCCAGGGTGCGATGCGCCCGCGCCCGGGACATCGGATCGCGCCTGAACAACCAGGCGGTCAAGTATCTGTTCGAGGTGTGGCTGCCGGGCAGCGGGGAGGTGTGGACCGGCAACCCGGCGGTCTTTCATTACGTGAACGTGGGACCGAGCGTCCGGGACCGTGAAGCCATCACGGATGTGTATCTTCCGCTCAATGGGCGCGCCTGAGTCTGCATAAATCCGAACCAGCCATCCGATGACCCATGGCCTCGCTGCACACCGCCAGGGTTCATTACGGGACGTTCGACAAACTCGCCGCGCACTTCTACCAATTCCCAGATGAAATACGTTGCCTTCTATGACGTCGCCCCCGAGGCGCTTCCCAAGCTCGCCGAGCATTTTCCTGCGCATCGCGCCCGGCTCGATGAATTTCATGCGCGCGGCGAGCTGATCGCGGCTGGCCCATTGGGGGCACCGCCTACCGGAGCAATGGCTATTTTCAGCTCCCGGGAAGCAGCGGACGCGTTCATCCGCGACGACCCGTTTGTGGTGCACGGACTGGTGTCCGCGTCGCGGGTTGTGGAGTGGAGAGCGGTATTCCTGTGAGCTTCCTCAACAACGAAAGGGCGACGCCAGCCGTGCCGGCCGACGTCTCGCGCAAATACTGATGCCAACGACACCTGCCGCAGCTCAGAAGAATTCACTCTCCGCTCGCCTGCGCGTGACAGATCTCCAACGCTAACCAAAAATGAACCCACATGGTATCGCTCCCGTCTTTCAGGTTGCCGATCTCGACGCGGCATTGAGGCACTACAAAGAGGTGCTTGGGTTTTCGGAAGACTTTCGCGTGGGCGACTACGCCGGCGTCAAGCTCGGCCAGGTTTCGTTGCACCTCTCGAAGCATGGGACGGGTGAGTACGCAAAGCCGGTCGGCGGTAGCATCGCTTATGTCTTTTGCGACGACATCGATGGCTACTTCGATAAGGTAAAGCAAAAGGGCGCCACGATAAAGTATCCGCCGAACGATGCCCCTTACGGCATGAGAGAATTCATGTTGGCGGACTTGGACGGCCATCATCTTGCTTTCGGTTGTGAGATCAAAAAGGAGTGACCAAGCACGAACGAGAAAGCGTAGAGCACCTTCGTTTGGTTTTTGCGTTTCTTGCGTTTTTTGTGGCCGGTCCCTGCATGAAATCCGCCCGCGGCGCCGGGATTAATTAACGCCTCGGCAACAAGCCCTATCAGGTCCGCGAATTCGGCGTCCAAAATCTCGGCGGCCACGACATCGGTTTCGGCCAGCCCTTGTAGCGATCCCCCCGCGAGGGTATGCCAGATTTTCGTCTTTCGGTTGCCCCCGCGGCAGACAGTCTCGGCCGGTTGAATCCCGACAAAGCCACTCCCTCTCCGCCCCGACCGGGTCCGGGTGATCCGCCCTCAAGGGAGAAGCTGTTGCCGCTCGTCTACGACGAATTGCGCCGCCTCGCGGCCGCCCGCATGGCGCGGGAGGCACCGGGACAGACCCTGCAGGCCACCGCGCTCGTCCACGAGGCCTGGCTGCGGCTGGGCGGCGACCAGCAGCCCGCCTGGGCCAACCGCGCCCATTTTTTCGCCGCCGCGGCCGAAGCCATGCGCCGTATCCTCATCGACCACGCCCGGCGTAAGCTTGCGGAAAAACACGGCGGCAAACTCGAAAAGCTGAGCGCCAGCGACACCGGTTTCGACCTGCCGGCCGGCGCGGCCGACGACGCCGAACTGCTCCTCGTCAACGAGGCGCTCGAAGCCCTCGCCGCCCACGACCCGCGCAAGGCCGAGCTGGTGAAACAAAAATACTTCGTCGGCCTGACGCTCGAGGAATCGGCCGAGGTGCTCGGCATTTCCGTCCGCACCGCCAAGCGCGACTGGGTCTACGCGCGGACCTGGCTCTACAACGAGGTCAACCGCCTGCGCGCGTGAAACCCGGTGAAAGCATGGCCCTCCGCCGCCCAAAATCTCGCACTGGGATGTGATCACCCGATTTGAATCGCGACGACGACATCTTTGCCGAGGCCTTGGAATTGCCGCCCTCCAAGCGCAAGGTTTTCCTCGACTCGGCCTGCGCCAACGATCTCATCCTGCGCGCCCGGATCGAGGCGCTCCTGCTGGGACATGAGGCGGCCAAGAGTTTCCTGGAACAGCCGCTGATCGCGAGGCCCGCGCCCGCTGCCGAGGAAAAGGCGGGCGCGCGCATCGGGCCCTATACGTTGATCCGCCGGCTCGGCGAAGGCGGCTGCGGCGTCGTGTGGCTGGCCGAGCAAACCTCGCCGATTCAACGCCGGGTGGCGCTCAAGGTCATCAAGCTCGGTCTGGATACGCGGAGCATCATCGCCCGCTTCGCCGCCGAACGCCAGGCGCTCGCGCTCATGACCCACCCCGACATCGCCCGGGTCTACGATGCGGGCGCGACGGACGCCGGCCGGCCCTACTTCGTAATGGAGTACGTCGAGGGTCTGCCGATCACGCGCTTCTGCGACGAGCATAGCCTGGCCATGGACGCCCGGCTCGAACTGTTCTCCCGCGTGTGTCTCGCCCTCCAGCATGCCCACCAAAAGGGCATCATTCACCGCGACCTGAAACCTTCCAATATCCTCGTCTCCCTGCGCGACGGGGTTCCGGCGCCCAAGGTGATCGACTTCGGCATCGCCAAGGCCACGACCGGCCCGCTGACCGCCGAGACCGTTTTCACCGAGCTCGGTCAGTTCCTCGGCACCCCCGCCTACATGAGCCCGGAACAGGCCGAGCAACGCGAGGGCGATCTCGACACCCGCAGCGACGTCTACGCGCTCGGCGTGCTGCTCTACGAACTCCTCACCGGCCGGCCGCCCTATGATCCGAAGGAACTCGTACGCGCCGGCGTGCTGGAGATCCGGCGTATTATCCGCGAGGTGGACCCGCCACGGCCCTCGACCGTGATCTCCACGCTCACCGAAGCCGACCGGGCCACCGTAGCCCGCCTGCGCGGCGCGGCGGCCCCGCGCTTGTCCGCCGCGTTGCGGGGCGACCTCGACTGGATCGTGATGCGCTGCCTGGAAAAGGATCGCGACCGGCGCTACAGCACGGCCGCCGCGCTCGCCGAGGACGTGCGCCGGCATCTGCGGCAGGAGCCCGTCGAGGCGCGTCCGCCTCAGACGGTCTACCGGCTGCAAAAATTCATCGCGCGCAACCGTCTCGCCTGCACCAGCGCCCTTGCGGTCGCCCTCGCGCTGGTGGCCGGCACCATCGTCAGCACGCTCCAGGCCGTCCGCGCCTCCCGTGCAGAGCATGTGGCGGCCACCCAACGCGACGCCGCGCAAGCCGCCGAAAAAGCCGAAGCCGCCGCGCGCGCCGACGCCCAGCGCCGCCAGGCGCAGGCCGAGGATTTGCTCGCGTTCATGCTCGGCGATTTCCGCACCGAGCTGGCCAAGATCGGCAAACTGAACCTGCTCGATGCGGTCGGCGAAAAAGCCATGGCCTATTTCGCGGCCCTCGACCCGCGCGACCTGAACGATGCCGCCCTCACCCGCCAGGCCAAGGCGCTGACCCAAATCGGCGAGGTCCGGATGGAACAGGCCCGCTACCCCGAGGCCGAACAAGCCTTCACAGCCGCCTACCACCGTGCGGCCGCCCTCGTCACGAGGCACCCCACGAATGGCGACATGCTGTTCGAACGCGGCCAGGCCGAATACTGGATCGGGTTTGTGGCCCGGCGCCGTGGCAACCGTGACACCGAACGGGATTGGTTCGTGCGCTACCGCGACACGGCGCAAGCTCTCGCGGCTGTCGAGGGCCCGACTCGGCGCGTACAGCTCGAATTGATCTATGGCTTTCACAATCTGGCCGTGCTTGATGTCGGCGTCGGCAACCTTATCGACGCCGAGGCCGGTTTCCAAACGGAGCTAAAGACTCTCGCTCCCCTATTGGCAGCCGCCCCGACCGATTCAGAACTGTTAGTTCGTCGCGCTGATGCCTCGTCCTGGCTCGGGACCACCGCTTCCCGCGATGGACGCCTCACCGAAGCCGTCACCCATTACACCGACATGGAGGCCCGCTATGCAGAACTGATGCGCGTGGAGCCGAACGTCGCCCGCTGGCGATTGCAACTCGCCCAAAGTCTGACCTTCCTCGGACAAATCGAGAAAATCACCGGCCAGCGGGAAACATCGGAAAAATCCTACGCCCGAGCTCTGGCCGTGATGGACGATTTGGTGAAGCAAGATCCCGGCAACAAGCAATGGCTCATCACCCGGCTTAGCC
>DATCRM010000142.1:0-4256 GCA_036568985.1 Lacunisphaera sp. | reverse complement strand
ACCCAGCACGGTGAAGACCAGCAGTCGGAAACCGTTTTTCTCGAGGATCAGATAATCGCGCCCGGGATTGGCCGCGGGCAGATTCGCCGGACGACAGACGTGGACCAGGCCCTTGATATCCGTCTCGAAACCCTTTTGGTCCCAGACGTGGTCGCCGAGGGTGATGGCATCCACGCCGGCCTCGCGCAGAGTCTGGGTGATCGCGGCGGTGATGCCGGAACCCGCCGCGGCATTCTCGCCATTGGCGATCACGAAATCGATCGCCCGCTCCGCTTTCAGTTTGGCGACGTGGCTCGAGACGATCTCGCGGCCGGGCTTCCCGACGATATCGCCGATGAAAAGGAGCTTCATAGGACCTGATTGTCATCGCGAGGTCCGCCATAGCGGGCCGTGGCGATCCAGCTGGATTGCTTCGTCGCTTTCGCTCCTCGCAATGACTGCCAACTCACTGCGCGAGATAACTGGCGCTGCTGGTGTTGCCCATGGCGGCGGGGCTCAGGCGGGTGGCCTTGCCGGTCTCCGTGTCGACGATGTACAGGGCGCGGCTGTTGGCGGCGCGGTAGGTGCAGATGATGTGGCGGCCGTCGGCGAGCCAGACCGGCTCGATGGCGTCGGTCGGGGCCCGCGTCACCTGCTTGCTGACGCCCGCCTTCATATCGAACACGGCGGTCTGGTACCCGCCACCCATTTTGGCCGTGAAAACGATTTTGCTCGGATCCGCCGTGCTCCAATCAGGCTCGGCGCAGTAACCCGAAATTTTCGTCGCCAACCGTGTGGGTGCGCCGCCACTCGCCGGAACGGTGTAAAGCTGGGGACCGCCGGCGGAGTCCGACACAAAGAGCACGCGTCCACCGTCGGGCGAGAAAGTCGGCGAGGCTTCGACGTTCGGCGTGTTGGTGAGGCGGCGAAGCTGACGGCCCGAGGCATTGCCGATGTAGACCTCGGGGTTACCTTCACCGGACAGCACCATCACCGCGCGCGATCCGTCGGGGCTGAAGCGTCCGCCGGTGTTGGTGCCCTTGAAGCTGGCGAGAAGCGAAATGCGCCGGGTGCCGAGCTCGAGCACGTAGATGTCGGGGAAGCTGGTGCGGTAGCTCGTGTAGACGATGCGCTGGCCATCCGGCGCCCAGCGCGGGCTGAGCACCTGTTTGCCGTCGGAGGTCCATTTCAGGAGGTCGCCGAAAAACAAGTCGGAGGTGTAGATCTCCGTCTTGCCGGAGCGCTCCCCGACGAAAGCGAGCTTGCCCGCGAAGAAGCCGCGCAGTCCGCTGGTCTTGGTGACCGCGACATCGGCCGCGCGCAACAACGCGTTGCGCAGGCTCGTGCCGGAAACCGTCTGCGAGTGAACCGGAGTCCCCGCGCTGCCCTTGGTGATGGTGACCGTGACCGCGGTGGCGCCGGCCGGTGCGAAGCTCACATTGAAGGCCCCGCCGCTGGCGACGAGCCGGTAGCGTCCGTGGGCGTTGAAGGCCGTCAGCGCGAGATTCTGCAACTCGGGCGAGGACGATGTGATGCTGATGGCGGTGGTCTGGAAGTCGGCCTGAACGACGACGTCGCCGATATTTTTTCCGGTGCCGGATTGGGCGAAGGCAGAGCTGGCCAGGACAAGGGCGAGGATGAGGGAAAAAGCGTTACGCATAGAGAGTGGGACGATAAGTAATGGAGAAAGTTCGCGAGGGGTTTTTGTTTTACTCCCGGCAACCTACTCACAAGGTCAAAGCGACCTCTTTTCCAAGCAATTTTCCCAACCGCGTGACCGCTGACACCATCAAGGAAGCCCTGAAGCAAGTGAAGTATCCCGGATTCAGCCGGGACATCGTATCCTTCGGGCTCGTTCGGTCCGCGGCTTTCGCCGACGGCACCGCCAAAGTTTCGGTCGCCATCACGACGTCGGACCCGAAGGTGCCGACGATGTTGAAGTCCGAGATAGAAAAATGCCTGCGCGCACAGCCCGGCGTGAAGGACGTGATCATCGAGCTCGCCGTTTCAGCCGCCAAGGCCCCGCCCGCGCCGGGTCAGGCCAATCTCGGCGGCGGCCAGACGCCCGCGGGCCTGAAGCATTCCGTGGCCATCGCCTCCGGCAAAGGGGGCGTCGGCAAATCCACTTTCGCGGTCAACCTCGCCTGCGCCGCCGCCCAGCTGCTCGAAAAACGGGGACGTCCGGGCCGCGTCGGCCTGATGGATTGCGACATCTACGGGCCGTCGGTGCCCCTGATGATGGGTCTCGGCGGCAGCCGGCCCGAGGTGGACGGCGAAACGCTCGTGCCCTTGGAACGCCACGGCGTGAAAGTCATGTCGATGGGTTTCCTCGTCGATGACAATACCCCGGTCGTCTGGCGCGGACCGATGATCATGAAGACCATCCAGCAATTCGTCCAAAACGTGAAATGGGGCGAACTCGACCTGCTGTTGGTGGATCTTCCTCCGGGCACGGGCGATGCCCAGCTGTCGTTGGTCCAAACCCTGCCGCTCGACGGCGCGATTTTGGTGACCACCCCCCAGACCGCCGCGACCAACATCGCACGCAAGGGCGGACTCATGTTTCAGAAGGTCAATGTCCCGTTGCTCGGCGTGGCGGAGAACATGAGCTGGTTTGAGGACGCGGCCGGAGGACGGCAAAACCTCTTCGGCGAGGGTGGCGGCGCGGTCACGGCGGAGGCGCTCGGCACCACGTTGCTTGGCCAGGTGCCGCTCTTTCCCGACATCCGGGCAGGCGGGGACACCGGCCTTCCGGTCACCGTGGGAGCGCCCGCCAGCCGGCCTGCCGAGGTGTTTCGCGACATTGCAGCGAGCCTTCTGTCCAAATTGAAAGTTTAGCACGCTGAAAATGCCGCACGCGAGTTGACAGCGTTGAGACGACACCTCTAACGTTCATCCGCATGACGCTTAAGACGGGCCAACTTCAGCCGACAGGTATTGTCGCGCACTCATCCAATAGTCATTAAGAGTCACCATGTCCGCCCTCACTCCCAATCCCCACGAGACCGGCGACAATCGCGACTTTGTAAAACAGTCGAGTCTCTATCAGGAGTTTCTCGCGGAGCGGGAGGAGATTTTAAAACACAAGTGGATCGAGTCGGAGCGGCTCGGATACGACATTGGCTTCGAACGGGCGCTGCTCGACTGGATTCGAAAGCACCGCGACAGCTGGCGCGCCGCGCGCCGCGCACAACTGGCGGCCAGCGGCGGGAGCAGCATCCCGCCCTTCGAAATAAAGAAGTAGCCCAAGCAAAAGGCCGGTCCCCGCGGGAACCGGCCTTCAAATTTTTAGCGGAGGTCTCCCCCCTGCCCGGCGCTCAGTGAGCGCCGCTACAGCAGACCTTACTTGATCTCCTTGTGGAGGGTGTGGCGCTTGAGGAAGGGATTGTACTTCTTCTTCTCGATGCGCTCGGTGACTGTCTTCTTATTGCGCTTCGTGAGGTAGCGCGAGGCGGGTTTGCCCTCTTTACGGGCTTCGGTGCATTCCAGGGTGACGGTTTCTTGCATGGCTTTAAATGGGTTGGAAGGGTCGAGAGAAAAGCCGCGGCCCCCGCGCGTGCAATATAATTCTCATCGGTAGGGCGGGATCGTCGGTCCCGCCGGGCCCGTGCGCAATCTACCGGCTTCGTGGCGGGAGCAGCGATCCCGCCCTACATCCCCAACTTATAATCCCTCAGGCGCTTACCTTCTTTTCCGTCAGGGGCATCATGACCCCGCGGCGGAAGAGGGTCACTTGTCCGGTGCTGGATGAGACGACCAGCGCGATGCAATTGGCCGCCACGGAAATCGCCGCCGCCGCCGCATGCCTCGAACCCAGCCCGCTCGGCAGGGCATGGTTGTAATCAGCCGCCTGGATCAGCGAGCCTGCCGCCACCACCACGCCGTCGCCCCGGATGACGAACGCTCCATCGATGGAAGAAAACTCCTTGATGGTCTCGTCCATGAACGGATTGAGGATGTTCCGGTCCTCCTCCTTGTACCCGTAAAATGGATTGAGCACGAGAGGCTTGGTCAGCTGTTCCAGCTTTTCGCTGTCACCCAGAACAAATAGGCAGCCGACCGGCCGGCCCTCGCGACCCTCGACCGCGAGCTCGGTCGCCACGCCGATGACCCGTTCCAACACCTCGGGCTTCACGTCGGCCGGCAACAAATCTGCGTGCCCGGTGAGCAGGGAGGAAAACTCCTTCTCCACGTCCACGACCATGATCGAATCAAACTGGTTCGTGCCGGCGATGCCGGCGATGCAACAAAGCCGGTCCTTGAACGTGATGATGCCG
>DATCRM010000141.1:0-8010 GCA_036568985.1 Lacunisphaera sp. | reverse complement strand
CCTATGACCTCATCGATCCCGACACCAAAGCCGTCGTAGGCATCGCCCAGGAAAAAGTCAGCGGTTTGGTGAAGTTTTTCCGGTTGCTGATCGACAAGTCGCTCATGCCGGCGCGCGTCGAGATCGCGACGGGCGCCAATCAGCCACCTGTGCTGGTGCTCCGGCGCAACGTGGGTTTCCTGCGCAAGACGGTGACGGTGGCCGACGGCAACGGCGTCCAGTTGGGGTTCTTCAAGTCGAAGATCATGAGCCTCGGCGGCGGCTTTCTCGTGTTCAGTCCCGACGGCCAGCAATTCGCCGACGTGAAGGGCGATTGGAAGGGTTGGAATTTCAAATTCCTCGACTTGACCGGCAAGGAAATGGGGCTCGTCACCAAGAAATGGGCAGGCCTCGGCAAGGAGCTCTTCACGTCGGCGGACAATTACATCGTCGAAATCAAGGACGGCACATCGAACAACGCGCTGCTCGTGGCTGCCGCCATCGCGATCGACACGGTGTTCAAGGAAAAGAAGTAAAGACGCCAGTCGGAGGTCCCGGTGTCCTTGCGGCCCGCCCCGCGGTCGCGCCCTGCCGGTTCTGCGGCGACTTCCGGTGCAGCGGATCCCGAACGAAACACGAGGCGATCTCGTCACAGAACGCACTGAGGTGGCTCTGTCGCCTCCGTGTCCCTTCTGCCTTTCTCTGTGGCGAAACCACCTTGGGCTACTCCGGCGTGATCCAGCGGGGATCGAAAGTGGTCGGGCTGCGGGAATTGATATGGCGTCGTGCGATGCCGTTCTTTCCGAGCAGGGGGGTTGAGGCAACCGCCCCTACCTTGATTTAGGGCCGGTTCGTGTCTTATCGTGAACGACGATTTTGCAGTGTTCGAGCTTCTCCCCAGGCGGAAAGCAGCCGCCGTGTTCTCCGATAGTTCAGGCCGCTGGCCGTGACATCCGTGTCAACTTTCGGCGTCAGGGAATATTCCGATTGCCATGGCATGGGGGCGCGGTGTCCTCGCGAGTGCGGGCCAACGCAACCTGATCGAATTTATTCCCATGTGTTCTCCCTCGCTTGCTTTCGCGGCCCCGCTGGGGCGCGTACGTTTCATGCTCCTGCTAATTGCCGGTCTGGCCGGAGCCACGCTCCGGGCCGCTCCAGAACCGGTGGAGCCTTGGATTGGCCAGTTCAAGAGCTACGCCGCACAGCCCGGTCTCGAGCACGACCGATCCTATGCGGCGCACATGCCGCCGCCGCTGCGGTGGACAGCTCTGCTGAAGGCCCTGCCGGAGCCCGGACGCTGGTCCGACTTGCGTGCGCAACTGTCCGCTGCGGTGGCCAGCGAGCCCGAAGGTGTCGAACGGCAGCGGCTGCAGGCCGGTTCATGGTTGCTCGGTTATCTCCTTGGTCAAAAAGACGAGGTGCTCGCCGCCTTGCCCCCGGCACCGGCGGATCCGGCTGAGGCCACCGCGGCCAGCTATGCCGTGGAGAATCTCCGGCAAGTCCTCTCCGGAGGCGCGGGGGAGGCCGCATCGTTGGAGCAGCAGATGAAATATTTCGAGGACCAACTGGTGATGCTGGAACCGGTGGATATGGCCGCAGTGAAGCAGGCCATCGGCGGCGAGGAGAATCTGGCGCGTTTGCATCGCCTTCTCGAGGCCGGAAAAATCATGCAGGGGAGGATGGCGCAGGTTTACGAGGAATATGAAAAGACCAAGGACGAAGCGGCAGCGCGCCAGAAGATGGATGAGCTGCAAAAGGAATACGAAGCGGCTCATGGCGCCGACCAGGCAGCCTTGGAGCCCTACCAGCAGAACGCCGTGATCGCCCGTTATGTGCGGAGCCAGTATGCGCAGGAGGTGGGGGACGAGTATATACCGAGCCTCGAGTTGCCGGACTTGGTCAAGGCGGTCGGGGCTGAACGGGCCGAAGCGTTGTTGCGCCGCGCCTTTCCCCTTCCGGTCAAATTGGGGACCGCGATCTGTGGCGACGCCACCGCCCAACTGGCCCGGAAGCTGGCCCTGGCCGAGGTGGCCCGGCTCAAGGTGGCCTCCTGGGGATTGACGCAGCACGCCGAAGGGACCGCTTTGTTCGAGGCGTTGCGGGCGCGTTTCGGCGAGCCGAAACAACCGGATTACGAGTATCAGCGCGCCCGCGGTTACTACTTGGCGGCACTCATCCTGCAGGACCGGGTGCCCGAAGCTGTGCAGCTGGCCGGCCAGCAGGATGGCAATTCATTGGAATTGCCCTATGAGATGCTGGATGCGCTGGAGCGCGGGGGCCACGCCGAGTCTCTGTGGCAGTTCCTGCGCGAATGGCTGAGCCGGCATCCGGCGACCACCGAATGGGACCGTTTCAACCGGCTTTCCGCCCAACTCGACCGGAGGATCGAATTGCAGACGCTGATCCGTTCGCTGGCGGAGCAGGGGGCCTTCGCCGGCATGGACCGGTTGCGGGTCCAGCGGATGCAAGCCGACGTCGAACTGGCCACGGATGACCTGGCCGCGGCAGACAAGCGGTTGCGGTCGCTGGTGGCGTCTCCGGCGGAAACGCCGGATGAGCTGGATGCCCAAATGGACATTTGCGAGCGGCTGATCCAACTGACCGATTTGCAAGGAGACCAGGATGCCTTGACTACCGCACAGGCGGCCGCCGAGCAGGTTTTGCAGAAATGCCGCACCCTGCACCGCGACAAGGCGTTGGACCTCGCCGCTATGCTGGTCACCGCTTTGAACGGCGCAGGCCGGCTGGCCGAAGCGGAGCGTATCGCCGGAGAGGCTTTGCGAAATGCCGATGAGGCGCAGGCGACTGCGGAAGGAGAGCACGCCACGCGGGTTTCATCCTACACCGCCCAGCGATTGGTCCGGGAGCAACTCCGCGCGCTGACCGGCTTGGAGCGCTGGGGCGACACGGTCCGGCTGATTGAGGAAAGCCCGTGGTGGGGCGCGAGGGATGCCGCGGAGCTGCTGGCCACCACCATTGACTCCGATCGGAAACCGCTCGGCGTGTATTTTGCGCAGGTCGCATTGAAGCAAGGACGGGCGGATCTGGCCCGCAGGCTCCTTGAAGCGCAGCTCGTGGCGGCGCCGGGCGCCGACAGTGGTTACGAAAACTATCTGGCGCTGGTCGGGCCGGAAGCCCGGCCTTTGCTGGCGAAGCTTGCGGTCACCGACCGCTATCAGGAAAGGCCATTGATCTGGCAGGCCAAGCTCCAGCTCGACACAAAAGAACTGGACCAGGCGGTGGCCTCGCTTGAGGCGGCGATCGCCATCGACCCTTCCGATGGCGAGGAAGGGCGGGGTGATCGCATGCGGGTTTATGCCCTGATGGCGCGGGCCCAGGCTGCGCGGGGCGACGCGGCCAAGGCGGCGTTCTTCGAGGGAGTGGTGAAGGCCATCCGGCTTTCCGAAACCGCCGACCGCTGGTTCAACGCTGGCGCTTATACCCGCGCCATCCGGCTGTATCGCGAGTCGCTGGGCTTCTTCCAGGACGCGTATTGCATCCAATCACGGCTGGCCGTACGCCTCGCCGGCGAAGGGAAAATGGACGAAGCGGTCGAGCATTACCGGAAGGCCTTTGAGCTGATGCCGGACAGCTTCGGCCGGGTCGAAAGCCATTGCTTCGGTTGCGAGCACGTGTTTGCCGGCGAGCGGTCGCAGGGTGTGGCCGAGGCGGTTTTCACGAAAATGCTCGCCGCGCGTCCGAAACAGCCGCAGCTGCATTATCTGTTGGGCTATCTCCGGGAGGAACAAAAGCGACCGGCGGAGGCCGCGGAGCTTTATCGCCAGGCCGTACAGCTCGACCCGCTCTATCTGAACGCCTGGAGCAAACTCGCCGGCCTGGAGCGGGAACTGAAGTTCACCCCGCGACAGCGGGACGATCTCATGTTCAAACTGCTGGAACTCGACCCGGCTCGCCGGCATGCCTCGCCGGATCTGGCGCAGGTGAGCGATCCGTCTCGTCTTTGGCACGCGCTGGCCGCGGCGGATCGAGCGCTGCAAGACCTGCCTGCCGCCGACAAGATCTGGGAGTTGAAGGCGAGTGCCGCGGCCTTGAACCGAAACGGGGAAGGCCTGGCATTTTCGTCCGAACAACTTTGGAAACCTGATTTTGGTCGCGTGCTGGGCGAGAGCAGATTCGTGCAGGCACTGCAGCAATACTTGGCGGCGCTGAACGCGAAACCGGGGCGGGAAGAGTGACGGCGAGCAAGGCACAGGTTACTTTGCTCCGATCGCTCAGGGGAAGGCGGTTGAGGGCAACCGACCCTGCCGTGGTCGTATCCGTGTTTATTCGTGCAATCCGTGGACAAACCGGGTCGGGGCGTTCCGCCGTTGCCAAGGCTTTGGCGGACGGAAAAGCCCCTCCTGTAGTTCCGGAATACCCGTCTGAATCCTTCCGTGTTCTGTATGTTCCGTGATTAATCCTTGCCGGGCCTACTTCGCGTCCGCGGGTTCGCCGAGCAGGGTGAGATTGGTCAGCTTGAAGGGCGCATCGTAGGTTTCCATCTGCGCGTAGGTTTCGGCCACGAGGCGTGATTTGGGTGGGAAGGACTTTTCGGACTCGTAGGTATAGACGTAGGTGCCGCCGCCGCCGCCGTAGCCGCGCTGTTTTAGCTCGGTGCGATCGCTGCCGGTGACGAGGTAAAGTGCCTTCAGGGTGTCGGGTTCGAGATCGAGCTGCAGTTCGATCTGCTGGGATCCGTCATCCGCCTTGTCGCCGAAGGATTTTATTTCCGCGCCGAGCTCCTTGCCCTTGGCGTTGGCGGCCAGTTTGGCGAAGCCGAGATCGGTTTCGGATGTGGCACCGGCCACGGTGTAGCGCAGATGGCCGGACAATTCTTTCAGTCCGGTGACGCCCGGTCCGGGCGCGGTCATTTCCGCCTCGATGAGCACGGACGCCTTGTCGGGCGAAAGCTTGGGGAAGGAGAAATGCCGCTTGAATTCGGATTCCGGCAACAAGTCGGTGCCATCGCTCGCGATGGCGGTGTCCAGACCGCTCTCGTCGGAAATCGCGTGGACGCTGCCCGGGAGTTCGGCGAGCAACGCGAGCGTGTAGCCCGCTGACGCGTTCAAGGGTTGAAGTTCGAGCTGTTCATCCGTGGCGTGCACAAGTCGAACACCAACCACCTTCAGGCTTTTCAGCTCGCCGCCCTGAGCCGGCGGGGCGACCGCCACCGGGCCGGTGCCGAGCTGTTGCTGCACCGCTGCGAAATTCTCCCGGGCGGCCGTCACCTCGGTCTCGTAATCGAAGGCGGGGCTGCCCAGATCCGTCACGGTCGCCTGCACCGGACCTTTTTCGCCGAACAGGAACTGGCTCATCTGTTCATCCATGGGCGGCGCGGATTCCGGATCCAGCACGCCCGAATTGCGGGCCATCCAGGCATCGTCGTTGATCAGGCTTTCCATCGCCTGCAGCATTTTGCCGCCGTCGAGGCTCAGGCTCAACCCGCCCGTCGGATCTTTTTGAAAGGCGGATGATTTGACCGGCCGGCCCGGCAGGTGGAACACCACGTCGTGTTTCATGGAGCCCATGATCATCGCCATCATCGGCTTCATCTGCTGGTATTTTGCGCGACTCTCCTTGAGCTCCTGGGCGATCTTTTCCGGCGGGAGGTTCTTGATCGCGGCCGGTTTGTTGCCCGATGCGGCTTCCTTGGAACGCATGGTGAGCGTGCCGGTATGGTCTGCGGCGGCGGTCCAGTCGAATTCCAGCATGGTTTGGTTGGGAATATCGAGGGCGGAGAGATTGCGGAAATAGGCGGTGCCCTTGAACGCGATCCGACCGTCGTCGAGCAGTTCGTAGCTGACGTCCCGCCAGGCGTCCACGCCACGGGCCTTGCTGATGATTTCCGCGACGGCGGCCTTCAGCTGTTTGTCGGAGACCCGTTTGCCGCCGGAAAAGTCGACGGTTTGAAATTTGGATTCATGAACCACCTTGCCCGAGCCATCGGGATTGAGGATGAATTCCTGCTTGGTCTCGAAACAACCGGCCAGCAATCCGAGGGCGGCCAGACAGCCAGCGAGGATCAGAATCCGGAAGCATGGTGAGGTCTTCATAATGATAAGCTAACGGGATTTCGCCGACGCACGACAACGGCATTTTGGATGGTCGGTGCGCGCCTGGGTTGGGCCTGTGGGGTGTCATCCGGCGGAAGCATCCTGCGCTTTTTTTGAATGTCGGTGATAGGAGTAAAAACTCTCAACGCGTCGGACACGCAACTCATGGCGGAGTTTCGCGCGGCAGGGTATTATGGGTATAGTTAGCAGTGCCTTTCTACCCCTATGAATATCGCGGCTGCCTCCATTAAGCGCCTCCGTGTCCTCGTGCTGGCGTGTCCCGTACTCGCGCTGGCCCAAAGCGTGAGCGTCTCCATCAATACCGCCACCACCGTCCGTGCGGTGGATGAACGCGTTTTCGGCATCAACGCCGTCATCTGGGACCCGCATGCCGCCACCAGCCAGACGATCTCGCTGTTGCAGGAGGCGGGCATCCGCACCATTCGCATTCCGGGCGGCTCGCTGTCCGACGAATACCATTGGCGCCTCAACAAGAGCATCGACCGGGCAAATCCGGGCCAGAACAATACCTGGACCTGGTGGTCGAGCATGCGCAATTTCGCCGACCTCATCACCGGGCTCAATGCGCAGACTTTCGTCACGGTGAACTACGGTTCGGGTACGCCGGAAGAGGCCGCCGCCTGGGTCGCCTACGCCAACGCCGCCACGACCAGCACGACCACGATCGGCGCTGACACTTCCGGCTACGACTGGCAGAGCGCCGGCACTGGGTCCGCCCTCCGCGCCGCCGCGCCCCTCGCCACCGACGACGGCATGAATTTCCTGCGTGCAAGTCGCGCCACGCCCTACGGCCTCAAGTACTGGGAAATCGGCAACGAGTGCTACGGCCAGCCATGGGAAACGGACCTCAATAGCAAGCCCCACGATCCCACCACGTATGCGCAGCGCGCCAAGGTTTACATCGAGAAGATGAAGGCGGTCGATCCGACCATCAAAGTGGGCGTGGTCGTCACCGCCAGCGAGACCGACTACGCGAACGGTTACACGCGTTCCGTCACCAACTCCCGCACCGGCGTCAGTCGCACGGGCTGGACGCCGGTCGTGCTGGCCACGCTGCGCGAACTCGGGGTGACGCCCGATCTGGTGATTTACCATCGTTACGAGCAAGGCCCGGAGGCGCTTCAGCCGGGCAATGGCGAGTCCGACGCGAAACTGTTGCAAAAGGCCAAGACTTGGCCCGATGACGCCGCCGCAATCCGCCGCATGGTTGGCGACTACCTCGGCACCGCCGGCGCCAGCGTTGAGATTGTGGTCACCGAGAACAATTCCGTCTACTCCAACACCGGCAAGCAGACCACCAGCCTCGTCAATGGCCTCTTCCTCGCCGACAGCGTCGCCAACGTCATGCAGACCGAGATCAACGCCCTGATGTGGTGGGACACGCGCAACGGCACCGATTTTGCCAACAACAACAGCTCCTCGCTCTACGGTTGGCGCAACTACGGCGACTACGGCATCCTTTCCTCGCCCGTCGCGGGCGGTCCGTCGACCTATTACGAGGCGTATCCCACCTACTACGCGATCAAGCTCCTCTCCAAGTTCGCCCGTCACGGCGACACCGTCGTGCAGGCGACGAGCGGCAGCAGCCTGCTGTCGGTCTTCGCGGTCAAGACGGTCGCGGGCGGCGTGAACCTGCTTGCAATCAACAAGGATCCGACGAACTCCGTCACCGCGAGCATCGCGGTGAACGGCTTCACGCCCGCCTCGAGCGCAAACGTGTATTCCTATGGCAAGGTCCAGGATGACGCTGCGCGCACGGGCA
Organism: Lacunisphaera sp.; assembly: GCA_036568985.1. GTDB lineage: Bacteria > Verrucomicrobiota > Verrucomicrobiia > Opitutales > Opitutaceae > Lacunisphaera. Next base: position 195 of record DATCRM010000141.1, on the reverse strand, counting down.
GCGGTTCCACGGATCTCGCGAGTTCCACCATGAGCATTTCCGGGGCGAGTTTCAGCGCGTCTTTCCCGTCGTATTCGCTCACGGTCATTTCCCTGACTCCAGCATCCACGCCAACCACGCCCACGACGCCGACGACACCCACCACTCCGCCGAGTTCGGGTGGTGGCGGAGGCGGTGGTGGTGGCGGCGCTCCTT
>DATCRM010000140.1:0-3131 GCA_036568985.1 Lacunisphaera sp. | reverse complement strand
CGTATCAGCGACGTGGATGTGGCCGAGGAATCCACCCAGATGGCCCGCTATAATATTCTCGTCCAAGCCGGCACCGCCATGCTCAGCCAAGCCAACCAGTCGGCCCAGACCGCCCTGCGGTTAATCGGGTAACGCCTTTTTCAAATCCGGTCGGGCAACCGGGGTTGATTTCCGATTGATTCCAGCCGCGAAGTAATCTGGCTCGCGTCATGCCCGCCACGCTTGCCCTCGTCCGTCGCTTCGCCCTCGCGCTGCCGGAGGTCACCGAAGGCATCTGCTTTGGCACCCCGACATTCTACGTGCGAAAAAAACTCATGCTCCGCATGCGGGAGGATGGCGAGACACTCGTCTGCAAAGTCCCGATGGAGCTCCGCGAGCAGCTCCTCGACGAGGCGCCCGACATTTTTTCCCTCACCGACCATTACCGCAACTATCCCGCCGTCCTCATCAACCTGAATACCGTCTCATCGCGTGTTCTCGAGGAACGGATCGCCACGGCCTGGCGCCTGGTGGCCCCCGCAAAACTGGTCAGCCAGCATGGGCAGCCATGAAACAGAATAACGACGACGCTCGCCCCTCGAAGGATCCGTTGCATGGCGTCACGCTCGAGGCGATCCTGACGCAACTCGTCGCGCATTATGGCTGGGCCGAGCTCGGCCGGCGCATCCGGATCCGCTGTTTCAACTTCGATCCCAGCATTTCCTCCAGCCTCAAATTCCTGCGCCGCACACCTTGGGCCCGCAAGGAGGTTGAAAACCTTTATCGCGCCCACGTCCGTGATGCCGGACCGACCGGTTAAAGCCGCAATACGTGGGCCAGTGTCCGGGCGAGATCCTCTCCGCTGAACGGCTTGTGCAGCATCTGACAGCGGGTCAACTGGTGCGCAGTCGCTCCCTTGCCATAGCCCGTGACGATCACGGACGGAATCATCCGGCCCAATTGACGGATCTGGGAAATGAGCTCCACGCCGGTCAGGTGCGGCATGGTCAGGTCGGTCACGATTGCATGGAAACGTTCCGGCGTCGCCTGGCAGGCCGCCAGCGCCTTGCGCGGATCGGTAAAGGTTGTGACCCCGTAGTCGAGGCGCTTCAGACGATGGGTAATGTAGTCGGCGACCATCGGCTCGTCGTCCACCACCAGGATTTCCTGCCGTGCGCCCTTCGGGGCCGGCCCGGTCGGCGGCGGCGTAACCGCCTGTTCCCACCGCAGAGGAAAATACAATTCGAAGACCGTGCCCTTGCCGACCGTGCTTTGTACCCGGTAGGCGCCGTGATGGCTCGTGACGATTCCCTGCACGATGGACAACCCGAGGCCCGTGCCCTCGCCCTGCCCCTTGGTCGTGAAGAACGGATCGAAGATGCGCTCCATCGTCGCCGCATCCATGCCGTGGCCCTCGTCGCTCACCTGCAGGCACATGCTGGCGCCTTCGGGCAGACGGGATACTTCAGCCGCAAGTTGCGGCGAGGCGCTCACGCGTCGGAGTGCGACGGTGATCTTGCCCGGGCGACCGTTCATCGCATGGACCGCATTGGTGCCGAGATTCAGCACCACCTGCTGGATCTGGGTGGAGTCCGCGCGCACCGTACCGCTTTCCAGACTGACGGCGATCTCGATCGTGGCCGGCGTGGACGCCCGCAATAACCGAACCGCCTCCTCCACCGGTCCGGCCAGATCGATGGGCACGAGCCGGGTCGTGCTGTGGCGGGAAAACGTCAGGATTTGGGCAACCAGATCCTTGGCCCGCAACCCGGCCTTGCTCACCTCGGCCAGCTGTTGCTGCAACTCGGAGTCCGCGGGCACGGACATGCGGGCCAGCTCCGTGTAACCGAGCATGCCGGTCAGGATGTTGTTGAAATCATGCGCAATGCCCCCGGCCATGGTGCCGAGGCTCTCCAGTTTCTGCGACTGAACCAGCTGGCTCTCGAGCTTGCGCCGGCGCTCCTGCTCGGCGACCCATTCCGTGATGTCCTCCGCCAGATACAGGCGGAGCCGGATCTTTCCGCTCGGGCTGCGCAAGGGCGTGATGGTGACGCGCACCGGCACGCTCCCCCCGTTGCGATTATGGCCGACGAGCTGACCGCTCCAGGATTGGCCGGCCTCGAGCACCTTGGATATTTTCCCCGAAAGCTCCGGGGAAAAATCCGCCGGTCGCAACATGGACAGATCGCGACCGATGAGCTCGTCTGCCGCGTAACCCGTGAGCGCGGCGATACGAGGATTGGCGAACACGATGGTGCCCGACGGGTTGGTGATGAGGATCGCCGCCGGACTCTGCTCGATCGCCTGTGAAAGCATGCGGATTTCCTCCACCTGGTTGGCCAGACGGGTGTTCGTGTCATTCAGCTCGCGCGTCCGCAGCGCCACGAGCTGCTCCAACCGGGAGTTCTCCCGGCGGTACAGGAATGCCGCCAGCCAGATCACGCCCAATGCGGCCAGCACGTAACCCGCATAGGCGCCGCCACTGCGATACCACGGGGGGCGGATGGAAAAGCCCAGCGTGGCTTCGTCTCCCGTGTTGGTTTCCGAACGCGGGCGCACGTGGAGCACGTAGCTCCCTTCCTTGAGGCCGTTGAACACCGCGGAGCCGCTGCTACCGGCCGCAGTCCACGTACCGCCGGAGCCTTCCAGCATGACGTCAAAGGCCACCGGTTCGTTCAAGGGATCGCCGGGGGCAAGAAAATGGGCCACGATCGAGTTGTCCGTGTATTCCAAAGCCGGGAGTCCGTTCTGCAGCTCGAAGATTTCCCGCCGGGTGCCGGGCAGCGACACATGCGTGATCAGCGCGCGCAGAGGCGCCGGCTTCGCCGCGGCCAGATCGGGATCGTAGCGAGTGACGCGCCGTTGGGCGTGGATCCACACGACACCACCGTCCTCAAAGGTGAAGTAATAAGGCTGCAACCCCGGGGGCATCTGCTCCGGCAATTCGCTCCACCCACCGTCCGCCGTGCGTTCGTAGAGCCGGAGTTTGTTGTCCGCCGCCATCCATAACCGGCCGCGGGCATCAACGCCCGGCCGCCCGGTCAGGGCGGTGAAAGCGGGCAGGCGCTTGCCGAAATCCGGATCGGGCTCAAACCGGCCCGCCGCTTCGTCAAAACGCAGAACCCGGTCGGCGATGTTGAATCCCGCCACAT
>DATCRM010000139.1:0-2526 GCA_036568985.1 Lacunisphaera sp. | reverse complement strand
CCCATGCTCCGCGTTCACATAAAACGACACCACCTCCGAAAGCCCCACCGCATCCTTCCGCGCCAATTGCGGCCCGATGTGGCTCGAGTCAAAAATCGCCCCGCTCGTTTCCAGGCCCGGGAAGAACGGAATATGCGACGGCACCACCCAGTAAAATTTGATCCCCGCGTCGTTCGCCTCCTTCAGCGCCGCATCGATCCCCGGCTGCCCCGCCACGATCCCGATCTCATGCAGGTCCGTGAACACCGACGTCGTCCCGTGGCACAGCACCACCTCCGCGAACCGCGTCATGCTCATGCACGAGCTCTCTGGATGAATGTGCCCCTCCAGATATCCCGGCACGATCAACCCGCCCGCCGCATCGATCACCTCCGTCTCCGGCCCGATCGTATAGTCAACGTCACCCTGGACCGCGATCCGCTCCCCCACGATCGCCACTCCACCGGGATAAAGCTCGCGCGTATGCACGTTGACGATGCGTCCATTCGTCACCACCCGGTCGGCGAACGCCTTTCCCTGCGCCACATGAAGAATCTTGAGATCGACCATAACTTTCGCGAGAAGCCGACTTCTCCAAGCAACGCATGTGCCAACGATGATTACGGCCCAAGAGTCTCATAGATCATTTGCGTCACGCCGTCCGGCCCCACCCGGTCGCTCGCCCACTCCGCGTCAAACTCCTTCGACGGATTCGCCTTCTCGATCTCTGCCAGCGACTTCCCCTCCCCGCGCATCTTCGCGATCCGGTCGCGCAGCGTCAGCAGCATGTCCCGGTAAAAAATCAGCCGCGCCCGGTCGCTCACCGGCCCGTGCCCCGGCACCACCTGCGTCTTCGCGTCGCAAAACGACAGCGCCTTGTCGATCGTCGGAAAATACCCGTTGATCGTCCCCGCGCTCCCCCGGTCGATGATCGGATAAAGCCCGTTGATATAAACATCGCCCAGGCAAAGCACATTCGACTTCGTAAAAAACACCACCGTGTCGCCATCCGTATGCGCCGGCCCGAGATGAAACAGCCGCACCTCCTCCCCGTTGAACCGCAGCGTCATCTCCGACTCGTACGTGATTCCCGGCCACATCTCCGGCGGCTGCGCCGAGGTCTTCATGTTCAGGAACGGCAAAAACTGCGGATTCGCCAGCCGCGTCAGCACATTCGCCTGCGCGATCACCACCGTCCCGTCCTTCGCAAAGTCCGCATTTCCGCCCGTGTGATCCCCATGCCAGTGCGTATCGATCAGGTATTTGATCGGCGCCGGACTCAACTTTGCCAGCGCCGCCTTCAACTTCGCCGTCATCGGCTCAAACTCCGCATCCACCAGCAGAATCCCGTCCGGCCCCACCGACGCCGTCACGTTCGCGCCCGAGCCCAGCAGCGTATAGATATGATCCGTCAGCCGGTGCGTCTCCACCACCACATGCGGGAAATCCATGTCAAAGCCCGTCGCCGTTTTCCAAGCCTGCGTCATGCCTCCGGTCGCAAGCACGAGCAGGGCCATCACCATCCACGTTTTCATCGCGCTGGGCAAAGCAGCGCTCGTGCCCATTGCAGTCACCCTTGGAGGGACGGGCTCCTGCCCGTCCGTTCCCTTCCCGGAAAAAGAAGCGTCGCGGACGGGCAGGAGCCCGTCCCTCCAAGCAGACACCCCAGTCCGGCACCGCTCCTGCTAACCGCACCACATGCCGCAAACCCTCCTCCACAACGCCGGCGTGCTCACCATGCACGGCACCGGCGAACTCATCCCCAACGGCGCCGTCCTCATCGAGAACAAAACCCTAGCAGCCGTCGGCCCCACTGCGGAAGTGCTTCCCCTCGCCGCGCCCGACGCCGAAAAAATCGACCTCAGCGGCAAATGGATCCTCCCCGGCCTCATCAACACCCACGTCCACACCTCGCAGCAACTCGGCCGCGGCCTCGGCGACGACGTCGACCTCCTCACCTGGCTGCACCAGCGCATCTGGCCCTACGAAAGCACGCTCACCGAGGAAGACAGCTACCTCAGCTCCCTCCTCACCGGCATCGAGCTCATCCGCAGCGGCGTCACCACCTTCTGCGAAGCCGGCGGCCAGCACGTCAACGGCATGGGCCGCGCCGTCACCGAGCTCGGCCTCAAGGCCATCCTCTGCCGCTCCACCATGGACGACGGCGAAGGCCTGCCCAGCCCCTGGCAGATCGGCACCACCGAATCGCTGCGCCGTAACGTCGAGGACTTCGACACCTGGCACGGCAAGGCCGAAGGCCGCATCCGCGCCTGCTTCGGCCTGCGCACCATCTTCAACAACTCCGACGACCTCATCCTCCGCACCAGCCAGCTCGCCCGCGAACGCGGCACGCTCGTCAACATGCACGTCGCCGAAATTCCCTACGAAAACCAATGGGCCGCCAAGCGCCGCGGCCTCAGCACCGTCTCGCATCTCAACGCCCTCGGCGTCCTCGGCCCCGAGTTCCTCGCCGTCCACTGCGTCTGGCTCAGCAACGACGAGATCCAGATGTTCGCCGACAACGGCGTGAAAGTTTCCCACAATCCC
>DATCRM010000138.1:0-4274 GCA_036568985.1 Lacunisphaera sp. | reverse complement strand
CCGCCGCTACAGTATGGCTACTTCACCACCAACGGAGCATCGCCTTGTCCGGTCGCGCCCGAGTCCAAGCGCGCCAGCCGCCGTGCGACATCCGCCACCAGCGGGGCGTTGCCCGCCAATCGTACGCTGCGTTCCGCGGCGTGTAACGCCGCCGCCGCATCCGCCTTCTGGCCCCTCTTTTCCAGCAGGTTGGCCTGGCGTAACCAGACGTAAGCCGCCCGCGCCGGGCCGAGCGTCGCTGCCTTGGCCAGCTGTTCGGCCAGCGAGATCTTGAACGGCCGGTACAGCGGATCGCCGATGGCAACCGCCTGCCAGCTCAAGGCCGGCAACGCATAATAGGCCGCATCACCAAAATTACGGCCTTCGCTGAGAGCCCGTAGCAGCAGATTGGGACGGTGGGTGAACTCGAGGAAGGGTTCGAAGACGTTGCCAACGGTTGCGGTCACCCCGCGCGCCACGAGCGGCCCGCACCATGCGGTCGTGTCGGAATGCAGGGTTTGTCCCGAAAAGCTGTGGATATGCAGCGCCACGGCTCCCGCCGGAAACGCAAAGCCCTCGCGCGCGAACGGCCCGTTCAGGTTGTCGGTATACCAGCCAAAATAGAAAATGGGCGCATCGAACCGCGCCCCCCCGGTAAACACTGCGGAAGTTTCCTCGACGTCGGCATCGAAACCCAGGTCTCGCAGCTGGTCGCGCGTCGCGCCCAGCCAGCCATCGCCCTCCGCATGCGGTCCCTTCAGGTCGACGTAAGCCCGGCCGGCCAGGCCAACCCGCTCGGCCTCGAGGGCCGACGTCACGAGATGCCGGACGCTTTCCCATGTGGGTCCGTCAAGCCGGCAGACCTTCACTACTTGGGCGGCATCGAGAGTCGTTACGCCCTGCTGTGCAAACAGCGGATTGCCGATCAGGCCGGTGATTTCGTAATTGCCGAGCGCCAAAAGACTCAGTTCCCCGTCCACGGCGCCTTCGTTTTTATTGAACTGCTCCGTGACTTTTCGGCCCGTTGCCGGCGGCAGCAATGTCGGATCGTTGTAAATGCGCAGTGGCACGCCCCGGCATACGACGAGGTAGGAAATCCGATGGCCGGTGAAGGCATAGCGTCCCCGACCGAGGCGGTCGAACAGGCTGCTGGCCGTGCCCTCGATCCAGCCCCGGCGATAAAGTTCGTCCTGCACCGGCAGCCAGACTTGGTCGATGAACTGACGCCAGGTGACACTCTCCTCCTCCGGCATCGGCAAGGCGATGATGTTGGCCATCGGCACGTGGCGCTGCTCCGCATAAAATCGCGCCAGCGCCACGGACTCGGGTTGGCGGGAGTTGGCAAGGATAACCAAGCGGGCCGACAGATCGTCGGCCCGGATCGTGGCAACGGGCATTGTCAGTAGAAATAATCCGGTCAGCCATGCCGTAGGAGCCTGCTTGCAGGCGACCCGCGCTCGAATCGCCTGCAAGCAGGCTCCTACAGTCGAAATCTTCATACCCGGCCCAGCCGGAAGCCCAGCCACACGGCAAAGAGACAGAGCGCAACCGACAGCAGCACATTGGCGACCGCCGCGCCCCATTGACCGCGGACCATTTGATCCAGCGTCTGCCAGCTAAAGGTGGAAAAGGTCGTGAAACCGCCGCAGAAACCCACGACCAGCAGACTGCGCAGGGGCGACGCAGACGATTGCTCCACCGGACCGATCCGCACCATGAGCCAGCCGATCAGCAGCGACCCCGAGACGTTGACCAACAACGTGGCCCACGGAAAGCGCGCCGGGAGCGCGAGGGCCACCAAGGCCCGGGCGACCGAGCCGGCGGCGCCTCCAAGTGCAATCAAAGCGAGTGAATTGAGCAGGTTCATTTGTCCGCGGGAAGATTGATTCCCTGTCGTTTCGCGAGCTGGCCGCGCAGGTACGTGTCCAGCGGCGCCGACTGCCAGGCCGTGACCCAAAGAGCCGCCAGCATTTCACCGCCGCGAAGCAGCTGGCCTTCGAAAAAGGTTCGGGCCTCGGATGTGATGGGCTGTTCGTCGTGACCGAGGAGTCCGGCTTTCTCCATTTTATAGAGAGGTTCGACCAGCGCGTGTTGCTCGAGAAACCAATCCATGACTACCACGAAAATCGGATCGCGACCATCGGCTCGCGGTCCGGAAACAAAGGCCGCCGGGGCTTTCAGCCGGGGCTTGAGCAGGTCGTCCGTGATGCCCGCCTTGGCGATGAACCCGCTGTCGACCCATGAATGCATGCCACGCCACGTTGTGTAGCCCTGCGGATTTGGCCCGAACCAGCCGTTGTAATGCTCGGTCGTGTGCAGCGGCTGTGCGCTGTCGCCGACATAATGACCGAGCACGCCCATGGTGTAGATGACGTTTGCCCGGGCGTTGGCGATCTCCTCGGCCGTGCCGCCCATCTCCTCGAAGGCCTTCAGGCAGGCGAAAGCGGAGCGAAGCTTATGCACCCACTCAGTGATGGACCAAGGCAGGAAGCCCGGCCATTGCCGCACCCCGTCGGCATTTTTTGCCGGATCGACCGACGGGAAACGATCCGCGTGGGCCGCGCGGGCAGCGGCGAAGGCGACGGCAAAGTCCAGGCGCAACGAAGGGAGCGCATGCGGGTCGAGTCCCGCCCACTCCAGTTGCTCGGCGTCGAGAAAGTGATCGGTCCAGCTCGGTCCGTTCTGCCGGAGCCATGGATCGACGTTGCGCCAGCGATCCGGTTCTCCGGCAAGGAAGGCGATGCGCTCGGCGGCCGCGGCCTCGCGGACGAAGGCCGGAAAATCCGACGGCAGGTCGGCCAGGGCGAGTTGATTGACCATGCGGTGGCCGACGTAATCCCAAGCCCGGAGGCTCGTGGTGAACAACAGCAGGACGACAAAGCAGGACAGTGGCGCAAGGGCCCGGGATGCGCGAAATTTCATGGCCCAACGGCTAGCAGTTTTGTCCGGCCGGGCGAAGCGAAGAATGATTCGCAATCGCGGTGCTTTCATCCCGTGGGTTCCAGCCATTGCCACCTAATCGAGCATCGCCTGAAGGCGCGACAGGTAGGGCGCACCGGCCCGGTGCGCCGCGGCGCAGCCTTGGCGACGGCGAGTGCGCCGGGAACGCGATATTGTCTTCGCGGCGGACCGGGCCTGTATAGTCTCGGGTCAAGGGTAACAGGTGTACCGGGTTAAGGGTTACACATGGGATCGAAAGGCAGGAGTGAGTGATAGTGGCCTTTGGGGCGGGCGGTGGGAGTGGAGAGGTCGATCAGCCCGAGGGTGAAAGCGGCATAGCAAAGGCGATAATGTCCGTCGGCGGCGAGCGGATGGAGGGCGACAGGCAGGCCGATGAAAGCTCGGCCAACATAGATGAAGCGGTTGCGGAAGGTGATCTCGCCCTTGCTCTTGACTGGGCGCACGAGTGTGCCGCTGGCATATTCCGCCACGGGCAGACGTGGTGGCAGCGATCGCGCACTGGGCCTGTAACGTGCGGCGGGTACGTTCAGGTCGATCGCCTCATGCGGGCGCTGATGGTTGTAGAGCTGGCGATAGACGTGGAAGCGGCGTTGCGCTTGCACAAGGTCACGCCAGTCGTGGCGGGCAAGCAGATCGGTTTGGAGCGTGCGGTGGAAGCGCTCGTCCTTGCCTTGGGTTTGCGGGTGGCGGGGACGGCCGTGGATGACCTGCACGCCCAAGCGCAGCAGCCAGACCGTCAGGGCGGTGTGCTCGGCGATGCCGCCCCACGGCGCGCCGTTGTCGCAGAGGATGGAGTCAGGCAGGCCGTAGCGCGTGAAGATCCGCTCCAGATGCTGGCGGACAGTCGCGCCTTGTTCGTCGGCACAGGCGTGCAGACCGACGAGATAACGCGAGCAGTCGTCGAGCACGGTGAAGGGATGGCAGCGGCCGCCACGCTGGAGGCCAAAGTGCCCCTTGAAGTCCATTTGCCAAAGTTCGTTGGGCTCGGCGCGAGCGAAGCGTTGGCACGGCTGACGGACCAGCGATTCGCTCGGAGCAATGCAACCCTCCCGCCGGAGGATGCGGGCAAAGGTGCTGACCGCGGGCAGGTTTTTGCGGCCCAGATTTTCCAGCCGCCGGTGGAGTTTGCGTGGCCCCCAGGTTGGGTGCTGTTTGCGACAGGCCACCACCACCGCTTCGAGGTTGGTCGAAGTCTGGTTGCACCGACGGCCTCGGCCTCGCGGACGATCGAGCAAGGCCTCGGCCCCGCCCTGCAGGAAGCGCACCCGCCATTTGTAGCCGGTCTTACGACTGATCCCAAAGCGGCGACATAACGCCGCGAAACTCACCCCGCC
>DATCRM010000137.1:0-2220 GCA_036568985.1 Lacunisphaera sp. | reverse complement strand
TTCTCCGATTGCATGCTCCGCTCTGGATAGGCATGGCAAAGCTTGGAGCGACGGGATGTGGCGTCTGGACATGGAAGCTCTAGATCAAATCCAGTTGCGCGCTTCGATGCGGAGCTGGGCTTTGATCCCCGGGCGGGTCTTTTTGACGACTTCGATCTCGAAGCCGATGCCCTTGCCGTCGGGCAGCACATGCGTGTCGGCCACCTTCCGCGCGAGATTTGGGGTGTCCTGCTGGTAGCCATAGTTGATGCGCCATCCTCCCAGCGCCTTTTCGTCGGGCGTGGCCTCGACGATGATCTTTTCGTTGTAGATGTAGCCGCCTTCGTAGTGGCGTTTGAAGATGAACACGCCGTCGATGGTGTAGTCGGGGACAAGGACGGAGACGTCGAAAGCAAGGCTGACAGACTTCGTCCGTTTCACACTCTTGGCCTGGTCGAGGAAGGCGGAGAAAAGGTGCGGACTTTGCGCCCGGTCCGGCCGGCGCACGCCGTCGGCGCCGCGCGGGAAAAGTTCCTCGTAGGTGCGGAAAATCGCCGAGTTTTCGCGCACGTTGCGGCGGTGCATCTGCCACTGGCAGTTCCGGATGCTGACCGCGACTTCGAACTGGTACGAGGCCTTGAAACGATGGCGTTCCTTGGGGGGCATGTCGGCCAGGGCGGTCTCAACCTCGTCGGGCAGGATCACCTCGTCGATGTCGAGCACGCCGTCGATGCGCACGTTGCCGAAGAAAAAGCGCGTCAGGTTCTGGTAACCCTCCTCGGAGTTGACGATGCCGTAATGGCCGGAATGGCTGCGGTGGACGAACGCGCGCGGCGATGAGACTTCGCGGTTGTCGGCGTCGCGGCCGTGGGTCGTGGCGCAGTCGATCTTCACGAGTCCGTCGCTGTCGTCGCCTGCGGCCCAGGCGGAGAGCCCTTTCATCACGGTGTAGTCCCGGGGATTGGTGCCCACCAAATTGAAGGCGCGATCGGCGGGAAAAGAACCGAGGTCGGACACATCGTCGCCGGTGGGCTTCAGGCCGAGATAACCGGCCATGCGTTCGCGGTTGAAATTGTTCACGTCGCCAAAGCTCGCCCAGGCCGGAACGTTGCGGACGATGCGGAGGTCGATGCCGTTGTGGGGAGTGGCGTAGGTGAAGAGCTTGTCGACCAGCGTGCGCGCTTCCGCGAGGCCGGCGATATCCGCCTTGTTGAGGGCGAATTTGGCTCCGATGCCGAGCTTGGGGTTTTGCAGGAAGCAGCGGCAGACGAGTCCGCCCATCGAGTGGGCCACAAGGTAGACGCGAAAATCCTTGGGCGTGACGCCGTTTTCCGGATTGCCGCAGATACGGTCGCGCAGGCGCAGGATCAGTTTGCCCAAGCCGATGCCGAATTGCTCGATCGGGGGAGTTTCGCCGTCGCTGAAGGCTTCCGAGGCCTCGTCGTAGTAGCGGTAAATCACCACCGACCGGTAACCGATCGGAATGTCGGTGCGGTCGGAGGCGACGAGGTCCTCGCCCTCCTCATAAACGTCCTTGTAGCCGTGATCGGTGTGGAGTCGCACCAACGGCGACTCGAAGAAAAATTTCTTGAGATCGCCCGTCCAGACCTGCCGGCTCTTGGTCGAGCCGAGGTTGAAACCCATGTAGGGATCGGCGACGGTTTCCTCGATTTCCCCCTGGGTCGCGGCGAAGCCGCGGACGTAGATGATCGGATGATATGGGTGATGCGGGTTCATAATGGGTGGGTTGAAAGCGATCAGGTGCCGGCGAAGAGCAAGCGGAAGAGGATGCTCAGGACGCCGAAGATTCCGCTCGGGAGCAGCATGGCGAGCAGGGCTGGATCCTGGATGAATCGGGCGTAGGCGCCGCGACGCTCCTCCTCGATCCGCTGCTGCATCTTCAGCAGATCGTCATGGCGGTTTTTGTCGGGATCCCCGAGGAGGGCCGCTTGGTGAATGGCCTCGCGCAGGTCCTCCTGGGCCCGCTTCCGGATGTTCCGGGCCGAATGACGCAGGATGCCCCACGCGGTGCAGGCCAGGAAGAAGTTGCCGACGAAGATGAACACCAATGTCGCCGGCCAGGTCCAGTGATCGAAATAGCTGTTGCGCGAAAGAATGAACAGGAACTGGATCATGAACGGCATGTAGATCAGCCGGCCGGTCTCCTCGGATTTTTCCGCCGCGAATTGCACGTCCAGGTAGCCGTCCATGTCCCGGTCGCGTACGCGAAATTGCCGGCGG